>NZ_JAFYYT010000011.1 GCF_017549005.1 Ruminococcus sp.
CTTGTGGTGACGAGCCGTAATGCTCTGCGCGGAGAGATAGAAGAATGGCTTAAATATCCGGTTTCGGAACTTGATATAGCAGCGACATTTAATCTGATCGACAATGTAGCACCGCTTGCGGAACGTGGCATTGCCTGTGTTCTGGCAGTTGAGGGAGCAGTGGATATGTTTGATCCTGCACGTTTTGCATTCCGTCCGCTGAAACCAGAGCTTTCCATGACCTCGGTGCTTGCGTGGAAGAAGCTAAGCCCGTATGCAGGAGCGGCAGGCAAATTCCTTGAATATATCAAAAGTATACATTCTGAGCATACCAAAGTATGAAATACAGGCATTTGGCTTTTTCAATATGATTTGATATAATAAAGGAAAGGCAGAGAATAATAACAGCAGTTTTCTGCGGACAAGGAGGGGCATATGGATATGAATCAGGAGGCGCTCAATCAGATCGCGCGTACATTGACAAAGCACTTTGACAGCTTGTATTACGTAGACATTGAAACAGGTAATTATACAGAATATACTTCCGGACAGATGCTTCGCTCGGCAGGAATTCCGCAAAATGGTACTGACTTTTTCACCGACTCCCAGAAAAACGCTTCAAAATGCGTTCATCCAGATGACCTGGATCTGGTGATAAGTCTTCATAGCAAGGCAGCAATTCTTGAGCGTTTGAGCTATAATCGCTTTTATTCGGTTGCCTATAGGCTGATAATCAATGGTAAGATCATTCGTGTACGTCACTTTGAGATCATGTGCGAGGATAATGCTCATATCTTGTGCTGTCTTGAGAATATTGAAGCTGAGATGAAAGAGCGTGAGGAACGTGAAAGAAATCTTCAATCTGCACAGAGAATGGCACGGCTTGATGTTCTGACAGGAATACGAAACAAAAATGCATTCGCCGAATATACCGAGGAAATTAAAAAGAAGATACTTTCAGTTCCTGAACATCTCCATTTTGGTATCGTCATGTGTGATATGAATGATCTAAAGCTGATAAATGATACAAGAGGTCATAGCTTTGGTGATGAGGCATTGATGAGAGCAAGCCGAATGATCTGTGAGATATATGACCATAGTCCTGTTTTCCGCATCGGCGGAGATGAATTTGTAGTAATACTTGATGGACGTGATTATGATGATCGTGACTCTCTGCTTGGAAAGTTAAGGGAGGAATCATTAGCCAATAAGCGTTCACGTTCCGGTCCTGAGGTTGCCTGCGGAATGGCAATCTTTGAAAACGGTGATACATTCGATACAGTTCTTCACAGAGCTGATCAGGAAATGTATGTCAATAAAAAAGATCTGAAATCCGTTTTTGTAAAAGATTGCTTCATGGATATGGAGAAAATAGATACACCTATAACCGCTGAACGTAAACGTCTGTTGGACGGAATGTTCGGTGCTTTATATACGACAGCAGGCGGCGGTTATGTTTTTCTGAATGATATGCGGTATGATCTGTCACGCTGGTCATTGCCGTTGGTAGATGACTTCGGAATGAAATCAGAGTATATGTATCACGCTGACCGTCTCTGGCAGGAACATATCCATCCGGAAGATATAAAAGTATACCGTGAAGCTGTGGATGCCGTTTTGTGCGGAAATGCAGAGGTGCGTGCAATACACTACCGCGCACGGAAGGCAGACGGCACATATGTAGTTTGCTCAACAAGAGGTTTTGTCCTTAGTGATAAAGACGGCAATCCCGATTATTTCGGTGGTATTATTACTACAGAAAGCGGTAGGTAAAAATTCTTAAATATCAAAAGTATACATTTTGAGCATACCAAAGTATGAAATATAAGCATTTTACATATTGAGAAATATATGCTATACTGAGTACAGGACATAAACCTGTACTCTTTTTTTTACGGAGGTGACATTATGAAAGAGACGATGCTGTAATAACCTACAAGGAGCTTGCCGGTTTGCTAAAAAACCTGAATGACAAACGATGAGACGAAGCCAATCCTTTAACACTATAAGAACAAATGCTGCTATACGCCATTTGTAATAAAAAATGAAGTTGTGCTGATTATGCACTAAAAAATTTATGAAAAGCTTTGTGCTTTTATATGTTACACGTTATACAAAACAAATTTAGGAGGAAACGTAATGAAAATACAAAAGAGACTTTTAGAAGGTATATTGGCAGTTATATTATCAGCATCTCTTGTGGCCTGCGAAAATTCAGCAAGTTCAAAAAGTGCTGATAACAGCAATGTACAAGTAAGCAATACACAAGAGAATTCTATAAATACAACTGAAGAGCAAAGGCTGACGGAATCTGAGAATACAAATTACAGTATTATGACAAATACACAAATAAAAGCAGAAAATATTGCTTTAACAGAAGAATGGGATAAGGTTTTCCCGAAGAGTGATAAGGTGAATCACAAAAAGGTTACTTTTGTAAATCACTTTGGAATTACATTGGCTGCAGATATGTATGAACCAAAGGAATATGAAGGTAAACTTCCGGCAATTGCACTTGCAGGACCATATAGTGCCGTTAAAGAACAGGTCTCCGGACGCTATGCACAGGAAATGGCAGAAAGAGGATTTTTGACTATAGCCTTTGATCCCTCATTCTATGGCGAAAGCGGGGGTTATCCACGTTATATGAATTCACCGGAAATTAATACAGAAGATTTTCAGGCCGCAGTTGATTTCCTTTCGGTACAAGATAATGTTGATTCCGAAAGAATAGGAATAATCGGTATATGCGGATGGGGTGGATATGCTGTAAATACAGCAGCTATTGACACTCGAATCAAGGCAACCGCAGCAATAACAATGTATGATATGAGCCGTGTAATGGCATACGGTTATAACGATTCAAACGATGAAGATGCCAGATATGCAATGCGTGAAACCGTAAGCAATCAACGTACCGAGGATTATAAAAATGGTGAATATGCACTTGGAGGAGGACACCCCGAAGAAATCACTGATGATATGCCTCAATTCCAAAAGGATTATATAGAATTCTATAAAAGAGATAGAGGTTATCATACTCGTTCGCTTGGGTCTAACAATGGATTTGCCGCATCTACTATAGGTGCACTTATGAATACTCATTTGATGGAATTTGCAAATGAGATTCGTACCCCCGTTCTCCTTGTTCACGGAAGCGAAGCACATTCACGTTATTTCAGTGAAACAGTTTATGAAAAGTTGACATCCGGAAATTATGCGAATAATAAAGAACTTTATATTGTCGAAGGTGCAAACCACACTGACTTGTATGATCAAACTGATAAAATACCTTTCGATAAAATACAGGAATTTTTCGAACAAAGTTTAAAGTAAAAATTCTTATGTATATAGATTTGAAATATGAATTTTGATTCAGCTCAGTAACCGTATATGCTTAAGCATGCCAAAAGTATACATTCTAAGCATACCAAAGTATGAAATATAAGCATTTTACATATTGAGAAATATATGTTATACTGAGTACAGGACATAAACCTGTACTCTTTTTTTTGCGGAGGTGATCGAATGAAGGTGACAATACCCGAAATAACCAATAAGGAGCTTGCCGACTTACTGAAAAGCTCAGGTATGACAGATGAAGAGGTTGAGTCATTCCTCAAACGCTGTGAGAACAACTGCTGCTGTGCCGAGAAGATTCGTATCCTGCGAAAAACGAGAAAAGCTCTGCTCGATACGATACACAAGGAACAGAATATGCTTGATAAGCTCGATAACTTGATATGGAACATAGAACACGGAGGTGCTTTATGAATAAGCTGATTTCTTTACTTGCATCAACAGTTATCGCTGTATCAGCTATGATGACAACAAGCGGTACGATAAAAACATCAGCAGATGCCGACGCTGTTTCAGCTGCGACAGAAAAGACAAAATATACTATACAGGATGTACGCAATTTGCAGGACTTCATTCTTGCTAAGCCTGTGGAAGAAGATCTGACAGGAAAGCCCTATGATTTGAACAATGATGACCGTTGGGACGTATTTGACCTCTGCTTGATGAGGCGTGAAGTTCTGAATAATACGAATACCGCTTCTGACAATGATACACTTGTTATCTACTTCTCGCGTACCGGAAACACTGAGAAAATCGCTGAATACCTGATAGACATTACAAATGCAGACAGCTATGTTATCGAAGCAGCTGTGCCTTACAGCGATGCGGATATAAAATATCAGGACGATAACTGCCGTGCCAACAAAGAGCAGAACGACAAGTCGGTTCGTCCTGAGATAGCAAACCCGATAGCTTCTATCGACAGCTATGATACTATCTTCCTCGGTTATCCAATTTGGTGGGGACAGGAGCCTCGCATTATAGATACATTCCTTGAAAGCTATGATTTCTCGGATAAGACCGTTATTCCGTTCTGTACATCTGCAAGCAGTGGAATTGCCACAAGTGAGAAAAATATCAAGGCACTTGTGCCAATAGGCAATCAGCTTGAAGGCAGGCGTTTCTCTTCGGGTGCTACAAAAGAAGATGTAAAAGCGTGGTATGACACACTTCCTCTGAACGAAGAAAATTCTGACAATAAGCTGAAAATATCAGTAAATGGTACGGAGCTTACAGCAACTCTTGAAGATAACAGCTCGGCTCAGGCCTTGGCAGCGCTTTTGAAGCAAGGCAATATTACCGTAGATATGAGCGATTACGGTAATTTTGAAAAGGTCGGCAATCTTCCTCAAAGTTTACCGAAAAATGATGAAAAGATCACAACAGTACCGGGTGACATTATTCTGTATCAGGGCAACAAGATCACAATATATTACGCCGAGAATACATGGGATTTTACAAAGCTCGGTCATATCAATAATATCACACAGGAAGAACTGAAAACCTTGCTCGGTGACGGAGATGTCACGGTTTCACTTTCAATATCATAAAAGGAGAACTCATTAATGAATATCACAAGTAAAATTCTGCTTTCTATTATTATAGGTACTTGCTTAGTATCGTTTACAGCTTGTGGAAGTTCAGATAGCAACAACCAATCATCACAGCAGGTAACAACCACACAGCAGGAACAGACAACGGATACAACTACAACAGCTACGACGAAAGAAGATAAAACTATTCCCGAAGTTACAGTGGAAAACAACGCAACAGCAGAAGCAACCGATAGCACAGAGAGCAATACTCTTGTAGTTTACTTCTCACGCACAGGAAACACTGAAAAGATAGCAGAGTATCTGATAAACATTACAAATGCTGACAGCTATGTTATCGAAGCGGCTGTACCTTACACGGACGAGGACATTGAATACAATAATGCCTCCTGCCGAGCTAATCAGGAGCAGAATGATAAATCAGTACGTCCTGAGATAGTTGATCCTATTTCTTCTATCGACAGCTATGATACGATATTCCTCGGCTTCCCAATATGGTGGGGACAGGAACCACGCATTATAGACACCTTCCTTGAAAGCTATGATTTCTCAGAGAAAACAGTTATCCCGTTCTGCACGTCTGGCAGCAGCGGTATCAGTACAAGTGAAAAGAACATCTCGGAACTTGTAACTATCGGAACTCAGCTTGAAGGTAAGCGTTTCGCTGCCGGAGCTTCAAAAGACGAAGTAAAAGAGTGGTACGACACACTCAACTTGAATTAATAAATCAAAAAACGGAGGTAATCATCATGTTAGGAAATTTCAGTTATCACAATCCCACAAAGCTCTATTTCGGAGAAGAATCTCTCAATTATCTCAAAGATGAGATGAAAAACTACGGACAGAATGTCCTGTTCGTTTACGGCGGCGGTTCTATCAAAAAGAACGGTCTGTATGACGAGATAATCGCTATCCTCAAGGAGTGCGGCAAGAATGTTGCAGAGGTATCGGGCGTTATGCCGAACCCGACTTCCGACAAGCTGAACGAGGGCGTAGCTATTGCCCGTGAGAACAAGACAGACTTTATCCTTGCTGTCGGTGGTGGTTCTGTATGCGACTATTCAAAGGCAGTTTCCGTTTCTGTCAACTGCAATGACGATCCGTGGGAAAAGTATTTTATCCGCTTTGAAGAACCCAACTGTGACATTATTCCCGTGGGCTGTGTGCTGACAATGACAGGAACTGGCTCGGAGATGAACGGCGGCTCAGTAATCACAAACCACCACACCAAGCAGAAGATAGGTCATGTGTTCGGCGACGATGTAATGCCGAAGTTCTCTATTCTCAATCCTAAGTACACCATGACACTGCCGAAATATCAGATGGTCGCAGGTATTTATGATATATTCAACCATATCTGCGAGCAGTATTTCTCAGGAGAGGACGACAACACCTCCGACTATATCAGCGAGGGACTGATGAGAGGTCTTATCCATGCAAGCCGTATCGCTGTGGAGAATCCGCAGAATTATGAAGCACGTTCCAATATCATGTGGACGGCTACATGGGCGCTGAATACGCTTGTCGGCAAAGGCAAGTCCGAGGACTGGATGGTACATATGCTCGGTCAGGCAGTTGGTGCTTATACAGACGCTACGCACGGTATGACTTTGGCTGCGGTATCTTTGCCGTATTACAGATATATCATGCCTTACGGTATGAAGAAATTCGCACGTTTTGCAACAGAAGTATGGGGCATAATCCGAGAAGGCAAGACAGATGAACAACTTGCAAATGAGGGCCTTTATGCAATGGAAAATTGGATGAAGGAGATAGGGCTAGTGATGAACTTGAAAGACCTCGGTGCAACCGAGAATATGATCGAGGGCATCGCAGATGCAACATTCATTCTCAACGGCGGCTACAAGGTGCTTGAACATGATGAGGTGGTTCAGGTATTGAAAACAAGTATGGGCTAATAAACGATAATTCTATAAAACGGAGGTAATCATCATGAGTAAAAAATTAGTAGCATATTTTTCAGCAAGCGGCGTGACCGCTAAACTGGCAAAAAATCTCGCAGAAGCAGCAGGGGCAGACCTTTACGAGATACGTCCTGAAACACCTTACACAAACGCAGACCTCAACTGGCAGAACAAGAATAGCAGAAGTTCTGTCGAGATGAACGATAAGTCTTTCCGTCCTTCTATCGCGGATACAAATGCAAATATCGCTGATTATGATACGATATTTGTTGGTTTCCCGATATGGTGGTATGTCGCACCTACTATTATCAATACATTCCTTGAAGCCTATGATTTTTCTGGCAAGACGATCATTTTATTTGCAACATCCGGCGGAAGCGGAATGGGTAACTCTGCAAAGGAGCTTCGCCCCAGCGTGTCCGACAGTGCAGTCATCAATGACGGCAAGCGTTTCAGCGCAAATGCTTCTGTAAGCGAACTGAAAGAATGGGTCAATTCGTTTGGTATCTGATAAAAGGAGCATACAATGAGTATTATCGTAAATCTCCGATACACTGGCAAAAACGGCTCTGCCAGAGCTTTTGCAGACGAAATGACTTCAAGCGGAACAGTTGATGCAATACGCAAAGAGGACGGTAATCTGCGATATGAGTATTATCTTTCTTTTGACGCTCCCGAAACTGTTTTGCTGATAGACGAATGGACAGATCAGGCGGCGATAGACCGTCACCACGCATCGCCCATGATGCAGAAGATCGCTGAGCTCCGAGATAAATATGATCTTCACATGACAGTGGAGCGGTATGTAAGCGACGAGGACGGTGTACCTGACAAGGACGAGAAATTCATAAGAAAGTAATGAAGCGAGAACGATGTTGAAATTTAATTCAATTAGAAGAATACTATTTCATTAGTGATAAACGCATTCCATACAAGTATTCCATACGGAAAAAATTAAAGGCTAAATATAGGCGAAAACGAGGCTTTATAAATATTCGAATCCCTCTCTGTCCGCTCTTTTAAAGAAGCCTGTAGAAAACAGTTTTAAATGCATTTTTGCAGATTTGTGTGCAGCAAAAACAGGCGTTATGCACACGGAATGCACATGAAATGCACACGACGAAAGGCAGTATAACGATACAAAAAAGCCAGCTCCATTAAGGAGCTGGTTTTCTTTATTCTGTCATCACCGTCCTGCGGTAATGCGTATCCCGATACTTCTTCGGGCTGGTATCGTAGTATTTGCGAAATGTCCTAGCAAAATGGCTGTATGAGGAGAAATGCAGTATATCGGATATTTCCGACAGCGTGAAATCGGAATATTTAAGCATATTCTCAGCTGTTTCCATCCGTTTTATGACCACATATTCGGTGATGTTCACGCCTGTCTCCCGCTTGAACAGCACGGAAAGATAGGATTCATTCAGTCCGCACATATCTGCAAGCTCTCCCACAACGATTGCTTCATGCAGATGAAGCTGAATATAGTCCATACACTGAATCACGGGCTTGGAATAGACATTTTCTTTCTTTGCTGCGGCTACGGCTCTGACATAGTATTCTATCATCTCACGGTGCAGGGCGTAAAGCTCATCGGTGCTTCTTGCCTTGTCATACTTCTGAATATACAGATCGCTTGCGTTATAGGCTTTCTCTGCATCCATACCGCCCTCTATCGCAAAGCGAGTGACGAGCGTGATATTGCAGATGCAGAGGTACAGCAGATTTTTCAGAGGATCATCTGAAAGATGTCCTGTTTCGGCGGAGCGTATCATGCGCTCCGATTCTTCTATCGCACGGCTGTCTCCCTTAGCCAGATATTCGTACTGGAGCATTTCATTATCGTATCTGTGATGATGAAAGCTGTTATCTCGGTTGACATATTCAAGGTAGGCAACCTGTTTATCCATAGTTTCTCTCATAAGTATCACCCTCTGTATCATAGCACATTTCTTGAATCAAGTCAAGATGAATGACGAAAATATAATATATGTGCTGTACTTTCTTGTCTCGTTCTGATATAATGAATGACAGAAAGAGGGCGATACCATGAAAAATACAACGAACATGACTGAGGGCAGTATCCTCAGAAACCTCATATATTTTGCAATTCCCGTCCTGATCGGCAACATCTTTCAGCAGCTCTACAATGTCGCTGATACTGCGATCATCGGCAATATCCTCGGTGATAACGCACTTGCGGCGGCGGGTGCTTCCGCTCCCGTGTACGGTTTGCTGATCGGCTTCGCAGGCGGTCTGACAAACGGGTTTGCTGTCATCATCGCAAGATACTTCGGTGCAGGAAACGAGCGTGAGATGAAGAAATCCGTTGCTCTGACATATATCCTCTCCGCAGTTATCGCACTTGTGCTGACCGTTTCAAGTGTGATCGCTCTGCACCCGCTGATGAAGGCTCTTAAAACGCCCGATGAGATCATAGCAGATACCGAAAGCTATATGCGTGTCATCATTCTGTTCTCGGCTCTGACCATCGCTTACAATATGCTCGCAGGAATGATGAGGGCTATCGGCAACAGCAAAGCTCCGCTGTATTTTCTGATCGTCAGCACATTTGTGAATATCGGACTTGACTTCCTGTTTGTAAAGGGATTTGATATGGGCGTTGCAGGTGCGGCTTATGCGACCGTTATCTCTCAGGGCGTGTCTGTGGTGCTGTGCTTTATCTATGCTGCGAAGAAATGTGACTTCCTTATCTTCCGCAAATCGGAGCTTGTATTCGATAAGGCTCTGCTTGGTGATCTCACAAGCACGGGACTTTCAATGGGACTGATGTACGCTATCGTATCGGTAGGCTCTGTTATATTGCAGGGTGCAGTCAACGGCTTCGGTACTTCTACTATTACAGCCCACACCGCCGCAAGGAAGATCGACGATATATTTATGCTTCCTCTCGGCACTATCGCTCTTGCCTCGTCCACATTCGCAAGCCAGAATTACGGCGCAGGCAAGACTGACCGAGTAAAGCAGGGCATCAAATGCAGTATCATAATCGCTGAAATATGGAGTGCGTTCTCTGTTGCTGTGGCGGTGATCTTCCGCAGACCTCTTGTGCAGGCTCTCACGGGAACGACCGATGAAGCAGTCATCGCAACCGCTTCAAAGTATATTGTCATCAACATCAGCTTCTTCTTTGTGCTTGGCGTTCTGCTCGTTCTCAGAAGCAGCTTGCAGGGTGTCGGCAGAAAGCTCGTTCCCGTATCGGGAAGCATCGTGGAGTTCCTGCTGAAAATAGTTGCTGTTTCCGTTCTCGCACCGAAGCTCGGCTATCTGGGTATCTGCATCTGTGAACCGATGATATGGGCAGCCTGTGCGGGAATAGTGCTTGCCGATTATAGCGTATTTATGCGTAAAACCAATGTTTGCAGGCTTGACAGCAAAAAGCCTGTTGTGGTATGATAAGGATACGGAGGGAAATACTATGACCGAACTTGAAAAGCTCGAAGCAGGGCTTGAATACTGCTATGACGATGAAGAAGTGTCCGCACGAAAAGAAAAGGCTATCATCGAGTGCAGAAAATACAATTCTATCGACGATACCAACTATGAAGCACAGTATGCCCAGCTCAAAGCCATGCTCGGCAGCGTAGGCGAAAAGGTATGGATCGCAAAGACCTTCAACTGCGACAACGGAAAGAAGATCTTTATCGGCAATAACTTCACGGGCAACTATAATCTGACGATACTTGACATTCGTGAGATGTATATCGGGGATAATGTAATGATCGGTCCGGGAACACTGATTACAACGGTCGGACATCCTCTTTCTCCTATAGGCAGGCGTAAGCATCTTGGCATTGCAAAGCCTGTGCATATCGGTAATGATGTGTGGATTGGCGGTAATGTGACGATACTTCCGGGCGTGACCATCGGCAATAATGTTGTTGTGGCGGCAGGCGCGGTTGTCACAAAGGACGTTCCCGACAACTGCGTTGTGGGCGGTGTGCCTGCACGGAAGATAAAAGATATTGAAAACGATACGGAGGGATATTCATGCTGAACAAAACAGTGAAACTTGTAAACGGATACGAGATACCGTCAATAGGCTTCGGTACATGGCAGACACCCGACGGTGTAACAGCAGTCGCAGCCGTGAAAGAAGCTCTGAGTGACGGCTATACGCATATTGACTGCGCTGCCGTTTACGGCAACGAAAAGAGCATCGGCAAAGCTTTGACCGAATCGTGCGCAGACAGGAGCAAGCTGTTCATCACAAGCAAGCTGTGGAACACTGAGCGAGGATACGATAAGACCATAGCCGCCTTTGAGCAGACGCTCTCCGATTTACAGCTTGACTATCTTGATCTGTATCTTATCCACTGGACGGCGAATGCAAAGCAGTATCCGAACTGGCTTGAGATCAATGCAGATACATGGAGAGCCTTTGAGCATCTCTATAAGCAGGGCAGGATCAAAGCAATCGGCGTGAGCAATTTCAAGAAGCATCACCTTGAAGCACTGATCGCTGACTGCGAGATAAAGCCTATGGTGAACCAGATCGAATTCCATCCTGGCTTTATGCAGGAGGAGACTGTATCATTCTGTCGTGAGAACGGTATATCAGTCGAAGCGTGGAGTCCTCTCGGAACAGGCAAAATGCTCCAGAATGAAACGCTGAAAGCTATTGCCGACAAGTACGGCGTATCCGTAGCACAGCTCTGTATCCGCTGGTGCCTGCAGAATGATGTGATACCGCTGCCGAAGTCGGTAACACCGAACCGTATTCAGCAGAACATAGATGTGTTCGGCTTTGAGATCACCTCAGAGGATATGGCGGTCATCAATGCTATGGAATACTGCGGTGGTTCGGGACTTGATCCTGATGAAATAAATTTCTGACTCTGATTTCGGTGTAGTAAAAGTTGATGATATTCTGAAAAAAATTAGAAGAAACGGTTATAGCCGTTTCAATAGACTACAGTCTTATGACACTTTCAAAAAGCGTTTCAAATACATTGTATTTTAATTTTTGAAACATTGCAAATTTAAATGACACCCTATTGAGAAAATAGAGCCAGTGCAGTATTCGCTGCACTGGCTTTCTCGTTATAGTTTGCTCTCATATTCTCTGCCAAAGATTTCTTAACAAGCAATATAGATATATTACGCTTACTGAAAAGGATTTGTACAGCGTATATTTATGTTTTTATTGCCTCGCAGAGCGCACATACCATGTAAGTGGTATATAAGTGCGCCCTTGGATCAGGAAAAGAAGAATTTGCAGTGACTATTGCTACGAGGAATCTTAAAAATGCGCAGAGTTTATGAAGAAGGAAATGCTCATTTTTATTTTAGGAGCGGCACTGAGAAAAATGATTTCTATTGATATGCTATACAGAAAAAATCTCAGATGAAATTGAAAAAATGCCGTGTAGGTGTGTAAAATGTCCGTTTGACTCTATTTTACGGAAATTCTTTTACACACCGATGTGCAGCACTACACACCTCATGTACAGCAATGGAACAGCAACTGTGTAAAAAGCTCCGCGATATATAGCCGTTTACACGCCATGTGCAGCATACACACCGTTTTTGAAATCCATTACAATTTTTTTTAATTCTTAAGAATAACAGCGACGTACCACATTTATGAGTTGTTACATTTGGTACGTCTGGTACAAGGTACATGCTCTCAGCTTTATAAAAAAAGTCTCCTCGGGAGAAAGTATTTTTCATCTGAACTTGAAAAATGATGTATTTGGTGTATTCGATGTATTCATATACGGTGTTAAGCCGTTTTCGGATACATACTGAATACATCGGAATACATCGCCGCTGTATCAGATGTATTTTTGAAGTGTCGGATTACA
>NZ_JAFYYT010000012.1 GCF_017549005.1 Ruminococcus sp.
GAGTCAATCCCAAATTCTGTGTAAACGAAAAATAGTGCAATAAAAGAGTATATGATGAGACCGATTGTGAAAGCAGTCGGTCTTATCTGCATATTAGCACATGATTATTTGATTGTCAAGATGAAAATGTTATTCGGGTATTCTGTCACCGTAGTAAATGACCAGCTGGGCGTAGATGCTGCTCCAGTCCTGTCGGCGACCAGTCCACTTTTTAGTTATGTCTTTCATAGCCAGATACAGCATTTTGAAAAGGCTGTCATCGGTCGGGAATACGGACTTTGCCTTAGTCACTTTCTTCAGCTGACGGTTGAACCCTTCTATGGTGTTGGTCGTATAGATCAGCTTTCTGAGTTCCTGAGGGAACTTGAAATATGTACTGAGATTAGGCCAGTTTTCATACCAGGACTTTGAGATCTTGGGGTATTTGCTGTCCCAGGCTGCTGCAAAGGAATCAAGGGCGTCCAGAGCTGCTTCCTCAGTGGCAGCAGTATAGACCATCTTGAGGTCGGCCATAAGCGCCTTGATGTCCTTGTAGGAGACATATTTGCTTGAATTTCTGAGCTGATGAATTATGCAGTTCTGGATATCAGTTTTCGGAAATACAGCCTCTATCGCCTGAGAGAAGCCTGTCAGATTATCGGTGCAGGCAATGAGAATATCTTCAACGCCTCTGTTACGCAGGCTATTAAGTACGCCTGCCCAGAACTTAGCGCTTTCATTTTCGCCTACCCACATTCCGAGAACATCCTTCCTGCCGTCCATATTAACGCCTATGGCTATATAGACAGCTTTCTTGATGATCTGCCCCTCGCTGCGGACATGATAATGGATAGCGTCGAGAAAGACAACTGCATAGACGCTTTCAAGCGGTCTCTGCTGCCATTCTTTCGCTACAGGGAGTACTTTGTCTGTTATACGGCTGACGGTAGTATCTGATATCTCCAGACCGTAAATATCACGGATATGATCCTCTATATCAGATGTAGACATACCTTTTGCATACATGGAGATGATCTTGTTCTCCATATCCTGGGATATGCTTGTCTGATTCTTAGGCAGTATCTTAGGCTCAAATTCACCATTTCTGTCACGGGGGACTTCAATATCTACCTTGCCCATACTCGTGCGAAGAGTCTTCTTGCTGTGGCCATTTCGGCTATTATCAGTTTCCTTGTTCTTAACGTCATACGGCTCGTAACCGAGCTCAGAATCAAGCTCTGATTCAAGGCTCCCTTCCATAAATCCGGCAAGTGCTTCCTTGAACAGTTCTTGGATATCATCCATGCTCTGGATATTCGCTGCCGATAGAAAATCGCTTATCAGCTCTCTTCTTGCACGCTGTTCTTCTGTTTCATTTCTTCGTCTTCTGCTCATAATTAAAACCTCCGAAGTAGTCTCTCTTCTATTATACACTACTTCAGAGGTTTACACAAATTTTAGGATAGACTCGGAAAATCATTATGTATTTCGTATGGGGAACTGTATGTGCTATAAAACGTGATTTCTTTTGTTTTCTCGTTAATGTGATAATTCATAGCATGAGCAGCGCAGTTATACTTGCCGAATATACCGCATATATATGATCAGTCTATGGCTGTTGCAGAAGTATCCGGGTATTCATATTCAAGATCCTTCTGCTCGATTCTCCAATCCTGAGCATCTTCGTCAAATACTATTTTGAACGTTACATTGCCCTTTGCTGAAGTATACTCTACACTTTCAGAACGTTCAAATTTTCTTCTCAGTGTAAAGGACTTATCTGTAACATCTGATACTTCTATAGTATCATCGCTCCAGTGTTCACCGTAACTATAGTCCTTACCGGGATGATTCTGATATAATTCGCCCTCATACTCGATATATGAATATGCAAGATCTATTATTCCGTCAGCCGGAAGAGTATCTGCTGTAAATGAAGGTCCGAATAATTCATAGTTATTTGTGTATTCAGCATTTACAGAATAGAAAGGATCATAATTTTTGCTGTAATAAGTATTGTAGAACTTCTTCAGACCGTCCATAGTTTTATCGGTGAGTCTTTCATCAGTAATTTTAAAATACGATAGCTCTATATCAGTTGTCCAGGTGCCGTACTGCATAGTGTAATTAAACTTTATACTCTTGTCCTCTTCATACTCCGACTTCGGACTTCCGACTCCTTCAAAGAAGCACTCATAATTCCAATAATTATCTGTAAGCTTATGTGCAGCTTCCTCCGGAGTTAAAAGCTTTGCCTCAGTTACTGCGGCAGTTGTCTCAACCGCTGTGGTAGTTGTCTCAGTAACTGCTGTAGTTGTGGTTACGTTTGTTGTTACAGAAGATGTAGTAGTAACCTCTGTCACAGTTGATGAGCCGGGGGACGGAGCTGTATTTCTCATTTTGTAGAGCAGATAGCTTTCTCCGCCGATAGCGCCTGCGACTATAGCAATCGCTGCTGCCATACCTGCGAACTTTATCCATCTTGGACGACTATACTTCTCAACACCGTGTACGCTGTTATTGTCTGCCTCATCAACATTATTTGTTATATTCATTTTTCTTTTAGTCATATTAAACATCCTTTCTCTGGCCGAATCTGACAGGGACGGGTACTCTTTCGCAATTCTGTTTGCAGTTTCAAGATCAATGTCGAATTCATTGAACTTTTCATCTTTTTTATTCATAAATAACCCTCCTTAATAATTTATGCCGACTTCACAAAGCATCTTCTTCAGCTTTTGTCTTGCACGGACGCTCCGTTTCTGTACTGCGGCTGCTGTCATTGAAATTGCTTTCCCTATTTCAGCTACTGTCATATTATAGTAGTACTGCTTTATTATTATCGAAGTGTCAGGTTCGCCTAATTCTTTTATTTTATTAAGTAAGATGGAATTACGCTCTGACATCTCAGCAGATTCAATTATATTTTCTCCGGACGCTATTTCTATGAATGTTTCATCATCGGAAGATATGGTCCTGTCAGCTTTTGCATTAAGTTTTCGGTACATATCTATTGCTTTGCGCTTGGCGATAACACCGATAAATCCTTTGAGATCACCTTCACGCTCACCAATATAATTTATCCTTTTGAATACCTCTGTAAAAACATCACTTACACATTCCTCAATATCTTCCGTAGTACCACAGCTTTTTAGCTTAGTTGCGGCTATGACGTATACATAATTGCAGTATTCATCGAAAATTGCTCTCATGCAATCTTCCGGAGATCGTTCCATGTGTTTCTTGAACTCCTGATCTGTCATATGTATTCCTCCTTTTATTCAGTTCAGCGATCGCTTTCATTATATACACTCGTACTTGTGACACCAAGTAGGACATTTTTTTCTAAAAAATATTTTATCACATTTTTTGAAAGTATTCAATGCTTTATTACAGCAATAAAATCACTTGCATCAGAATTTGAATACGTGCGTAAGTATTCAGATTAATAATATACATATAGAAAATCAAAAAATAGGGAAATCGCAAGTTTTGCTATTTGGCTTGACAGCTATTTGCTTAAATGCTATAATTAGGAAAAATCGGAGGTGTATCAACGATGTACAATAAGTATTCAAAAATAATTTCTTATTTAATGGCTGCTGCAATGCTTTTGCCGACAGTCTCATGCAGCAATAGAGAATCAGCTGATGTATTTTCAGACATTAAAGTGTCAGGATCCGAGCAGTCATGGGCAAATAAGGAAGAGAAGTATTCCAAACTCATTGAAACTTATGGCACAAAAAAGTGTAAAGGTGCTATGGCAGTTGCAACTGATGATGATATCGTGTATCTGTACTGCGAAGATTCTGCTGAAAAAGACGGAAAAACTCCTGTATCACAGGACACTGTCTTTGATATCGCCTCAGTAAGCAAAACATTCACTGCTGTATGTATATTACAGCTTCAGGAGAAGGGAAAGTTAAGCATAGACGATACTCTTGGCAAGTATTTTCCTGAATATGAGAAAGGAAAAGACATTACGATATATAACCTTCTGCACATGAACTCGGGTATACCGGATTATCTGAACAATCCCGATCCTTTCTGGAATATTTCGGGTGCAGAAGCGGCAGATAAGCAGATCAGCGATATTCTTCAGGACAGAACAACTGATGAGCAGTTCCTGGAGGCGTTGTATAATGCGCCATTGCTGTTTGAGCCCGGCACTCAATTCAGCTACAGCAATACGAATTACCGCCTGCTGGCATTCATTATCGAACAGGTTTCAGGTATGAAGTACTGCGACTGCGTAAAAAAGAATATATTTGATAAATGCGGCATGAAAAAGACCACATCAATGGCAAAAGGTGATATGACATATGTACCTGTTGGTTTTGAGGAACAGGCAGCTTACGGATTTACCGATGAAAACGGCTATCCTGTCTGTCCGAATAACTCAAGAGGTGACGGAGGAATCCATTCATGTCTTTCGGATATGATCGCTTTTGACCGTGCTCTTTTCGGAGGAAAGCTGCTAAATAAGCGATCAATGGAAACATTGCTTAAAGATGATGACGGTTACTGCTGCGGACTTTACAGAAATAAGAACGGCTACTCTCATGACGGTTCATCGCTGACCTGCTCGGCAAATAACAATATAATCGAATCCGAGGAATTCGGATATGTCTATCTGATAACCCTTGAACGTACAGAAGATACGGTTCAGAACAATGCCGACATTGCAGAGCCTCTGAAAGGAACAGGCTATACCAAGGGTACTGTAAATGACGGAGTGTATGTCAATGAATATGCAGGTATAAAAATGACTTTACCCGAAGGATACGTACATGAAGGCGTTGATCTCGGTTCGGCTATGTCAGGTTTTGAAGAAGAAAACAAAAGGATCGAATCTGCTAAAAAATGCGACAGCTTATTCTATGACGGAAACGGCAGCGGAAATGCAATAGAAATTGATTTCCTGAATACAAAGCTGGGTGTTCCCGATGACAGCGACTATACCGAGGAAGAATACCTTAATGATTATATTGATCTTCTGGGACGTGCAGGTGAAAATGAGCAGGATGGCTGGTCAATAATAAGCAGAGATATAAGCAAAGCCACTCTCGGAGACAAAGAATATATCTATGCAAAGGCTGTTATCGACTATCATGGTAATACTGAATTTCATTACTTTGCAAGAAAGATCGATGATGAACTTATGTGCATTATCATGATGAGTATCAATGATGATGAGAGCATTTTGGATTATGAAAAGCTATTCGGATAACATCGGCATAATAACCGTTATTACTAAGATCGTCGCCCATTTACGGGCGACGTTTTTATATTAACAGGAACCGATAATGCTTTTGGTATTAATCCTGTTTGAAGCTTGCATATTGACATTGATAGTATTTATGATATAATAATATATATTAAACTCAAAGGAGAAAAAATATGAACAAAATAATGATCGCAGGCGGCGGTGTCCTCGGAAGTCAGATAGCTTTCCAGTGTGCATATGCCGGACTTGAAACAACGATATGGCTTCGTTCAGCCGATTCTGTACAAAGAGCAAAAAAGAAGCTGGAAGCTCTTAAAGAAAGCTACAGTCAGACAATAGCAGCCTGCAAATACGGAAAAATGAACTATCTCGGTGCACTGGATACTGTGGGAACACCAATTGCCGTAGCTGACTTCGACCTGTATCAGAGCAGGGTCGATGCTGTTATGGATAATATAATATTTGAAACAGATATGCAGAAGGCAGTATCTGGTCAGAGCTTCATCATTGAATCCATATCGGAGAATATGGATTCAAAAAAAGGATTCTATACCGATCTTAATAAATATGTAAGCGCTGATGCTGTGATAGCCACCAACACATCAAGTTTTCTGCCGGGCGATTTCAAGGATATTATTGATAATCCCGAGCGTTTCACAGCAGTTCATTTTGCAAACAACATATGGATCGCAAATATAGCAGAGATCATGGGGCACAGCGGTACTTCCGAAGATACAATGCAGAAAGCAGTAGCATTTGCAGACAGGATAAATATGATACCTTCTGTTATCCGTAAGGAACAGAAAGGCTATATACTGAACTCGCTGCTTATTCCGTTCCTTCTTTCAGCGCTGAAGCTCTGGGCAAGAGATGTCGCATCTTTCGATGATATCGATAAAACATGGAAGCTGTCAACAGGTTCAAAATACGGTCCGTTTGAGATAATGGATACTGTCGGAGTCAATACCGTATATGCAGTTGCTGTAACGAATCCCTCCGCAGATCAGGAAGGAACTATAGAAAACCTTATTGCCCGAAAACTCAGAAAGATGATTGAAGCGGGAAGCAGATTCTACTCCTGAACAGGTAACGTATCGAAAGAGTCTGTTTGACTTCTTACTCTTGCTTTCGCTTGGCTTTTTTCATAAATTGGTATATTGTAATGTTTTCTTTTCATCGGAACCTTTCGGGGCAAAGTACACAACTGCCATACTTCTCACTTGTTCACATTGCCAAAATTATTCGTGTGCTATTGACTTGGAGTTAACTCCAAGGTGTATAATTTTCACATATGGAGGTGATTTATCTTGACTATCAAGGAAGTATGCAAGAGGTTCAATGTTAGTCCCGACACCCTCAGATATTACGAACGAGTGGGAGTTATCCCCGAGGTTCACCGCACAGCAGGCGGTATACGCGATTACAGCGATGACGATATCAAGTGGGTGGAAACAGCCACTTGCTTCAGAAGCGCAGGTATGCCGATAGAGCTTCTTATCGAGTACGTCAAGCTTTTCCTCGAGGGAGATCACACCATACAGGCAAGGTGCGATCTGCTGAAAGAAGCAAAGGAACGTATCCTTGCAGAACGCAAAAAGTTCGATGATGCCCTTGAAAAAATGGAATACAAGATAAGGGTCTACGAGAAAGCCGTGGAAACAGGCAGGCTTGAATGGGACGACGAAAGCAGCTGTTGCTGCTGCAATAAACCAAAGGAGTAAACTATGTATATCGAAAACATCAATTCACCAAAAGACATCAAAGCTCTTGACATAGATCAGCTTAACACACTTGCTTCCGAAATAAGAAGCGGACTTCTCAACCGCCTTACCAAGCGGGGCGGACACTTTGGGCCGAACTTTGGTTTTGTGGAGGCTACTATCGCCCTGCACTACGTTTTTGATTCACCAAAGGACAAGTTCGTGTTTGACGTTTCCCACCAGTGCTACACCCACAAAATGCTGACAGGCCGCAGGGACGCATTCTTCAATGATGAGCATTTCAGTGATGTATCGGGCTACACTAACCCCGAAGAAAGCGAACACGACTTTTTCAATGTGGGACATACCTCAACTTCGGTGAGCCTTGCCTGCGGACTTGCAAAGGCTCGTGACCTGCGCGGAGACAGCGGCAATGTTATCGCAATTATCGGCGACGGCTCACTCAGCGGCGGCGAAGCTTTAGAGGGAATAGACTTTGCGTCTGAGCTTGAAAGCAACTTCATCATCATAGTTAATGACAACGATATGTCAATTGCCGAGAACCACGGCGGACTTTACAAGAATCTGAAAGCTCTCCGCGATTCAGGCGGAAAGTGCGGGTGCAATCTCTTCAAAGCTATGGGGCTTGACTACACATACGTTTCCGAAGGAAATGATATCGAAGCGCTTATTGAAGCATTCAAAAGAATAAAAGACGTTGATCACCCCATTGTTGTACACATCAATACCCTTAAAGGCAAGGGATTTGAGCCTGCTGAAACTCACAAGGAGGACTGGCACTGGCATATGCCATTTGATCCCGAAACAGGCAAATGGCTCTGGGAAAGCAGCGGTGAGGACTACGGTGATATGACCTGTGATTTCCTTCTGAATAAGATGAAAGCCGACAAGACTGTTGTGGCAATGGTTGCGGCAGTTCCCGTATGTATCGGCTTCACCGAGGATAAACGTAAGGAAGCAGGCAGGCAGTTCATTGACGTTGGCATCGCTGAGGAACACGCCGTCGCTATGGCTTCAGGTATCGCCAGGATCGGAGGCAAGCCTGTATTTGCCACACATTCAAGCTTCTTCCAGCGCACCTACGATCAGATATCGCAGGACCTCTGCATAAACAGCAATCCTGCAACGCTTCTGGTGAATACGGCTTCTGTTTACGGTATGCATGATATCACGCATCTTGGTATCTACGATATCCCTATGATGTCAAATATCCCGAATCTGGTCTATCTTGCTCCCACTAACTGCGAGGAATACTTCGCAATGCTGGACTGGAGTATAGAGCAGAACAAATATCCTGTTGCCATAAGAATTCCCTGCAACGGAGTTATCCATACCGACCATGCAGTTGATACGGATTACAGTGAACTCAATAAGTACCGTGTAACTCAGCAGGGAAAAAGAGTTGCCATAATTGCTCTCGGTGACTTCTATCAGATAGGTGAGGAGCTTGCAGAGCTGATCGCAAGGAAAACAGGCATAGCTCCAACTCTTATAAACCCACGCTATATCACAGGAATAGACGAGGAGCTTCTCCGACAGCTCAAATCAGAACACATTAATGTGGTAACTATAGAGGACGGCATACTGGATGGCGGCTTTGGCGAAAAAATATCACGTTTCTACGGAACTTCCGACATAAAGGTATTCAACTACGGACTGAAAAAGGAATTTCTCGACAGATATGCGGTCGAGGACGTTCTGAAACAGAATCATCTCACCCCAGAGCAGATATATAACGATATTTTTTCAGAAAAATAGAAGCAATCTGATGTATTTGCGGCTCACCTCGGTGAGCCGCTGTTTTTTGTCCGTTTGTCTTGATGAAATGAAAGGATTATGGTATAATGGTATGGTACGAAAAATGTATCAGAAAGGTAAAGCAAAGTGATCGAAACAAACAGATTGAAACTATATGCCGCTTCTCAGGACATGATGGAAACTTTCATCGAAGCACAGACTGCGGATGTCCTGAAAGCTGCTTACACGGAAATGCTGAACGGCTGTCTGGAGCATCCGGATCAGTGGGATTGGTATGCGATCTGGATGATCGAACTGAAAGACGGCACACATATCGGAGAACTCTGCTTCAAGGGGCTTTCTGCGGACGGCATCGCAGAAATCGGATACGGAATCTCCGAAGAATATCAGAATAACGGTTATGCGTCCGAAGCAGTCAGAGCAGTATTGAAATGGGCGTTTTCGCACTCGAAAGTTGTTGCTGTTGAAGCGGAGACTGATTCTGATAACATCGCTTCCAAAAGAGTGCTTGAAAAATGCGGCTTTTCTCTGAATGGCATCATCGGTGAAGAAGGACCGAGATGGGCTGTTTTTAAGTGCTGAATCCTTAGTAGTAACACCCCCTGTGTTTACTACCATTTCTACTACTAACGATGTCCTTAGAATGCCAAGATGTACCGCAATTTGCCGAGTTCACCGTGAATCTTGACAGAATCAGTACACCCGTTCGTCGAAGTGTACAAGGGCAAAACGCGGCAAATCACGGCAAAATGCGGAGGTTTATACCTATGATAAAGGTTATGTTTGTGTGTCACGGCAATATTTGCCGTTCCCCCATGGCTGAATTTATAATGAAAAAGCTTGTCTCAGAAGCAGGTCTCAACAGCAGATTCTGCATTGCTTCAAGTGCCACAAGCACCGAAGAACTGGGAAATCCTGTTTATCCTCCTGCACGCTCGGAGCTTGCAAAACACGGTATAGGCTGTTCTGGAAAAACTGCTGTTCAGCTCAGAAAATCAGATTACGAAAAGTATGATTACTTCATAGGTATGGATACAGCCAATATTCGCAATATGAACCGTATTTTCGGCAGCGACAGGGACGGCAAGATATACAAACTGCTTACCTTTGCAGGCAGAGGCGATGATGTGTCCGATCCGTGGTACAGCCGCAATTTCGACAAGGCTTACTCAGATATCGAAGAGGGCTGCAAGGGGCTTCTCAATAGCCTTATGGAGCGATAAATGAAAGCTGTGGAAATAATTAGCAACGACTTCGCTCAGGGTGGCTTCACCTCGGGACAAAACGGGATATGGACAAGGAATGAACCATTTGATCCGCCTACCGACGATTATACGGCTCTGAGCCGCAGGATCGGAGTCCCTTTATCGCGTATCATTCGTCCGTATCAGGCAAGCGGCGACAATGTCGCAACTGTAACTGCTGAATACGGCGGTTCGGGAGTTATAAAGGACAACGAGCTGAAAAAAGTCGACGGACTTGTGACTGCTGAAAAAGGCTTGGTTCTCAGCATTATCGCCGCCGACTGCGTTCCTGTATACCTTATGGAAAGACAAGCAGGAGTGATCGGGCTTCTGCACTGCGGCTGGAGGTCAGCGGCAGGCGAGCTTCCTCACAACGGAGTTGAAGCCATGAAAAAGCTGGGAGCTTCGCCTGCTGAGATACAGCTGATTATCGGACCTCATATATGCGCTGAATGCTATGAGATCGGAGAGGAGATCAGGACGGAATACGCAAAAGCTTTTAATGATAAGGAACTTGAAGCTTTATTTGCAGTACGGGATAAAAGTCTGTATCTCTCATTGACTAAGGCTTTACAGCTTAAAGCAGAAGCCGAGGGTATACTCCGGGAAAAAATCTCGGCTGTAAATGAATGTACCTGCCATGATAAGTTCTATTACTCCTACAGGCGCGGCGACCGCGGCATACAGAATTTAGCATATCTGATGATAAATAAACATTGAAGCTTTAATACATAAGAAGATATTATAAAAAACAAACTAAGATCGCCCTCAATGAGGGCGATCATTGCAAATTATGCTTCAGCTTTTGGGGAATATTACTGCACAAGAAGCTCAGTCTCATATTAACGAACTTGACTAATATAGGTCAGTATGCTACAATTATAGTGTAACAACAATGGCTGCATGATCAGCATCGACCATAAAGGATAATAGCCACAAATAATGAAACATAGGGAAATAATCGACAGAGATACCTATAAGAAGATGAAACGGGAAGAACTTACATAATTCATTCTTCGTTATGGTGAAGAATTGCCAGGAGAACATGGGGAAAACGATTGATCTCCCGGCTCTGGGGGCATAGCTCGGTAAGATCAAAGGTATCGGTGATAAGCGCCTTGGGGAGATAATGGTCGTGATCGGGAAATTCCTGGATATCGAATAGGAGGTATATCATGAATTGTAAAAGAATAACAGCAACTCTGCTGTGTGCCGTGATTACTTTTGGAATAGCCATTCTTCCGTTTGAAGCACCGGTAAGCCTTTCTGCGGAGGCGGCATCAGTAGTTGACAGTGGGACCTGCGGCAAAAACGCCAGCTGGCAGCTTGACGGTGACGGTATTCTTACAGTCAGCGGTAGGGGAGATATGTACAGTCTCAATTCCGGTTACTCCATACCCTGGGAAGATAAAAAGAACAGTATAAAACAGGTGGTCATCGGCAAGGGCATAACAAGCGTAGGCAGCCAGTCCTTCAGCGACTGCACAAACCTTGTGACCGTTACCTTTTCAGACACTGTTACCTCAATAGGCTCTTCCGCATTCAGCGGCTGCAAATCACTGACATCAGTTTCTTTACCCGAGTCAATGACCAGTATATCCTCAATGGCATTTTCTTTATGCAAAAGCCTTACCGACGTCAGCATACCTTCCTCGGTAACATACATCGGCAGCCTTGCATTTTCCGGTACTCCGTGGCTAATGGCAGAAGCTGAAAAGTCGCAGTTCGTTATCGTCAATGGTATGCTGCTGTTCGCCGCCGACATAAAAGAGGCCGTTATCCCCGACTCGGTGACTACCATAGTCAGCAACGCCTTCTGGGGGCACACTCTTCTGGAGAAGCTCTATATCCCCAACACTGTAAGCACTATAGAGTATAATGCCTTTGCAAGCTGCTCATCCCTTACCTCGGTGACAATACCTGCCTCAATGAAAGATATAGGTATGCAGGCGTTTCAGAACTGTACTGCCCTTGATGATGTGACCATACTTTCTTCCGACTGCAAGATATTCGACAGACCTACCACATTTACCAACAAGGGTGAAGAATATACCGGTGTCATCAAGGGATATAATGGTTCTACTGCTGAGAAATATGCGCAGAAATACGGGTATACCTTCAAATCACTGGCTCAGCTCGGAGATGTAAACAGAGACGGAGAAATAAATGCAGTAGATGCCTCGTCAGTACTTGCTTATTACGCAATGATTTCCACAAATCAGAACGGCAGATATGATGAATATCAGAAACTGGCAGCAGATGTAAACCATGACGGAGATATCAATGCTGTTGACGCTTCAAATATACTTGCATATTATGCTTATGCTTCCACAACTCATGATGAAATAATAAAGTCGATGGAAGAATACATTAAGAAATAAAAATATATGTTTATGAGCCGCCTGTATATACAGGCGGTTCTTCTTTTATGTACTGACACATCGTTTCTGATCAAATGCTGAGCAGGGACTGGTTAGCGCTTGTATCTCTTTGTCATTTCTCCATTCATTATCGGTAGCAGCTGGATAACGCAAACTTCAATGAAGCAAATATATTATTGCTTATTCGTTTTTTAACGATATAACGGCTTTAAACAGGGAACTTGGTCCATCATTTTTTTCATGTCATAAAAAAATTTTTTATTATTTGTCTGAAATGCTTTTTTCATTTCGTATATATAATATGGGGGTCGGATATTATCAAGCTTGAAAAAGATCCTTTAATAATAAATCTTATGCATACTTTTTCAAAACAGTACAGCAATTTATTATTTATCCTGTAATTTATTCATGAATAGAATTATCATATGAGAGGATACTCTCAAACATTTACTATCAACAAATATAATCGGAGGACAATTTATGAAAAATCTTAATAGAATCACATCTCTCATTGCAGCTGCAGCAATGACAATTTCAATGGCAGCAGCTGTAAATGTAACTGCTGCTGATGGAACGAATGGTACAAATTCTGAAAATCTGCTCAAGCATTCAAGAGAATTCAGAGTTGACGATCAGATATTTGAAGAAAAGTATGCTGATGCTGTAGAGCGTATAAACGACAATCAGGGATACTTTGACCTGTCTACAGACCGCCCTTACAATGGCGTGAATCTCAACTACTCTGATTATGTAGCTATCAGAGAAAAAATAAACGATATTTACAGCAGATATAATTTCTCCAGGACTGAATACACCATGAGCGAAGGCGCAGGATACGATATGGTCAGATGCGATGTAGACGGAGATGAGCATTACAGCTACTATGATTACTGCTGTATGCTCAGATATTTACAGAAGCAGCTCGGTATCACTGATGAGGATGTGGATTTCACTAAAGAATTATCAACCGACAAACTCATCATGGATAAGGAAGAGGCTTCGATCTACCTGAAGAAAATCGTATCAGATAAAACAGACATCGTTCTTCCTGCTGAGATATGCTGCAAGGTAAAGGTAAAAGACGAAAACGGTGCTCTTGTTGATTCATGGTGTATTTTACCTGTGACCGGTATCCGGGATAGAGCTTTTTCAGAGTGCAGCAAAATGACATCGCTCACTATCAAAAACTATGTTCAGCCTAAGTGGTACAAGATGGTCGAATCCTTGGATGAAGACTATACACTGATCGCTGGACACGGAGATGCTACATCAAGTACTTATATTGACATTGCTGACGGTGCTTTTGAAGGCTGCAGCAGCCTTACGACCTTTAATTTCCCTGTATACTGCAATTTCAGCAACAGGTTATTTGAGAATACATCATTGGATAATCTGAAAAGAATAAATGGAATCTATTATGCGGTCAACAGAGATAATAATGATAACATTGTTTCAATGGTTGCCTGCGGTGTATATGATGCTGAACTTTCTATAAGCAATAACTATGGAATATATTCTGTTAATTTCGCGGAAGGAACAACTACTATCACTAATAATTTAAAGGCTGTTCTTGACGCTGCTGAAGCAAAGGGATTCTATTCACTTAATCTCCCCTCTGACGTTAAGTTCATTCATGACAGGGCTTTTAACGGCTATAGAAATCTTAAGTACGTAAACAGGCGTTCTTATGAATACCTTGATACTGCTGCAAGGGAGTTCATCTCACACAGCAACTGTGCTTTTGATTCGACCTCATTTATTGCAGACGCAGTTAATTACGAGATAAATAATGCAGTCGCTGAGATTAACGATGATATAAAAAACAGCTCTTCGTCCGACGGTGAGCAGATGAAGGTCGCAGAGGCTATTTGCAGATATATCTTCAAGAATTCAAAGTACAGAAGCTATCATGCAGAGATTGATCAGTTTGACCTGTTCCCCAACGGCGAGTACAATACACTGAATGAGAACAGAAGAAATATATATGTGTCCGCAAATGCTTTCCTTTCAAAATATACAATGTGTGAAAGCTATGCAAAAGCAACAGCTATCTTACTCGGCAGATTCGGTATAGAAAACTTCATAACCGGTATGTACAACTGGGGACACGCATACAATCATGCATATATAGATAATAAATGGTATAAAATAGAACTCTCGGGCAACGGCCATTTCAACTGCGATTACGACAAATACCTTGAACTGCATCCGGACGGAAAGCTTGTATCCAATGAAGTCGGATTCAAAAACGACAACTATCCGGCTTATGTGGCATCATGCGACGAACTTTTACAGTACGGCGATACCATGCAGATAACTAACGGCAAAAAGTATCCTGTTAAGTTCAACGGTTCAAATTACGTTGATTATAAGACAAACCAGCCGCTTTCCAAGGTATCCGTTTATGTTACTGAAGGCGAGGAAATACCTGAAAAATTCAATAACAACGCATATGAAGTGATCAGAATGGAGAAAATGGGCTGGAAACAGGCAGGCGATAAATGGTATTGGTATGATACTATAGACTATACCGATATAACATACAAGTACACTGATAAATTTATCAGAGTAGGCGGCATTAATTACTACCTTGATGAAAACGGTGAACTGGCAACCAACAGATACGTAAAATGGAGAGGCTATTATTTCTACGCCAATGAGAACGGCGGATTAAACGTTTCCGAATTGCTGGAGATTGCTCGCCCTGCATTTGACAGCTGTGTAAAGATCTACAGCTGACACTGATCCCGATATCGGGAATGTAATCGCAGAATAATATACAACTGCATGAAAAACGGTGTATTCCCTCACACTGGATTTCTGTAGTTTGGATCATTATTATTCAAAACCACCGAGCATTTAAAAAAGTCTGTAAAAAATCAGTCAACTGTGTTAAAGTAGAACTAATATCACAGGAGGCTGATTTTTTATGGGAAGATAAAGAAGAGAACCAATGAGCGAAGGAAAGAAGAACATCATCTGAAAGCTGCCTGAGGAGTACAATAATATCGCTTATGGATAAAGTCAGGAGCAGTTCGCTTTGTTGAAAAAGCATTTTCAAAAGACTTGCAATTTTACAAAAAAAATGTTAAAATTAAATGTCTGTATATATCCAGTATTTTGATTATACTATATGAATGCACTCAACAAAGGAGGGATTCCTGATGACAGCAAATGAACTGAGGCTGCTTATGGCAGAATCAGTGAAAAAATGTCACAGAGCAATCTTTGATAATTACTATAATTATGTTTATGCCATCGTTATGAATGTTCTCAGGAACTGCGGTTCACGCGAAGATATCGAGGACTGCGTCAGCGATGTATTTATGAAGATTTACAAGTACATTGACAATAATAATGATTTTTCGGGGGACCTTAAAGCCTTTATAGGCACTATATCACGTAATATTGCAATCGACGCTTATCGCAGTGTCAGTCAGAAAAATATGCGTAATATTTCAATCGACGACGAGAATACGGAAGAGTTCAGAACAAATGAGAGACTTGTGGAAAATACAGAGAGAAAAGAATTGTCACGTATAATCCTTAAAAAGATAAAGGAGCTGGGCGAACCCGATTCTACAATAATAATACAGCAATACTATTACGATCGTACAGCCAAGGAGATATCGCAGAATATTTCAATGACAGCCGCAGCTGTTCAGAAACGCAGCAGCCGTGCCAGGCAGAGACTGAAGGCTCTGCTCAAGGAAGCAGGCATAGGCAAGGAGGGATTGATATGAGAAATGACGACCTGTTCAAGGATTTGGACGATATGGATATATACAGAATAGCTCAGGAATTTCCCGTACTCACTAATGATGAGAAGGAAAGAATATATGCAATGAGCGAAATAAAGTATGAAAAAGAAAACAGCACTGATAAAGATTGCAGCGACATAGATGAAATAGTCGTAAGCGGCGTTGAACATTACAAACGTCCGTCGTGGTATAAATATGTAAGTGCTGCTGCCGCTGTTGTTCTTGTAATAGGCGGTATTTCAGGCAGTATGCTGCTGATGAAACACGTCAAAACAATACATCAGGACAACATAGATCTATCGACTGCCGCAACAGGAGAAAAAACGACTTTACAAACAAACAGCGATGTAGTATACGAAGTTTTCACCGAACCGGCAACGGAAGTCTCAGCAGTAATATCTGAATCAGCAACAGAAACCACTGAAATAACTACTGTCGAAACAACATCGGAGGCTCAGACTGAGCCGGAAGAAGAATATGAAGCTGTCGCGCTTGAACTCACTGACAAATTTGCAGACCTTGTCAACAAGCTGAACCGTAATGTGCAGTATGACCCGTATGATAGTATTGATTTTCGTATCACCAAATCTGACGATTATTTAAACGAGCGCTCAAGAACATATTATTCTCGTATTACGGAACCGGGTTTTGATTCCTCAAGTTATTTTACAGACGCATTCAAAGAGATATGCACCGAAGAGCTTTTTGAACGTTTTTACAACAACGCCGGCTTTGAAGAAAAGTCTGATCCGTCAGATCATGAAATCAATATAGAACTGTCAAAAGCTTTCAAGGCCGATTTGAGCAGATATTATACCGATGACCATTTAGAATTATACATGGACTACGGGTTCAACACGGCAGATTTTATAATCTACCGTGGCGGTCTGTATGTCTGCACGGATTCGCTGCCGAGTGACTGGAAAACATACAGCGATCAGCCGTCGGTACTTGACAAGGCTGAGGGCAGTTTCAGAAGCGTAAGAAACGCTCTGTTCAGTCCCGTATGCAATGATTCCGCTTCACAGAAAGGCGAACCGCTGACGTTCACGTTTGTTAAAGAAGGCGACAGCTGGAAGATAAGCAGCATAGCCAAAGGGCAGAATTGATAAAGGCTTATGATATGTGAAAACATACTATGGCACAAACAAAAGTTCATCAGCATTATTATAAAGAAATCCGCCCTTTAAACGGGCGGATTTTCGTTATTTATATGTTATTGCTATTACTGTATCTTGCTTCCTCCCCATTCAACTACTGTAAAACCTTTTCTTTCAAAGGTTTCAAACTGCTGAGGTTCGATATCAATTTCATTCTCCAGTGGTACATATGTCATGAATACGCGCAGTAAGCTGTCTGGCGTGGGGGTGATGTCAAGTTTTGCGGAATCGGTATATATATCGCCCTGGAAGGAAATGAGGTTATACTTGTTATGCTCCATAAGCGGCAGCCAGTATACGATGAACTCGTTCATTTCGTCTCCTGTCAGTCCCATATATGTAAGTTTTTCCCTGAGGAAACTCTCTGTATCGCTGCCTGCAACACAAAAGCCCTTGGAGAAATCATATCTTGTGCGGGAGTTAACTGCGTCCCAGAACAGATATCTGTGATGTGTACCATCTGTTTTGTTCAGGAGCGAACCGTCGGGATATGCGGTCACGTCCCAGCCGTTGTTATATTTGGGATATGTTGTTGAGAGCTCTGCTTCTGTCAGCTCCAGTTCAACATGGACATCGGTTTCCTGTTCCGGATATAGGTAAATTACGGGCTTTCTGGCTACCATTTCATAGAATATCGTCGGAGTTGTACCATCATCTTTTATGGTCTTTATCCAGCCATACTGTCCGTCGTACTCTGTGAATAACCATGTATCGTTGTTTTCCTGATAGCCCATTTCTCTCAGACGGGTATTCTTTTGTATCAAAGCAATCTCCTGATAGCTTTCGTCCGGACCAAGATACAGCTTTAATCCGTCTTCTGAAACAATAAATGGTATGCCGAATTCAATTCTTTCGTCAGGCTCAACATAAGATATATGACTGTATTTATATTCCTCCAGCAGCGCTCTCAATTTTTTTAGAACGCCCGGGAATCTATCGGAAGATGCCTTTATCTGATTACCGTCTGCATAGCCGAGTGTTATTGAAAAACTGACTTCGCTCCATGCTTTTGGTGCTGATACAACATCAAGATAGCTGTTATAAGCCTCTGACATGATCCCACGATAATCCTCTTCTGAGACTGGTATTATCATAGGCTCAGCGTCCCTGTTTTTTGTATAATCGGCATAAGACAGAATGAATTTTTCATCTTCCTGATATACTTTATATAATATATTTGCTCCTGCAACTCCGCCATATTCACTTATACTTAGCTCAACAGGCTGAACTACTGCTTCAAGAAGTGCTTTTCTCATAAGGATAAGATCAAATACATTGAGCGTATTGTCCTTGTTATAGTCTGCAGCTCTCCATCTTTTCATACTGACATTTGCAGAACCGAGCAGCCATTGCTGTAAGGTAACGATGTCAGATATACCGAATGAACCGTCTCCGTTCAAATCTCCGTTGGCTTCGGCCTTAGGAGTTGTTGTCAGGAAAAGATCCATAGAATTGTTATCGTAGAGCTTTATTTCTGATTTTCCGTCAAAACGCAGCTCAAACTTGTCAGCACTTTTATAAAGCGAAGCAAGGTTTTCCTTTATTACAGCACGATTTTTTTCTACCATGATAACCGGTCCTGTAACTCCGCCTTTGGTCACTATATTCGTACCAAAGGTCAGAGGTTCTTCGGCGAACACCTCGTCCGGGATAAGCTCACCTGTATCGCCGTCCGTAACAGTAACTCTTACAGACCTCGGCGGAAGCTCAAAGCCTTCGTTGCTTTTAAGCTTTATCACCACATCCACAGAATTATTATCATATCTGGTTATCTCCTCATGATCTTCGGGGAGGAAATAATTATCGTTCAGAGAACCGTTAGCAAGCCATACACTCATTGTCTCGTTCTCAGAAATGGTCTGCTCCCATAAATAAGGATTTGAATCGGGGTAAAGATAAACGGTTCTTGGATTCTGCTGTGTATCGTCACTGCTCCAGATATAGGGGACAATAGCGAAATAGCTGAACTCCTTGTCCAATGCTATCTTTTCTCCTGTATCGTAGTCTACAACAGTAAATCGCACAGTATCGGAGTCCAGTTGTTCCGCTGCATGAACTTCTGATACAGTTTCAGACGTAAATACCATTGATGGACAAGACACTGACAAAGAGCCGGATAAGAAAGCTGCAGCCAAAAAAGCCGCTGTTATATTTCTGAGTTTCATATCATTCACCCGCCATTTTTCATATTTGCAGCATATAGCTGCTTAATCTCATTATACAATTATATCTTGCCGAATGCAAGATATAATTGTACTTTAATCTATATATGCTTTAACGTATGAGGAGGGCAAAATGTGCGGCTGGAATCGTAAACTTTTTATGAACACCCAGCATTATGCTTTTAGCTTTCGGAGAACAATGTTCGTAGCAGGCAGAAGCTTATGTCTGAAAATCGACAGGTAGGTCTGGAGCTTGATGGAAAATAAACCATTTGAAGGTTCATAATTACCGTAAACTACATCACTTCAGTAGGGGAATTTTATAGATCAATTTTAGTTAGATATTTTATCGTTACTTCCTGGAATAAATCTTTTTGAAATAATGTGAGAGAAATGGAGAACTCATACGTCTAATTAGTATAAGGACCCAAAAAGCAGATGCTTTTCACAAACAAAGTACTGAAAAACAAAGGATCTTATAACCAAAAGGAGGAATTATCATGAAAACGCAAAAAATACTATCACTGATAGTCTCAGCAGCGATGCTAACTTCGGCTCTGCCCGTCAATACAGCAACTGCACTGACTGTGGATCAGGCTGAAAAGGGAACTCGCATTTCCCGTGCAGCAGACGAAGAAGCACCGCAGTATGCCGTAACAACGACTACGACGATAATCACCGGGTATCATACGTCAACCACAACTACAACTACAGCCACTACAACCACTGCTGACACACATGCAATAATACCGAGCAGTGGAATCTGCGGAGATGACTTAATGTGGACTCTCGACAGCGACGGTGTTCTGACTATCAGCGGTAACGGAGTAATGGCAGACTACGCTTTTGGAAGGTCTGGTGCAAATGTCAGAAAAGCGAAGAAAGCTGTGATCAGTGAAGGTGTTAAAAATATAGGAAACTATGCATTTATAGATTTCAAGAATCTTCAATCAGTGACTATTGCTGATTCGGTAGAAAGTATCGGCGAATATGCTTTTGAAAACTGTAATAATCTTTCTTCAATAAATATACCTGATTCAGTCAAAAGTATAGGCCAAAGATCATTCAATTTCTGCCACAGACTGACTTCAATCGTTATACCTGATTCGGTCACATTCATCGGCATCGGTGCATTTCATAGATGCGAAAGACTTGAAACTGTATATATACCAGACTCTGTGAAATCGCTTTCAGGAACTTTTGATGGCTGCGAAAAGCTAAAAGAAATAACGATTCCCGAATCTGTTACGGAAATTGGCAATAGTACATTTATGGGATGTAGCAGCTTAACTTCAATAACTATACCCGAATCTGTTACTGAAATAGGAAATAGTGTTTTTAATAACTGCGTAAATCTCAAATCCGTCAATATCCCAAAAGCTGTTGATAGAATCGGACCTAGCACATTTTCGAGCTGTAAAAGTCTCGAATCAATAACCTTGCCTGATAAGGTTACTTTTATTGGTCAAAACGCATTTTACAGTTGCGTTAGTCTCGAATCGATCAATATTCCTGATAACGTAGAGTTCATCGGGAACAGCGCGTTTAGAAACTGCCAGAATCTGAAGTCTATAGTTATTCCTGATTCGGTCACGCAGATAGAAAACTCTGTGTTCTGTGATTGTTCCAATCTGGTTTCAATCACTATTCCTGATACTGTTTCTGAGCTTGGAACATGTTTATTCATGGGTTGCACAAATCTTAAAACGTTTATTATTCCGAATTCGGTTACAAGTATTGGATGGGAAGCATTTTCCGGATGCACAAACCTTGAATCAATTACTTTTCCTGATTCTGTGGAAGAGATCTGGAATGAAGCGTTTTCAGGCTGTGTAAGCCTTGAATCCATCAATATTCCTGATTCGGTAACGAGAATTCGAGGTGGAACATTTTCAAACTGCAGGAAGATCAGATCCATTGCTTTACCTTCTTCGTTGGAAAATATTGAGAAAAATGCTTTCTATGGCTGTGCAGGTCTTGAATCAATTACCTTTCCTGATTCACTTACCGAGATAGGCGAGTATGCTTTTTCAGGCTGCAAAAGTCTCGAAACGGTATCTTTACCTGATTCTGTTCGTATTATCGATTCTTATGCATTTAAAGACTGTACAGGTCTAAAAACATTGAATATTCCGGAAAATATTGAGTATTTCGGATACGGTGTGTGTTACGGCTGTACTAATCTTGACGATAATGTAAGAAATATCACCACTACAACACTGGTAAAAAACAATAATACGAATACAACAACAACTACTACCACATCAACAACGATAATTGTTTCAACACATGCGACTTTTGAGTTCAAAGAAGTTATATCCTATCCGACAAAGACTGTATATAATGAAGGCGAAGAACTCGATATCACGGGACTGGAAATAAGAGTAAAACAAAGATATTCAAACAATCCTGACAGTGAAGGCGGAAGTTACCCGGGTAAACACTTCAGAGTCAATAGATTCACTGTTACAGACGGAAGCGGAAACAGTGTAAGCGGTGATAAGTTCAATACTCTTCCCGCAGGTGAGTACACCGTAAGCTATGATGACTCGGTCGGCGATTATTACGGCTTCAACCTTTGCTTCAACGTTAAGTTTGACTACAAGGTAACTATAAATGAGGGTGTTGAGACTGCTACAACAACTGGGGAAGATGACGAAAACGATTTGAATCCTCCGTATGGTTTTGTATGGGGCGACGCTAATCTCGATGGTTTCGTAGATATGTCCGACGCTGTGCTTATAATACAGAGCCTTGCAAATCCGAATATGTACGGTATCAATGGAACAAGTCCTAAGCATATCAAAAAGAACGGAGAAGCACGCGGAGATGTTGACAGAAATACAAAGGGGATTACGACAAATGACGCCCTCAGGATACAGCTTTACCTACTCAGAAGGATAAGCTCTCTTGTTCCCGAAATTCCGAATAACACCTGAAAAAATTAATGGCAGCCTATGGCTTAATGTCATTAAGCTAATTGAATAATGAAAAGGAATCAGGAGTATGTTTGAAAATAAACGAGCATACTCCTGATAGTATTTATTAAAAAAAGGCAGCACGAAAAGACAGATCAGAGATCTGCCAGAAAAAATATTGACACA
>NZ_JAFYYT010000013.1 GCF_017549005.1 Ruminococcus sp.
ACGACTGGAACAACTGGAATCAGGGCCAGCAGCAGAACAACGACTGGAACAACTGGAATCAGGGCCAGCAGCAGAATAACGACTGGAACCAGTGGAATAACCAGAATCAGTGGAACCAGAACAATGACTGGAACAATAATAACAACTGGAACAACTGGGATGTAAACAACTGGAACAACCAGAACCAGCAGAATAACTGGAACCAGGGTCAGCAGAACAACGGCTGGGATAACTGGAATAACCAGAACCAGTGGAATAATAACAACAACTGGAACAACAATAACAACTGGTACAACTGGGATGTAAATAACTGGAACAACCAGAACCAGCAGAATAACTGGAACCAGGGTCAGCAGAACAACGGCTGGGATAACTGGAACCAGGGACAGCAGCAGAACAACGACTGGAACAACTGGAACCAGGGACAGCAGCAGAACAACGACTGGAACAACTGGAACCAGGGTCAGCAGCAGAATAACGACTGGAACAACTGGAACCAGGGTCAGCAGAACAATAACCAGCAGCAGAGCAACAATACAAGCTCACAGGGCGACGGCTTCAAGAATGCTTTTGCAAGCTACTTCAAGATCGGTACTTCTGTAAGCCCTCACGAGCTCGGAAGCGGTGCTGAATTCCTCAAGAAGAACTACAACTCCATTACTCCGGAGAACGAGCTCAAGCCTGACAGCATTCTCGATCAGTCTGCTTGTCAGCAGAGAGGCAACAACGTAAATACTCAGATCAGCCTCAGCAGAGCAGCTCAGACACTTAAATTCTGTGAAGAGAACGGCATAGCACTCCGTGGTCACACATTTGTTTGGTACAGCCAGACTCCTGACTGGTTCTTCCGTGAGAACTTCTCACAGAGCGGCGCTTACGTATCAAAGGATATCATGAACCAGCGTCTTGAAAGCATGATCAAGAATACATTCGCAGCTCTTAAGGAGCAGTATCCTAAGCTCGAAGTTTACTCATACGACGTATGTAACGAGCTCTTCCTCAACGATGGCGGCGGAATGAGAGGCGCTGACAACTCCAACTGGGTAAGAGTATACGGTGATGACAGCTTCGTGATCAACGCATTCAAGTATGCAAGACAGTATGCACCCGCAGGCTGCAAGCTCTATCTCAACGATTACAACGAGTACATCCCTGCTAAGACAAACGATATCTACAACATGGCTATGAAGCTCAAGCAGCTCGGCTACATCGACGGTATCGGTATGCAGTCTCACCTTGATACAAAGTATCCTGACGCTAATACATATGAGACAGCTCTCAAGAAGTTCCTCAGCACAGGTCTTGAGGTTCAGATAACAGAGCTCGATATCACTTGCAATAACTCACAGGAACAGGCAGATCTCTATGAGAAGATCTTCAAGCTCGCAATGCAGAATTCTGCTCAGATCCCTGCTGTTACCATCTGGGGCACACAGGACAGCGTAAGCTGGAGATCATCACAGAATCCTCTCCTTTTTTCTAACGGCTATCAGCCTAAGCCTGCTTATGAAAAGGTTATCGCTCTTACAAAATAAGGCGGAGACCTCTATCATAAAGCTTATATAATTTATAAAGCCACAGATTCGATAATGAACCTGTGGCTGTTTTTTTCTGGTGCATAGAAAAATTTTTTCGGATTATGTAACATTTTGCATTTTGGTTTCGATTATTGTTTATGAAAGGTCAAGCTTGCAGAGAAAAGCTTTATGTTAAAGACCAGAATATAAAGAGCGGCTCAACACCGCAAAAAGGAGTTAATATTATGAAAAAAACAGCAGTTATCATCACTTTGGCAGCAGCTATGTTAAGTCTTGCGTCATGCGGCAGACAGATGCACATAACATCCAGCCTCGACACTTCATATCACGACAGCACAAATACCGCAGCAGCAGTTGCCGCCAAGGATGAAAAGTCCGATGCTCCCACTGTACAGAGCACAACAGCTGCGGCAGCTTCGGACGAAGAAGCTGTTCAGACCGCCGAAACAGCAGAACCTGTTTCAGAAGCAGCAGTTCAGGCAACAGAGAGCAATTATACCTCTCAGCCTGCCGATCAGGTCATGGAGACAGCCTTCAACAAGGGCAAGATCGTGGGTAATGCATATATCTCCGACTTAGCGGGCTTAAAGCTGGTATTTCCCGCAGACGCCGAGCTTTACGGCAAAGACGCACTCTATACCAATTACATGATGCCCACAAGGTTCATGACCGAGGAAGAAAAGGAACACTACATGACAGGCGTGATAGACTTCTCCGCAACCTACGGCGAAGCTTCAAAAATCAATGTATGGTATTATGACCTCAAGCAGAGATATCCCGAAACTCCCGATATGACACCTGAAGAATACCTGCAGCTTGAAATAGCCAATTACAAGCAGAGCTTCACAGTAGCAGATATAAGCGTTCCCGAGAAGATCACCCTCGGCGGCAGCGAGTATACAAAGATCTCCTATACCTGCGATTCGTACCCGACTATCAAATATGCAAAAAAGATCAGCTCTGACAACATCATAGTAATAGAAGCCTCAGGCACAACAGCTGCCGATATCGAAAACAGATTTGAAACGATAAGCTGAAAACAGGTCAACAAACGACAAAAGAATGCTAAAAACAGCAACAATTCAATAGTTTTTGATTAGTGAATGTGTTATAATTAAAAAATATCAGAATTATCGGAGGTTCATAAACACTATGGAACAAAACAAACGTATTTCGGATTTGCTAAAAAATACTATCGGTCAGCGCTATGACGCAATGGCACTGAAAATGATACGCGACGAGACGGAGCTGCCGAAAAATACCATATACCCGCTGCGCGATCTCGGTCAGCATATGTCGCTCTGTCAGGCTTTCGCGCTTTCAAGAAGAGAGGGAAAGACCGTTTATATGCAGAAACAGGATCACTGGTGCTGGGCGCCGCTGATAGCATACGGCATGGTGGAACTGAAAAAGGGAACGCCCGAATTCAACGAGCTTCTCCCGGTTATCGGCATAAACGATCCCGACGCAGCCGCTGCATTCATTGAGAATATGCCGCACTTACCTGCAGGAGCATATAAGGGAATACTCACCGCTCCACTGGGAGCTGCAGAGTTCGAGCCCGACGCTATCGTTATAAACTGCCGCAACGCAGAGCTCCGTACCATACTCATGGGAATAAAGACTCAGACAGGAACTACCATGAAAACTGAATTTGACGCCATAGACTCCTGTGTATGGGGCATAATCCCCTCCCTCACAAAAGACGAATACCGCGTTTCATTCCCCGACCCGGGCGACTTTACAAACGCAAACACAAGTGAGAACGATGTTATCCTCTCAGTGCCGAAAGCAAGGTTCGAGGAGTTTGAAAAGGGTCTCAACAGCCTAAATTTCATGGGAATGAAGCATTCATTCTTCCATATGAACATGGAGTACGACTTCGCACGTCCCACCTTCTACAATAATATGTTCAGAGCATGGGGACTTGACGAGGGAAAGAGCTACGCAATACCAAATTTTTGATATAATGTATTTTATGTGATTTTGCACCGTTTATTTAAGATAAAAGGAGAAAACGTATGAAAAGAAAGCTTTCTGCTTTCGCTTTTGCAGCCTGTGTTCTGCTCGCAGGCTGTCAGAACAAGGCCGGCGTGGACACCACTGTTTCAGATACGGTAAAATCGGACGATAACGGTGAAGTTCCGCAGGGCGCTTCAAACAGCAAAGAGGACATCGTTATTACTCTGGGACTGATGATCGAGCCCGAACAGGAGAGCCTTGTCAGCGCCATTGAAGAGTTCAACAATGCCGATAACGGCTGCCGTATCGAGACCAAAATTTTTGCAAGCCGCAATGACAGTGACGGATTTCCACACGCCTTTACAGAAGACGAATTGGCAAGCATAGACTTTGAAACTGTTCAGCAGATAATGAACAAGGGCGGTATCGACATAGTGGGCGACGTGACATTCGGAGATGACGCAAAATACTGGCTTCTCAGGCAGAAAGGCGCTTTTGCGGATCTTTATGACTTTATGGAGAACGACCCAGAGGTCAATACCTCAACGCTTAACAGCCATATCCTCAAACTAAACGAGATAAACGGTAAACTTTATAATATTCCCCGTACATACGAGGTGAATACCATGATAAGCAAGAGTGAATACGGGGGTACAAAACAGAACTGGACTATCGACGAGTTTATAGACCGCTGGAACGCTATGCCAGAGGGTTCTACCATTGCAGGCTCTATCAATGCGGAGTATATTTTTTATAATATCCTGAGAGAAAATACTCCTGCCTTTGTCGATGAAGAAAACGCCAAGGTAACATTCGATTCTCCTGATTTCAGAAAAATACTGGAGTTCTGCAAGCAATTTCCGAGCATTAACGGCGAAAAGGGCGAATATGACTATAATGCACCGAGCCTTGCGTCAAAATATCTTATAACAAGTGCAAATTCTGCCATAATCTCAGATATGAACTATCGGACTTATGAGGAAAAGCAATACCGACTGCGCGACGGGAAATATACCCTTGTGGGCTATCCGACCTCCAACAGAGAGGGAGCTTATCTGACAAGCTCTCTGCCGGGCTGGTCCATATGTTCAAGCTCCTCTGCGGAAAAGCAGGAGGCAGCATGGGAATTCATACGTCAGTTCTATACAGAGGAATTTCAGACAGAAAACGCAGTCCAAAAATATGAGATTGAAACTCCCGAAGGAGTCAGAAAGACCGTTGACTCACTGGAGGGAACAGGCTTCTGCATTAATAACGCCGCACGCAAAAAAGTGGCTGAAAATATCATGAACAATGTTTACGATTTTGAAGACATTTCGACTGCACAGGGACACGAAATAACCGTTGACAATATACAGATAGATGAAAAGGATATCGAGTTTTTAGAGAATTATACCGATTCCATAAACCGCTGGGACAACAGAGTAGACAGGAATATATTCTGGATAGTCAACGATGAAGTAATGACATATCTCGGCGGCGGTCAGGATATCGACACGACTATCAGCATGATACAGAACAGAGCTTCCCTCTGGGTAAGCGAAACATATTAAAAACAACGCCCCGGATCACCATCACCGGGGCTGAGTTTAAATAATGCCCCGGGGTTCTCTCACCCGGGGCATACCTTTTTTTATTTAAAAGCCGTCCTTCCATCGGCGGATATCATTCTTTTCAAATATAAATGAACCGATAACAAATGAGTCCTTTTCGAGCTGTTCACTGGTATACCATGGAGAAGTCACATTTTCCTCCGTATGTGTCAGGATATGGAAGCATACGGCAGGGATAAAGCTCTGTCCGATAAGGTAGCATTTTTCGTCATTTTCGTTTACTGCCTCGTCAGCTATCATCACAACGTGTGTGTCGTTGCAGATAATATCGCCGATACGAAGCTCATCGGCAGAAATCACTTCAGACTCCTTTTGCAGCGAAAGAGTGCCTGCATAGCGCATTACCTGCTTGAGATAGTTCCTGTACTGCTGCTCGCTCTTATCGGGAAGTCCGAACGGTATCCTGCAGGAAAAGTCCGCAAAGGCAAGCATTCTCATGCCCTTCCGCCAGTCATTGTAAGAGCATTCGTCGCCGTTTGAAAACTTAAATGATATCTTGTCAAACTCTCCTTTTTCGTAGAAATAATCGCTGTAAAGCCTTATTACACTGTCCGCGCACTGCTGATAGCCCTCAGTTCCGAGACTTATATCGAAAACTGCGGCAACATCAGTTGAGCTGATAGTCGTTCCGTCATATACAGGTATCTTTATATCATCGGGAAGAAGCGGATAATTCCGCATATATTCCCCGAAACTCCCCTCCTTAACAGGAACACGCTCAAAGCCGTCGGGTGGGATTATCCGCGTTTCAAGAGTCTTGCCCTCAGGCACCAATGACTGCACCTCGTAATATCTGCCCGCAGGCTCTATGGTAAGCTCAGCAGCTTTCCATTTCGGATTGGTGCGGATATAAACAGCCGTTAATGCAGCGGCAATGAGCATAACCAGGAAACCTGTGCGGAAAGCACGATTTTTCTCCTTTGGCTTTTCTGCAGCGCCTTGTTTTTTAGACATTTTATCTCCTCCTTCGTCTGAATGCTGCAACTTATCCATGTGTCAATTTTAGCATGAAAAAAGAGACGTGTCAACCTAAAACTCCGCTTCATGCAGCTTCATAAAAAAGCCAAAGGATCGGTCGCCTTGCTTTTTCAGTGCATAAATGCTATAATAATATAAAATCCCCGTTATAAGGAGCGAAACGTGCATGGACAAGCTTTCGGTATTAAATGAATACTTCGGACATAAGGGATTCCGCAGCGGACAGGGTGAACTCATAGACAATATCCTCAGCGGCAGGGACGTTCTCGGTATCATGCCTACAGGCGCAGGAAAATCCGTGTGCTATCAGGTGCCTGCACTCATGCTCAGCGGCATGACTGTCGTTATTTCGCCGCTCATTTCCCTTATGAAGGATCAGGTAAACGCTCTTGTTTCCTCGGGAGTCAGCGCCGCCTGCATAAACAGTTCCCTTTCTCAGGAGGAATACGCAGAGACCATGCAACGCGCACTGTGCGGTGAACTAAAGCTTATCTACGTTGCTCCCGAAAGACTCGGCACTCCCGAAATGAACCGCATCGCTTCTTCTGTCGGGATATCTATGGTCACTATCGACGAAGCTCACTGTGTTTCTCAGTGGGGACAGGACTTCCGCCCCAGCTATCTGCGTATCTCCGAGTTTATACGCAGCCTGCCCCGGCGGCCTGTAATAAGTGCGTTTACTGCTACCGCTACAGATACGGTCAGGGAAGATATCATACAGCTGCTGGAACTGAACGATCCCTTTACACTTGTGACCGGATTTGACCGCCCGAACCTGTTTTTCTCGGTAATAAAGCCGCAGAACAAGTATGCCGAGCTTCGGAGGCTCCTGGACGGATCCGGCGGTAAATGCGGAATAGTTTACTGCCTTTCGCGGCGAAATGTTGAAGAGATATGCGAGAAGCTGTGTTCCGACGGCTTCTCCGCTACAAGATATCATGCAGGTCTTTCAGATACCGAAAGAAGAACAAATCAGGACGATTTCATATACGACCGCAAGCGCATAATGGTGGCTACGAACGCTTTCGGCATGGGTATAGACAAGTCCGACGTTTCCTTTGTTATCCACTACAATATGCCAAAAAACATCGAAAGCTACTATCAGGAGGCAGGCCGTGCAGGCAGGGACGGAAGCCCTGCACAGTGCATACTTCTGTATGGTCCGATGGACGTCCGCACAAATAATTTCATGATCGAAAAAAGCCGCGAGGAAAATACCGAGCTCTCCGAAAGCGAAAAGGATATCATGCTCGAACGCGACAGACAGCGGCTCAGGGAAATGACTTTCTACGCAACTACCACCGACTGTCTCAGGCAGTTCATGCTGGGATACTTCGGGGAAAAAGCTCCTTCATTCTGCGGAAACTGCTCCTGCTGTCTGAACGGCTTTGAGGAAGCTGATATAACCGTTGACGCGCAGAAGATAGTTTCCTGCGTTTTCAGGATAAAACAAAGGGGCAGATATTTCGGCAAGAGCATGATCGTTGATATACTCAGGGGCAGCAGGAATGAAAGAATCGCAGCCTCAGGATTTGACAAGCTCTCAACTTACGGTATCATGCAGGACACCTCCGCAAAACGCATAAGAGCAGAGCTGGAGTTCCTTATTGAAAACGGATATCTGTACAGCAGCGACGATGAATACCCTGTTGTGGGGCTTACTGCCTTATCGGCAAGGATACTGAAAGAGCATATACCTGTCAGTATGAAGCTCCCGAAGGAAGAAAAGCCAAAAGATAAAAAACAGCGCAGTGAACAGACTGATATTGATAATGCGCTGTTTGAAGAACTCAGAAAGCTTCGCGGCGAGCTTGCAGCAGAAGCAGGAGTCCCTGCTTATATTGTATTCTCCGACGCCGCTCTGAGAGATATGTGCAGGGTGCTTCCGACAAATACAGATGAATTTCTGAAGGTATCGGGAGTCGGCAGGATAAAAGCCGAAAAGTACGGCAATATCTTCTGCAACCTTATAAAAGAGTATAACAGCTTGCACAGTAATGAGCTGTAATGTGCGCGAAAACAAATAATCACAAACATCAAAGCCCGAAAAGCGAAGAAAATGTCCGCTTTTCGGGCTTTAGCCGTTTTGTTGTTTTATATCAGTTCATCGCCTGTTCAAGTGCCTTACGTGCTGCTTCGATCAAACCGTTTGAACTGTAGGTCGCGCCCGAGCAGGCGTCGATACCGTCTGCGCTGACTTTCGTTGCTATCTGCGGTATCACCTTATTCATAGCGTCGTTGAAGTATTCGGGGTCGTCCTCATCAGCCCATGCGGAAATACTTGTGATCGCGTCATTTTCAACGGACAGCTTCACATGGACCTTTCCTGCGTAGCCCTCGGCTTCTGCTTCGTATTCGCCGTTCTTAAACCTGAATGCAGGCTGAGGCTCGTCGGCAGGAGCTTCTTCATGCTGCTCCTGTGCAGGCTCTTCGTTTTTCTGTTCCTCTGCGGCAGTTGTTTCCTCTTCTGTTTTTTCAGCGGTAGTTTCTTCCGTTTTTTCGTCTTTATTTGCACCTGTAGTTGTTACAGACGTTGTTGTGCTGTTTTTCTTTGCTGTGGTCGCTGTGACCGCTGTAGTTACGGTTTCAGAAGGGGCATTTTCCGGAGCTTCAAAGCTGAACGTCACAGGTGTTCCGGAAGCCGGAGCAGCCGTTTCTCCGCTGCTGCCACTGCGTGAAACAACTCCTGCAAGCACTAAGGGCAGAGCAAATGCACAGGCACATACAGTATTGGGAACAAGCTTCTTTTCCGGCTTTTTATTTGCTATGTAGTACTTCCTGATACGCATTGCCGCATAGCCGATGAATACCGCACTATATACAAGAACACTGAGGAAATAGCCCTCCCTGCCCTTCTGAGCCTTCGGCACAAAAAGCACAAGTATATGCACATAGATACAGGCGTAGAAAATGTAGGCAAGACGCTGTATCTTTTTCCATGTTTTGGCTTTCATCTTTTTGCGTATCGCTTTGAACGACATCACCGTCAGCGGCGTCATTATCAGTACCATTGCAAGACACACGACGCTTGTGACAACGAAGTCCGAACCTGTTTTGCCATTGATGAGATTTGTTATGTACTGCACTCCGTATGTGATGATATGCGAGAAGGTAAGTATCGCCGCAGTTATGGATAATTCGCCGCGGATCGGCATTAGCTTCTTAATGGGAGCAGAGCCGTTCGGAAGTGCTCCTGCCCACATGACAACTGCCCAGAAAGCAGTACCGAGAGCTCCCCGTGAGAATATCCCGAGAACGTTATCACGGACAAATCTGCTTGAAACATTGATATCGGACTGTGTGATGATCACAGATGCCACAGTAAGCACAGCTGCTGAAATATAGAATGCCGCAGGACATTTTTTTAGCGGCTTGTCAAGACAAAAAGCGATAAGGAGCGCTATAAACAGAGCGGTCAAAAATAACATAAAATCTACCTCTTTGCAGTATTTGACCTCCGCAGCCGAAGCCGCAGAGGTCATATTTTATAATGGAAATAACAATGATCAGTCGTTCTTCTTTCTGAATGCAAATGCTGAAGCGCCTGCAAGTACAAGGAATGTAAACGGCAGGGCTGCTCCTGCAACGCCTGTCTTAGGACTGTTCGAGCTTGCAGTTGTCTTTGCTGCTGTAGTTGATGTCTTGGTCGTTGAAGTAGTTTTTGAAGTTGCAGCTTCTGTTGTTGTAGTAGTCTCTGCAGCCTGACTGTTTATCTCGAACTCGTAATTCTTCTCATATCCTGTTGCTTCAACAGTGAGCTTGTACTTGCCCGAGCCGTCGAATACATTCTCCTCCCCTGACTTGGCGTCAAGCTTTATCTCGCCTGTCTGTGAGTCGATGATAGTTGCACCGCGTCTGCCTGCGTTGTATTTCTTCTCGCCTACTGTTACGGCTGAGATGTTCTTGAGATAGTTTGCTGCGTCAGTTAATGAAGCTCCGTCAGCAGCTACGAGCTTGCCGTCGGAATACTTAACGGGGATAGCGTCTGTTGTAAGTGTAAAGCTGCCTCTTACAGATGAATATTTGCCGTTTTCATCAGATACTGTGAGTGTGTAGTTGCCGGGCTGTGCATTGTTGTAGCTTACAGTATTTCCCGAAACCGTGAAGCCGTCCGCTACTTCGCCCTTAGCCTTGTAATCGGAAGGAAGTACGGAATTATCGTATGTTACAGAGCCCTTGCCCGACTTTCCGCTCTCGACCTTGATGCTGTCTGCGAACTTCACAGGGAGATAGCCGTTCTGTCCTGAAAGTGTGCTGTAGCCGTTAAGAGTGATGAATGTTACGTCCGTGATAGTCTGTCCCTGCGAGGACTTGTAATGCTCGGAGGAGAGCACGTTGCCGTGAGGCTCCTTCTCCTTTACGCCTGCGCCCCATGAGATAGCACCGTTGCGCCAGATATTCTCAAGAGCACGCATACCGTAGTCGGTGCCTTCCTTTGTCTTTACGATAACGCCGTAAATATCACAGTTTGCAGGGATACCCTTTACATTTATCTGATAGTCACCCCAACTTGAAAGGCTTGATACGGTCATCTCGCCGCTGAGCTTTTCTTCACCGTCGCTGTCGACCAGCTTGCCGAATGCTGCCTTGCCGTTTTCGACTGTAACAGGCTTGTATGCAACAGGCTTCTCGGAAAGCTCTGTGAAATTCATCTTATCGCTGAGCTTTTCAAGGTCAGCCTTTGCGATCTCAACAGGATAGGTAACGCCGAGTATCTTACCGCCGCCGTTCTCTCCTTCTTCATTGAAAGTACCTGCGGCAAGTCCGCCGTTCTGCCACTTTCCGTCATCTCCCATTTTTCCTGTAGTATTGCCCTTCCACTTGTTGGTCGTCGCGGAAGAAACTGCGTCAACAGGAACGCTGTTGTTAAGCTCTGCTGCATAGAAATCAGCATAGGGGATATTCATTGTACCGTAGACCTTATCGCCGTCTGCTGCATTTGCTGTGAACGGAACTGCCGCCATAACACAGGCTGCGGCACATAAAACAGATGTGATTTTCTTCATTTCCGCGTCTCCTTATGCAAGCTTTGCAGCAAGCTCTCTGAGCTTTGCAAGATCGTCGTCTGAAGCTGCTTCATTTACGATAAAGCCCTCGTCGCCGATAAGCTCTGCGCCTGCCGACTTTGTACGGTCGTACCAGTTACGCATCCACTCACCGTCTCCCCAGCCGTATGAGCCGAAAAGAAGGACCTTCTTGCCGCTGAGTGAACCCTCGATACCTGTGAAGAACGGCTCAAATGTGTCCTCTTCGAGGACCTCTGCTCCCATTGCAGGGCAGCCGAAAGCGAATGCGTCGTAGTCTGCGACATTGCCCTTGAACTCTGATACCTCAAAAAGCTCCGCCTTAGCGCCCTCGGCAGCTGCCTTAGCCATAGCCTCGGTATTGCCGGTGCCGCTCCAATAAATTACTGCTGTTTTCATATATTTTCCTCCTTGGAAATAGCCCGAAACAGGTTCGGACAGTGATTTAATCTATCGAACAGGATCTCCCTGCAGCGATCATAAGTTTTGAATGTCTGCCGCGCCTTTTCAGCGTTTTCGTAGACCTTCCAGTAGCCGCACAGCAGACAGTTCCTGCCGCTGTTGCTGATAAAGCCGCGGATATCTCCCACGGGATAACCGAGAAACGCGCCTATCTCATGAGGGAAGCTGCCGCAGTTCATACGCGAGGCAAGCCTGAGAAGCTTCCCGCCCATACTCATATCCGCTGTGTAGCCGTACTCTGAAAGCAGGTCACGAACCTGCGGCATACCGAGCCATGCGCTCAGCATTTTCTCATTGTAGATGTAAACGAGCGTGCGGTCCCTGCATTTGCAAAGCCGCATTGCACAAAGTCCGCTGTCTGATAGTTTAGCCGTGAATTCGCGCAGATATTCCGCCATTGTCTCCTCATTCCCGTCAAACGAGATAAGATTCGCACACTTCACTCCCAATAGCGTAGGAGCGCTGTGAAAAGCCATGAGATTATCAATGCTTCTGCGTTCAACTTCGGACATATTTCCTCCCCTTTATATCTGTGAGAAGCTGTTTCAGCGCACTGACGCTGGAGCTGTGAACGTGCTCAACGGGTACGCCGTTTTTCTCGGAGCTTTTTTTAACGGCTCCAAGCATTTTATGGGAACAGGTCCCTGTGAAAACCACCATAAGGTCAGGAGTGCCAAGCTTGTTCTCGAAGTCCGCAGGCATCTGAGTGAAGACCTTAGACTTGTGATTGAACGATTTGCAGATATCCTGATAACGTGTTGCCATGCGGTCATTGCCGCCAACGATTACTATGCTCATAAATTCCTCCTTTGGTTTATTAGTTACTGCTAACATTATGGTTTTTATGCGGGGCGGTGATATGGCCGCCCCGATGTTTGTTGTGATGATTTTTACTTATGGCATTTTCCGTGCATTGCACAGTGCTCGCAGCCACAGCCGCAGCCTCCCGTACTCCTGCCGCTTTTTTTGTCCTTTGCCATTTTTACTATGATAAGTACCACGACAGCAATAAGTATAAGAGATACGACTATAGTTCCCAGATTTTCAGCAAACCACGCGAGCATATTACCACTCCTTTATGCCTTTACCTTGACATTGCCCTTGAACTTCGACGCCTCATGATACTTCTTGACAAAGAGCATATAGCACATAAATGCAAGAATAATAACTGATGCGATAACGCCGATGATATTAGATTCGCCTGTGAAAAGTCCGCCGAACTGTGTTATCATAAGCGCAACAGCGTAAGCAAAGCAGCACTGATAAAGTATAGCAAATGCTGTCCACTTTGCGTTGTTCATCTCACGCTTGATAGCTCCGATAGCCGCAAAGCAAGGAGCACAGAGCAGATTGAACACAAGGAACGAGAAGCCTGTTATGCTTGTGAATACTGCGCCGATGTTCTCCCATACAGTGCCGTCGCCGCCGCCATAGAGAACGCCCATAGTTCCGACGATATTCTCCTTTGCGACCAGACCTGTGATAGAAGCAACAGCTGCCTGCCAGTTGCCCCAGCCGAGAGGTGAGAATATCCATGCGATAAGTCCGCCTAAGCCTGCCAGCAGCGAGCTGTCAAGCTGATCCTCGTCCAGCATACCGAAGCTTCCGTCAACTGTTCCGAAACGTGACAGGAACCAGATAACGATCGTGGATATGAGAATGATGGAACCAGCCTTCTTGATGAATGACCAGCCGCGCTCCCACATTGAACGGAGAACGTTACTCATGGTAGGCATATGGTATGCAGGGAGCTCCATAACGAACGGTACAGGCTCGCCTGAGAACATTGCTGTCTTTTTAAGCATGATACCCGAAACGATGATAGCTGCCATACCGATGAAGTATGCTGATACCGAGATGATAGGTGAACCGCCGAAGATAGCGCCTGCTATCATTGCGATGAACGGTACCTTAGCTCCGCACGGAATGAATGTGGTAGTCATGATGGTCATACGTCTGTCGCGCTCGTTTTCGATAGTTCTCGAAGCCATGATACCCGGAACGCCGCAGCCTACGCCTACGAGCATAGGTATGAAGGACTTGCCCGAGAGACCGAACTTTCTGAACACACGGTCAAGCACGAATGCGATACGAGCCATGTAGCCGCAGGCTTCAAGGAAAGCAAGCAGGAAGAACAGAACCAGCATCTGCGGAACGAATCCGAGAACTGCTCCCACACCTGCAACGATACCGTCAAGGATAAGTCCTTTCAGCCAGTCGGCTGCGCCCATCTTGTCAAGACCGCTTTCGATTATCGCAGGGATACTCGGTACGAATACGCCGTAATCAGCAGGATCGGGCTCCTCGCCTATCTCCTCAACTGTTTTTAACGCTTCTTCATAGTCGGCAATAGAAGCTGTTTCCTCTGTTGTTTCAAGAGTTTCCTCATCCTCGACAGAGTATGTGAACTCGTCCGCGGGAGCGCTGCCGTTTTCCTCAACGTAAGCGTCATAACCGTCGATTATCTGCTGTGCGCCTGCGTATCTTTCGGAAACGTCGTCATAGTCCCCGGATATGCCGAGAAGGTAGAAACCGTCGCCGAAGAGATTATCGTTTGTCCAGTCGGTAGCCCATGCACCAGGTCCCTTCATGGCGATAAGGTAAACAAGAGTCATTATAACTGCAAAGATAGGAAGTCCCAGCCAGCGGTTAGTGACTATCTTGTCTATCTTATCGGAAACTGTAAGGCTTCCTGCGTTCTTCTTTCTGTAGCAAGCCTTGATAACGTCTGCTATGTAAACATAACGCTCGTTCGTGATGATACTCTCAGCGTCGTCGTCAAGCTCCTTTTCAGCAGTTGCTATGTCCTCTTCAATGTGCTTCTGTACATTTTCGGGGATATTCAGCTTTTCAAGCACCTTTTCATCGCGCTCGAAGACCTTGATAGCGTACCAGCGCTGCTGCTCCTCGGGCATATCATGCAGACAGGCTTCCTCGATATGAGCTATAGCGTGTTCAACAACACCGCTGAATGTGTGCTGAGGAATGGTCCTGCCGTTCTTTGCAGCAGCTATGGCAGCCTCAGCCGCCTCGTCAACGCCTGTGCCTTTCAGTGCGGATATCTCAACTATCTTGCAGCCGAGCTGTTTGGAAAGTTCATCAATTTTTATCTTGTCTCCGTTTTTATTCACGACGTCCATCATGTTTATCGCACAGACAACGGGTATCCCAAGCTCAACAAGCTGAGTTGTGAGGTAAAGGTTGCGTTCGAGATTTGTGCCGTCGATGATGTTGAGTATAGCGTCAGGTCTGGTTTCGATAAGGTAGTTTCTTGCAACGACTTCTTCAAGGGTGTAGGGCGATAACGAGTAGATTCCCGGGAGGTCAGTAACGATAACATCACTGTGCTTTTTCAGCTTTCCTTCCTTCTTTTCAACGGTAACTCCCGGCCAGTTTCCGACAAACTGGTTTGAACCCGTGAGCGCATTGAACAGGGTGGTCTTACCTGCATTAGGGTTTCCTGCAAGTGCTATTCGCAGTTCCATTTATATCTTCCTTTCAAGTTATTTAAAGCTAACAATTTGTCAAAAATTCAAGGACTTTACGTCCCGCTTCATAATTATTCGACCTCTATCAGTTCCGCGTCTGCCTTTCTCAGTGAAAGCTCATAGCCGCGTACCTTTATCTCGATCGGATCGCCGAGGGGAGCCACCTTGCGGACAAATACTTCCGTTCCTTTTGTGAGCCCCATATCCATGATACGACGTTTTATCGCTCCCTCTCCGTGAAGCTTCTTCACCTTTGCCGTCGAACCTACAGCCGTTTCTCTAAGTGTTTTCATAATCCCTCTCCTATCAGACCATTATTCTGCGAGCCATATCCGCACCGATAGCGATACGTGACTCCTTGACCTTAACAATAACATTTTCGCCCAGCACGTTTATGAGCGTGACTGTTCCGCCTACGGTAAATCCGAGGTTTTCAAGGTGCTGACGTATCGCAGGAGTCCCTCCCAGCTTCTTGATGGTCAGCTCTTTTTCAGGCTCTGCCAAACTTAGCGGCATCATTTCTCATCCTTCCATTCAGTTTTTTTATTTGTCGTATAATAGTTGTGATATATAAACATAATATGTTAGCGTCTTATAACGGATATATAATATCACCATCATATAAATTTGTCAATGATTTGAAATGACATGAAAATAAAGTTTGTATACAGTAACAAAATGTAAGTGCTATCTAACAATTATTTTGTATCAAATAAAAACCCTGTCTATTCGAGCCTGCCGGACAGCTATGTCTGTAAACCCAAAGCAACAAAGCAACCACCGATGAAACCGGCGATTGCTTTGCATAAACATATATTATCGGCGTCTGAACCCGTCCGCTGTTTTATCCAGAGGAATACTCCGATGAAGTACAGACAGATGATCACTCCATATTCTTGAGCGCAAGAACCTTAGGTATTTTGCGGATACGGATAAAGTCAAGTACTGTTATTGCAAGATATGCCGCAAATACAAGGAGGAACTCCTTTACGAAGCCTGATGCAGGCATTATGAATGCGAACCAGCCGCTCATCTTCATCATTATCAGCTTCCAGAAGAACTGCATAAGCTTGTAGCCGATATACATAGCGAGGAACTCCGAGAAGAACACTACTGCCGCTGTCGGTATGAGATAAAGCGAAGCTATCTCGCCGTTTTCATAGCCAAGTATCTTGGTCATGGATATTGAGCGCTCGTTCTTTTCAATGATTATTTTTGTCAGCAGATAGAGTATTATCGCCGCCACTATGAAGCATACGTACTGGAAATAAAGCATATATGAGCCCATTGAGTGGTCGAGCTGGTCCGCGACTTTTATCATATCCTGAGTGGTTATCTCATTGACGATGTATTCGCTGTCTATGTCCTTTATCATTTTGTCGGACATATATCCGCTGAAATCGCCCTTGTCCTTGTCAAATATCCTGTTGAACTGCTCATTGTCCATGAATACGGCAACTCCGGCGGAGTAGTCATAGATATCATGCACCGCCCAGTTGTAGTCCTTGTGCTCGTATTTCTCGGAAAGAGTAATGGTATCACCTGCGTGAACGTCGTACTTTTCGGCAAAAGCCCTGGAAACATATACGGAACCGTCATTGGTTTCGCTTATATTTACATATTTGCTGCCCTTTTCTATGCCGTAAACAGCGACTTCCTCGTTATAGCTATCCGATTTTCTCTCAAGAGAGGTTATGGAGAAACGCTCTGCCCCCTCCGTATCGGTTGTGATGATATTTCCGTCCTCGTCCTCTGTGCTGCTGAGTATCAACTGTTCCTCAGCGAACATCATATCGCCCATTTTTTCCTGATAATAGGACAGGGTCTCGGGCATTCCCACAGCCATTGAGATAAGCAGCATAACAAAGGTTATACCAACGAAAAGCATGATATAGTTGGGGATATTCTGCAAGAATACACGTATCCTGAAGCGGCGGAGGAACCTCCATTTCGGCAGTCTTACAGCCTTTTTCCTCTTCTTGCGCTTCAGGTCGTGGCGCAGGAAGCGAAGCGGTGAGAGCTTCAGTGTTTTGGTGATGACGAATGCATTTATTATGAGCATGAGCACTATCGGCACCAAGGTCGTGCGGATAAACGCCTCGGGAGTCCACAAAGTCTCAAAGGTCGGCAGGCTGTAGCTGCTGTAGTACATATCTGCGACCGTGTTCTTGAACACCGTATAGCCCAGCACATTGCCGATAACAGCGGCAATAATGACGATGAGCAGCGGAGCGCTCATATAGTAGCGCAGAAGTTCTCCCCTTGTATAGCCCGAAGCTCTCAGCGTACCTATAACAGAGGCTTCCTGTTCAAGTGTAGTGCTGATCGTTACTGCGAAAATAAACGCAAGAACAGCAGTCAGTATGTACAGGAGAACTCCTCCCATAGCCTTGTCCTTGCCGATATCGTCCCTTGCGAAGCTCATAGCCTGATTTGCATAGGCAGGAACATAGTCCTTTATTTCAAGCTCATCGGTATCGGAGACAGCTGTCTGAGTTATGAGTGCTTTGAGGAAATGCTCGGACATATCCTTTTCTTCATACTCGTCGGCAGGCTTGCTGTTGTAGGTGAAGCCGTAGTTTGCAACAGTATTTGCGCGGATACGCTCAAAGCCTTCATCAGTTGTCATGCCTATGTCAAAGGTAAGGGCGTCGAACATTGTGTCGGTATTGCTCTCATAAAGGGCGCTGTAATCCACAAAAGCTGCAAATCCAACGACTTCAAAGTCAGTATTGCCAGCAGTGAGCGTATCTCCGATCCTGATCTTTGCGTTATCGGCATGCATACGGTCGATGATGATCTCATTTTCATTCCCGGGAGCACGTCCCTTCAATATATCGTAAAGGTCAATACCGCCGCGCTCACCGTAAACGCGGATAGTTCCCGAATAATCGCTTTTCGACGGCAGCGTTTCATCTGCGTCCTTATAGAACAGCTCGTAAACCGTAACAGGAACAGGAGCAAATTTCTCATTCAGCTCGTAGCGTTCCTCTATTTCGGCGTATTTTTCGTCTATTTCCTTGTCTATTTTCTTTTTTGCCTCGTCCATTGCGTCGGAGAGAGCCTTTTTGTAGTCCTCGGAGTTCTTTGCAGTCTTCAAAGCTTCATCGTAAGCCTTGTCGTAATTTTCTTTGATCGCCGTTTCGAGGGCGGAGCTTATCATCTCCTCGCGCTGAGACGCAGGGACATCAGCTCCCATAGCCTTCGCAGCGGCGATCTTCTCATCAATTGCTGCTGTTACCTGCGCTTTAACGGCTTCCTTTACCTGTTCGGCAACCTTTTCTTCTATGGCCTCATTGACCGCCTTTTCCACCTCGTCAGCGGCTTCATCGTATGCGCGTTCGCGGTATACTGCCGGAACGTCAGCCATTTCGCCCGATCCTATCGCCTTTAAAGTTGCTTCGTCAGCTTTTTTTGAAAGCCTGAAATGACCGTCCTCACACTTCATTTCCGCAACGTTCCTGTCAAGGGTGTTGAGCATACTGTTATTTGCAACGTACATTCCCGAAACGAAGCCGATAGTCACGATAAGCATGAGACATATCATCAGATAGCGCTTCCAGTCGCGGAGCATATCCTTCCAGACGCGCCTGCGGAGGGGATCTTTCGGGCGCTTGCCGAATGATATCTTCTTATCCATAAATAATCCCCCTTACCACTCAATTTCAGCGGCAGTCAGCTTTTCCTTATTGACGGTATCGTGTCTTATTTTACCGTCGCGGAGCTTTATCACATGGTCAGCCATTTGCTTTATAGCTTCGTTGTGAGTAACCATGATTATTGTGTTGCCGTACTTCTTGTTGACTTCCTCGATAAGCTGCAGTATCTCCTTGGAGGTCTTATAGTCGAGAGCTCCCGTAGGCTCGTCGCAGAGCAGTATATCGGGATTCTTCACGATAGCGCGGCCTATCGAGACTCTCTGCTGCTGTCCGCCGGAAAGTTGGTTCGGAAGCTTGTGGCGGTGCTCGTAAAGTCCGAGTATCTTCAGCAATTCGTCTATATCGAGAGGCTTATCCGAAAGATATGCGCCTGTTTCGATGTTTTCCTTTACGTTGAGATTGGGGATAAGATTGTACATCTGAAAAACATAGCCTAAGTGCTTGCGGCGGTAGCGCGTAAGACTCTTTTCGTCCATTTCAGCAAGCTTATCACCGTTTATGGTTATCTCGCCTGCGTCGGCACTGTCAATGCCCCCCAGTATATTCAGCAGAGTTGACTTGCCTGAGCCCGACGGTCCGAGGAGTACGCAAAACTCTCCCTTTCCTACTGTGAAGTCCAGCTCTTTAAGTACTTCCTGCCTGGTTTCGCCGCTGCCGAAGCTCTTTTTCAGGCCGCGGACTTCAAGGAATTTTCTCTCTTTCTCACTCATAACCATTCTCTCCTTATGACATAATTTATACCCATTTCAGTATCACACTTATGTGAACACTTGAATATCTATTCATATATTAGCATATAATCTCCTGAATGTCAAGTACTTTTTCCTGATTTCGGCAGTTTTGATATTATCAGGCAAAATAGGGTATTTTTAAGAGTTAGTATGTACAAATATATATGCATATTTGCGGTCATAAAAAGCGACATCGCACGATATAAGATAAAAATAAATATATCAAAGCCCCGACAGCACATTGAACTGTCGGAGCTTTTTCATAGATATGTTGGTTCTGAACTCAGTTTTTCAGCTCAGTCATGCTTCTGAGGCCTATTGCCAGCGTCGAAGCATTGTGGAGAAGCGCAGAAGTGGCAGGCGGCAATGCGCCAAGTACACCAAGTCCTATAAGTCCGCCGTTGAAACCGATTATAGTCCGATAGTTCCAGCCGATACGCGACATAAGAGCATTGCTCAGGCGTTTCAGCTCTACAAGAGCATAAAGATCATCGGCAGAAATTGTGATATCCGCTATCTCACGTGCAATTGCAGCTCCTGTGCTGATAGCGATACCTGCGTCAGCTTCGCTGAGTGCAGGAGAATCATTGACGCCGTCACCTATCATCACGACCTTGCGTCCTGCCTCATGCTCGGCGCGTATAAAGGCTGCCTTGTCCTCGGGGAGCACCTCCGCGTAGTACTCATCAACGCCCACCTTTTCCGCAACAGCCCGTGCTGTACGCTCGTTGTCCCCTGTCATCATGACTACCCGTGATATTCCGTATCCGTGGAGCTTGTCAATAACATCGGCCGCCTCTTCACGGAGCGGGTCTTCAATGCATATAACAGCTGCGACCTCTCCGCCAATTGCAAGATACAGATGGGAATACTCCGCAGGGAGCTCATGATAGCGCTCGTCCTCGGGCTCGGCGCAATGCTCGTCCTCGATAATAAAATGATGACTTCCGATAAGAACGCGCTCGCCTTCTACCATGCTTGAAATGCCGTGGGCTACAACGTATTCCACCTTAGAATGGAACTCCTCATGGATAAGCCCTTTCTGAGCAGCCCCGGCAACTACCGCATTGGCTATTGAGTGGGGATAGTGCTCCTCTAGACAAGCCGCGAGCCGCAGCATTTCGTCCTCGTCCCGACCGTCAAAGGTTATGACCTTCGCCACCTTAGGAGCTGAATGCGTAAGCGTTCCTGTCTTGTCAAAAACTATGGTGTCGGCTTCGGCAATGGCTTCCATAAAACGTCCGCCCTTTACAGTTATGCCTGCACGGCTGCAATCGCGCATTGCCGACAGGACTGAAATAGGCATTGCAAGCTTCAGTGCACAGGAGAAATCGACCATAAGTATCGAAAGCGCCTTGGTAGCGTTCCTCGTCAGGAGCCATGTCAGGAGAGTTCCGCCCAGGCTCCACGGTACAAGCTTATCCGCAAGGTGAGAAGCCTTGTCCTCTGCGGCTGACTTCATCTTCTCGGACTCCTCTATCATCTTAACGATACGGTCGTAGCGGCCGCCTCCTGCGGTATTTTCCACAACTATAGTACATTCGCCGTCCTCTACAACAGTACCTGCGTAGACGTAAGCTCCCATAGACTTGTGAACAGGCACAAATTCGCCTGTCATTGACGCCTGATTGACCATTGCGTCACCTGATACCACTTTACCGTCAAGAGGTATCATGGAACCTGTTCTAACAACTACCATATCACCTTTGCGTACTTCGTTCACGGGCATAAGGACTTCCTGGCCGTCGGCAGTTTTAGTCCAGACCTGTTCAACCCCGAGGGACATAGTCCTCGCCAGGTCGTCTATGGACTTCCTGTGAGTCCACTCGTCGAGAATGTCGCCAACATTCAGCAGGAACATCACCGAGCCCGCAGTCCTGAAATCACCGCGCAGAAGCGATACTCCTATTGCTGTAGCGTCAAGAACGGATACTTCAAGCCTGCCTTTCAGCAGACATTTCAGTCCACGAAATATGTATTTTGCAGCTTTTATCACAGCCATTATCCTGCGAAGCGGCATTGGAAGGATAAGCTTGTTTACTGCTCTCCTGATAACCACCGCCGCCAGCTTTTCCTCATAATGCTTGCTCAGCTTTCTGCCGGTATGTTCGGGAACAAGCGCTGTATTCCTTTCATCGTCAAAGGAAAATGCAGAAAGCTTCTGTATGAGACTCTCCCTCGGGCAGGTATAAGCTATAACGATATCGCAGGTGCGGTCAAAGACCTGTACCCTCGTCACGCCGACTACCGCAGACAGAGCATACTCCGCAGTATCAGCCTGTTTCATTGTCATCCGTTTCATGCAGAAGCGTACACGCATACGTCCTTTTGATTCATGCATTATCTTGCATTTCATATTTATCACCTCTACAAAAACAGACCGTCAATGCGGTCTGTTTCGTTTTTATTCTTCACTTGTGTCTGCAATTTCCTCGCACTTGTCTGCGATGACAGCAGCTTCTTCCTCAACGGCTCTCTGCTCGTTTATTTCCTTTGCGTCCGAAAGAATATCATCACAGTTCTCGCGTACCGTAGTTACGGTCTCCATAACATTTTCCTTTGCGCGGAGAACAGCGGCAGTCGCGTGAGTATAGCACTTCTTCGCGTCCTTGCTTGAAAGGACTCTGATACCTGCTGTACCGAAAAGAACTCCTCCTGCAAAAAGGCCTATTTTTTTCCACGGGATATCATTGAATTTCATAAGATCACCTCAGTAAAAATGTCGAAATATTTGGTTTCGTTATACTTATGATACCATATATAACAGGCTCTTTCCGCTCCGAAAGGCTGAAAGTTGGTATACCGTGCTAATTGTATACGCCGTCACCTCAGAGCCATCTGCACGGACTCTCAGAGCCACGTTGCCGCGCCTTGAGAGCCACCTTCACGGATCAAGAGCCACACCTTGCCGCTGACTGCTCGGCAAAAAGCGAGCCTGCCTGACATCACCT
>NZ_JAFYYT010000014.1 GCF_017549005.1 Ruminococcus sp.
GAGGTGATGTCAGGCAGGCTCGCTTTTTGCCGAGCAGTCAGCGGCAAGGTGTGGCTCTTGATCCGTGAAGGTGGCTCTCAAGGCGCGGCAACGTGGCTCTGAGAGTCCGTGCAGATGGCTCTGAGGTGACGGCGTATACAAATTGTACCGTAAAAGTGATGTCAGCAAACGTTTTACTTATTCAACAGCTCTTGTTGTTACGAAAAAGAGTGACAAGATTATAAGTGTTACACGACGAATTGAATGGGTTTATGGAGACGAAAAGATTAGTTCACTTTCTGATGAAAGAGAGTTTACGTTTGTTCTTGAAAAAGATGAATGGAAACTAAGGAACATTTCATCCAGTGACGAAAAAAGGAATAAGATGCAAACATAAAATACTCCCCTTGAACTTAAAATGTTCAAGGGGATATTTTCATTTTATGTAACAAATGCAGTGCTTATGCATAGAATATAGCAGGGGAGATCATACATCGACTATATTAAGTACAACGCCGGCAGGGGAGATGTCGATATGTCCGAATGAGGGCTTGCTGCCGTCACGAGGTATAGAAGCGCTCCCGGGGTTTAAGAAATATATTCCGTTCTCATAGCTTTCGTACTTCATGTGAGTGTGCCCGAAAAGTACGATATCACAGTCGTTTGTCAGAGCAAGCTCTCTGAGCTTGTCGAGGGAGCTGCTCACGCCGTAAAGATGTCCGTGGGTCGCAAGTATCTTATGCTCCATAACAGGCAGAACAAATACCTCCTGACTGAGACTGTCAAAATCGCAGTTTCCTGCCACATGGATTATCTTTGGAGCGAGTTTCTGATGTGAGAGAATAAAATTATCAAGCTCGCGCTCACCGTCGCCGAGGTGGAATATCCAGTCTGCGTCTGTATTTCTTAAAATGACACTTTCGAGAGCATAAGAATTGCCGTGTGTATCAGATAGTACAACGATACGCAAGTTTGATCCCTCCAAATTAAATGAAATACGAATTTTAACTACAAAAGTATTATAACATATTTCTTTGGAAAAAGCAATATATTATTATTGAATATATTATATTTAAGGAGCTAAATATGAATAATAATATTGATCCCAGAAAAATAGCGTCTCTTCTCAATGTTGTCAGCAAAAAGATAGGAGTTCCCTCCGAAAAGCTGAAAAAGGAACTTGAAGAAGGTAAATTCGACAGTGCTATCTCTGCTATGTCTCCGAGCGACGCTGCAAAGTTTCAACAGGCTGTTAACAATCCGCAGATTGTTGAAAAAATGATGAGCAGTCCGCAGGCAAAAGCCATATATGAGAAGCTTTCCGGCACGAAAAAATAAATCAGGCAGCCTATGGACGATATAATGAACAAAATAGGCGATCTGCTGTCAGATGAGGAGAGCGTGAAACAGCTTTCGGAGCTTGCACAAATGCTGGTATCAGAGGATAACAGCTCCGAAACAAACAGTAATGGGGCAAATCTGCCCGATATCGACATTTCTTCTGTTATGAAGCTGACAAGTCTTATCGGAGAGGCTTCAAGACAGGATAAGAATACCGACCTGCTTCTCGCTCTTAGACCTCATCTCGGTGTGGAAAAGCAGAAGAGAGTCGATAAGGCCCTGAAGCTTCTGAAGCTTCTTGCAGTCTGGAACATGATAAAGGACAGCGGAATGCTGCAGGATCTTATCTGATGAAAGGGGGATAGGCAGCCGCAATGGTAATGTATGGGTCAAAATATCCGAAAAAAGAGCATATGAACCTATATCACGGCATTCACAGAAAAGCTGCTGCCGATGTTCCGCCCTCATCAGATAAGAAAGAGCCTGTACATGAGGACTGCAACAATGAGCATTCTTCAAAAAGCAAGCTCTTCGACGATTTGATCGACGAGTTCTTTGACGGAAAGATAGACAATGACAAGCTTCTCATAGGCGCTCTGATGTATATGCTCATAAAGGAGGGCGCTGATATGAAGCTTATTATTGCTCTTGGATATATACTGATGTGAGAGGTTGAGAAATGGATTCGGGATATATTTTTAAAATAATATGCGGGATTGTGACTGTAATAATGATAATTTACTATTGCAGGCGCGATAAAAAGCTGTTTTCCTTTTTTGTTGGAGCTTTTACTGGCAGCGCAGCCCTTTTTATTGTAAACAAATATGGTTCAATCATAGGAATGAACATTCCTTTGAATCTTTTCAATATATCGGGAAGCGTAATTCTCGGAGCTCCATTCGTTTTATTTCTTGTAATCATGAATTTTTTGTAAAAACAACGGACAATTTCACAAAAACTATTGAATTATTATTGCTATTATGGTAAAATATACACATAGGAGGTGGATCATGAACATCATTGACATTATCAATAAAACAAAAAAGTCTCAGGAGCTGTCCGAAGAGGAGATCATATGGCTCGTAAACGGCTTTACCAAGGGAGATATCCCCGATTATCAGATGTCTGCATGGCTGATGGCAGTTTGTCTGAACGGTCTGACCGAAAAGGAAACATTTGCCCTTACTGCTGCTATGCGCGACAGCGGCGATACTCTGAAACTCAATATTCCCTTTACAGCGGACAAGCATAGTACAGGAGGCGTGGGCGATAAGACCTCTCTTATCATCGGACCTATCGTTGCAGCCTGCGGTGTATGCGTTGCAAAAATGTCGGGACGAGGACTCGGTCATACGGGCGGAACTATTGATAAGCTTGAAAGCATTGATGGTTTCAGGACTGATCTTTCTCTTGACGAGTTTGAAAGTATATTAAGAGAAACAGGTTTTTCCATAATATCACAGACAGGCGAGCTCTGCCCGGCGGATAAGAAGATGTACGCTTTGCGCAATGCTACGGGAACAGTTGACAGCATACCGCTGATATGTGCAAGCATAATGAGCAAAAAGCTGGCTACAAATACGGATTGTCTTGTTCTCGACGTTAAATACGGTTCGGGTGCTTTCATGAAGGATAGGAACGAAGCGGAAAAGCTTGCAAGGCTCATGGAAAAGGTAGGCAAGTCAGCAGGAAAGAAATGCAAAGCTGATGTTACGGATATGGATTCTCCTTTGGGAAGAAATATCGGCAATGCTCTTGAGGTCAAGGAAGCTGTTGAGGTATTGCAGGGCAAGACAAAGGGCAGGCTGTACGATATTTGTATAGAGCTTGCTGCTGATATGCTCAGGCTGGCAGGGAAGGGGACCGACGGGGAGTGCAGAGCAATGGCTGAGGAAGCTGTTTCCTCGGGAAAAGCTCTTGATATTCTTCGTAAAACGATAAAACTCCACGGCGGTAACGAAAAAATATGTGATGATACGTCACTGTTGCCGCAGCCTCAGCTGAAATATGAGATCAGAGCCACAAAGGAAATGGAAATTCTCGGCTTCAACTGTGAAGAACTTGGTATGACATCTGTTCTGCTCGGCGCAGGCAGACTTAACAAGAACGACAAGATAGATATGAGTGCAGGTATCGTAATGAACTGCGAGATCGGAGATCATCTTAATGCAGACGATATAATCATGACTCTTTATTCAACAGTTTGCAGTGATTTTTCCGACGCTGCGGTAAGAGCGCTCAATGCAGTAAAATTTAAAATAACCGAAAAGCCAAGCTATACTTGACGAACGACTTTCAATGTGTTAAAATATGTATATAAAATATAAAGGAGGTAACTCATTATGGGTTTCGTTGATTCAGTTAAAGGTTTTGCCAGTAAAGTCGGAGGCTCCGTTGAGCGCGGTGCTAAGACTGTTTCCGCCAATTCAAAGAAATTAGTGGAGAAAACAAAGATCAAAAGTGAGATTTCCGGCATTGAATCCAGTATAAACGCTGACTACATAGTGCTCGGCAAGGCAATGTACGAAAAGATATGCGATGATCCTGAAAGTGAGTTTGAAAATACAATTTCAGACATTAAGGAAAAGAATAAGAAGCTTGCAGAATTAAAAGCGGTTCTTATGTCGCTTGAGGACAAGATGTTCTGTACAAACTGCGGTGCTCAGATAAGCAAGGAGCAGTCTTTCTGCGACAAGTGCGGACAGAAGGTGCAGGTGGAAGAGACTGCATCAGAAGCTGACGAAGTTGCCGAGGTAGTTGAGAAAACTGCAGAGTCAGTTGCAGAAGCTGCGGAAACAGTGGTTGAGGCTACTGTTGATTCGGCTGATGTTGAGGAAAAGTAATAAAATCTTAAAGGCGCATATGTTTTATATGCGCCTTTGTTTATGCAATATGTTAAAAAAGTAATGACGTAATTTGGCTAATAAAACATAAAGAAAGTATTTACTTTTTCGCTTTTTTGTGATAAAATAAAAATAGTTTATTGCTTTGCAGCTTTTTGGCTTTTAAATGGTAAAGTACAGAGCTGCTTTGGCAGAAAGGAAACGTATAATGCCTATTACAGAATTACTTAAAAGAAATGCAGAATTATATGGCAGCGACGTGGCGCTTGTTGAAATCAATCCAGAAATAACAGAAGTACGCCGCAGAACATGGAAGGAATATGAGCTTATAGAGCCAAATCCGGAGTGTCATTACAGACGTGAGATAACCTGGAAGGTCTTTGATGAAAAAGCTAACCGCTTTGCAAATATGCTTATCGAGCGCGGAGTACATAAGGGCGATAAGGTCGGAATACTTCTGATGAATTGTCTCGAATGGCTGCCTATATACTTTGGCATACTCAAAACGGGAGCTCTTGCAGTACCTCTCAATTACCGCTATACATCAGATGAGATAAAGTATTGTCTCGACCTTGCTGAAGTTGATATTCTTGTGTTCGGTCCTGAGTTTATAGGAAGAATCGAAGAAATAGCAGATGAAATAAGCAAAAACAGGCTTCTTTTCTATGTCGGCGAGGGATGTCCCACTTTTGCGGAGCACTATGATAGTCTCGTTGCCAACTGTGCAAGCGCAGAGCCTGATGTTACTGTTAATGATAATGATAATGCGGCAATATACTTCTCATCGGGTACTACAGGCTTTCCGAAGGCTATCCTTCACGATCATACAAGCCTTATGCACTCGGCAAAGGTGGAGCAGAATCATCATGGTCAGACCCGTGACGATATTTTCCTTTGTATCCCGCCTCTTTATCATACCGGTGCTAAAATGCACTGGTTCGGCAGCCTTTATTCGGGAAGCAAGGCAGTTCTTCTTAAAGGCGTTAAGCCTAAGTCTATAATCGAAACTGTTTCTGCTGAGGGCTGTACTATCGTATGGCTTCTTGTACCGTGGGCACAGGATATTCTTGACGCTATAGACAGGGGAGAGATTGACCTTTCAAAATATGACCTTGATCAGTGGAGACTTATGCATATAGGCGCTCAGCCTGTTCCTCCGTCGCTTATTGCTCGCTGGAAGAAGGTATTCCCTAAACATCAGTATGATACTAACTACGGCCTTAGTGAATCTATTGGTCCCGGCTGCGTTCATCTCGGAGTTGAGAATATCCATAAGGTAGGCGCCATCGGTAAAGCAGGATTTGGCTGGGAAGTCAAGATAGTTGACGAAAACGGCAATACAGTCGAGCGTGGTCAGGTCGGCGAGCTTGCTGTAAAAGGTCCGGGCGTTATGAAGTGTTACTATCGCGACGAAAAAGCTACTGCCGAAACATTGAAAGACGGCTGGCTGTTTACGGGTGATATGGCGCAGGAAGACGAGGACGGCTTTATATACCTTGTTGACCGTAAAAAGGATGTTATCATCAGCGGCGGTGAAAATCTTTATCCTGTGCAGATCGAGGACTTCCTCAGAAGCCATCCTGCTATAAAGGACGTAGCGGTTATCGGACTTCCTGATAACCGCCTTGGTGAAATTGCAGCAGCAATCATCTCAATCAAGGAGGATCATACCTGTACAGAAGAAGATATAACCGCTTTCTGTCAGAAGCTTCCAAGATACAAGAGACCTCATAAGATAATCTTTGCTGATGTACCGAGAAATCCTACAGGCAAGATTGAAAAGCCAAAGCTCAGGGCTATTTACTGCGGAGAAAGCCTTGTTGCAAAACAAATAAAGAATTAACTTCGTAAAGGAACAGCACCGCTGTTCCTTTATTTTATAACCATTTACTATTATTTATTGTTGTTTTCGCTACAATTCGACAAAACTCGTCATATTTCGATGAAATACGCTATATGAATTATTTCGATAATGTGTTATAATTTGTCTGTAAGCATATTGAGAGGTGATTGATCAATGAATGAATTAGCAACGATTATAGTAAAACTCTTACTTAATTTTGGGATATCTCCAAATACCAAAGGGTATCATTATCTGCGTGACTGTATTTATATTTGCGTAACTACAAAAGAACCTATCAACGCGCTTACAAAAATGCTTTATGCAAAAATGGCTGAAAACTACCATACTACAGAATGTTCTGTGGAAAGGGCGGTCAGACACGCAATAAAGTCTGGCTGGTACAGACATAATACAGAGCTTGCAGAAAAGATATTCGTAAATGTTCTTCAGGGCGTGACGGACATCCCGACGAACTCGGTTTTTATTTCTACGATATCTGAATGGATACGTGTTAACTATGCTGACCTTATCAAAAACTGAGCTTGGTATAAACTAATTCATGGAGCAGTATGTTTTAAACATACTGCTTTTTCTTTGTTATTTAAATAATGGGGATTATATTGAAAATATTGCAGAGAAGTGATATAATGATACTAATGAAATTTAACACAAAGTTTCACCAAATCAAAGTTTGGTGAAACTTTGATTTGGTGAAATAAAAGCATTGGAGAGTTGTACATATTATGAGAGAGCTTTTCAGAATGGACCTGAAGGACTATGATATAAATTTAAAAAGATTCCGGCGTCCGTCGGTTCGCGGTATTATTATTAAGGATAATAAGGTCGCAATGGTCTACAGTCACAAATATGATTATTATAAGTTTCCGGGCGGCGGGATTGAATCAAATGAAGACATTATCACCGCACTCAAGCGTGAAGTTCTTGAAGAAACAGGCCTTACTGTAATCGACAGTACTGTTGAGGAATACGGATCGGTACTGCGTATTCAGAAAAGCCGTGTTGCTGAAAATGAGATATTTGAACAGGAAAATTTTTATTATCTCTGTCAGACTGAGGATTCGGCTATTTCACAGAAACTGGACGATTATGAACTTGATGAAGGCTTTGAACTGCAATATGTATATCCTGAACACGCTATTTTAGTCAATCGCACGCATTCTCATGATATCTATGACCTTATACTTATTGAACGCGAATCAAAGGTTCTAGAATGTCTAATAAAGGAAAAGTTAATATGAATAACTATAATAATGAGTCGAACCCTGAATTCCTGAATGATTATCTTGTTCACATGAAGATAGTAAAGCTTCTTGCAGAGCGTACTATTGAGGAGTATTACACCGATATAAGGCTTTTTCTTAAGTTTGTGTATGAAAACTTTCATAGCACCGGAAAACCACTTGAAGAGATAGATATCCGTGATATGTCTGTTTCTGAATTAAGAAATATAAGCATTTCTGATATTTATAATTTTATTTTTTACGCTTCTGACGAGCGCAGAAATAAAGACCGCGCAAGGTACAGAAAGATTTCATCTCTGAGAAGCTTTTTCAAATATCTTGAAAAAGTTGCTCATATTATTGATGAAAACCCTACAAAGGACCTTGATGTTCCCGTTCCAAAGGCTTCCCTGCCGAAATTCCTGTCTCTGAATGAGAGCCTGAGGCTCCTCAAAACTGCCGATAATGCCGATTCCAAACGCGATTACTGCATTATAACGCTTTTTCTTAACTGCGGTATGCGACTCAGTGAGCTTGTAGGAATAAATATCTCTGACCTTGATTTTTATGAAAATCGTCTTAAAGTTCTCGGAAAAAGAAGTAAGGAAAGAATGGTTTACCTTAATTCTGCCTGTGTGGACGCGCTTCAGAAGTATCTTGTGATAAGAAAAAACAATCCGAAAGCTACAAGTGAGCCTGCACTATTCATAAGTAATCAGAACAGACGTATTTCCAAGCGGCGTGTTCAGCAGATAGTTGAGGATACGCTTACAAAGGCCGGACTTGACGGTAAAGGTATCACTACGCATAAGCTGCGTCATACGGCGGCTACGCTTATGTATCAGTACGGAGATGCAGACGTGCTCACTCTGAAAGAGCTCCTCGGACACGCAAGTATTGCCACTACAGAGATATATACTCATCTTAACGACGAGAACGTCAGAAATGCTATTGAGAGCAATCCGCTTTCAAAAATCAAATCTGACGACAAGGGTTCGGAATAATACTTTTATATTTTATAACTTTAGTGTTGCAAATTGCTGCTTTTTGTAGTATAATATTTTGGGAGATCAATAGCTTAGGTAAATCGGAGGTCACATTATATGTGCGGAATCGTAGGTTTTACGAATAATATCAGCAATTCAGACGAAGTCCTCGGAAAAATGATGGACAGAATAAAGCACAGAGGTCCGGACGCATATGGAAAGTATATTGACGAAGATATAGCTCTCGGACACAGACGACTCAGTATCATTGACGTAAGTTCAAGCGGAGATCAGCCTATATTCAACGAGGACGATTCGCTTGTCATCGTTTTTAACGGTGAGATCTACAATTATAAGACTATTCGTGAGACGCTTATTGAAAAAGGCCATAAATTCAGGACAAATACAGATACGGAGGTCCTTATACACGGCTATGAGGAGTTTGGCGAAAAGCTTCTGAATATGCTCAGAGGAATGTTTTCTTTTGTTATATGGGATAAAAACAAAAAGGAACTCTTCGGCGCCCGTGATTTCTTTGGCATAAAGCCAATGTATTATGCCAATATGAACGGTACTCTTATGTTCGGCTCGGAGATAAAAAGCTTCCTCGAGCATCCGAAATTCACTAAGGAACTCAATACTGCGGCTTTGGAGAACTATCTGACTTTTCAGTACTCCCCTGCCTCTGAAACGTTTTTTAAAAATGTTTACAAGCTCCCGCCTGCACATTATTTCAGATTCAGGGACGGTCATTTTGAGGCTAAACGCTACTGGGACGTTCATTTCAATGCCGATGACAAGCCGGGACTTGATGAATGGGTCAACAAGATATCCGATACCTTCCATGATTCGGTGGAAGCTCATAAGATAGCTGATGTTGAAGTCGGCTCTTTCCTTTCCAGCGGCGTGGATTCAAGCTATGTTGCTGCAATTGCAGACGTTGACAAGACTTTTACAGTTGGATTCGGAAGTGACGAAAAATACAACGAGATAGGCTGGGCAAAGAATTTTTCAAAGTATATCGGCAAGGAGAACACCAGCAAGGTGATCTCCCCCGAGGAATACTGGAACAGCCTTTCCATGATACAGTACCATATGGACGAACCCCTTGCCGACCCGTCGGCAGTTGCACTGTATTTTGTGTGCAATATAGCTTCGGAAAAGCTTAAGGTCGTTCTTTCGGGTGAGGGCGCAGACGAGATATTCGGCGGATATAATGTTTACAGCGACCCGAATGGTACAGTCTATGACAGGCTCCCGAGGAGCATAAAGCGCGGTATCGGAAAAATAGCTGCAAAGCTGCCGGCAAAGCGCGGAGTGAATTTCTTTGTGCGTAAGGGCAGAGATGTTGAGGAACGATTCATCGGAAACGCTTATATGTTTACTCCCGAGGAGAGAAAGTCGCTTCTTAAGATAGAAACTGACGCTCCGGACCCTACTGCTCTTACAAAGCCGTTTTACGACAATGTGAAGAACAAAGACGATGTTACGAAAATGCAGTACCTCGATCTTCATATGTGGATGGCAGGAGACATTCTTCTTAAAGCAGATAAAATGAGTATGGCTAATTCTCTTGAGTTAAGAGTCCCCTTCCTTGACAAGGAGGTAATGGCTCTGGCGGAGAGAATACCTACAAAGTACAGAGTTACTCACGATAAGAGCACAGCCGAGACTAAATATATCACCAAATATGCAATGAGACTTGCCGCTAAAAAGGATACTCCGAAGCAGACAGCCAAAACAGCTGCAAAAAAGAAACTCGGTTTCCCTGTTCCTATCAGGGTATGGCTCAGGGAAGAAAAGTACTACAGCCTTGTAAAGAGCTATTTTGAAAGCGATTGCTCGAAGCAGTTCTTCAATACCGCTCCCCTGCTCAAGCTTTTATACGATCATCGTGACGGAAAAGCTGACAACAGCAGAAAAATATGGACCGTATTCATATTCCTTGTATGGTATAAGGTCTATTTTGAAAATAACGGAAAATATTGATCGACAGGAGATTTTATGGCAAGTATAGTTACTTATAAGTATATAAAACAGAATCCTGATATAATGGAATATATCAGACGTGCGGATCAGGCGCTTGAAGCTCTCGGATATACGGAGCATTCATTCCCTCATGTTGAGAGAGTTGCACACACTTCGGCAATGATACTCGAGGGACTCGGATATGACGACAGAACAGTGGAGCTGGCAAGAATAGCTTCTATAATGCATGATATAGGCAATGTCATAAACAGAGTAGATCACGCTCAGAGCGGAGCTGTTATGGCTTTCAGACTTCTTGATTGTCTTAGTATGCCTGCAGACGAGATATGCTCTATCATTTCCGCTATCGGCAATCACGACGAGGGCACGGGACAGCCGCTTGACGCTATTTCGGCTGCTATGATAATCGGCGACAAGACCGACGTCCGCAGGAGCCGTGTGCGTAATACCGATCTTCTCACATTTGATATACACGACAGAGTAAACTATGCTGTGGAAAAGTCAAATGTAAGATTCAATGACGATAAATCATCTATTATTCTTGAGCTTCAGATAGATACGGAAATATCTTCTGTACTTGAGTATTTTGAAATATTCATGAAGCGTATGCTGCTTTGCAGAAGGGCTTCCGAGTATCTCGGCGTACAATTTGAAATGATAATCAACGGCAGCAAAATACTGTAAAAACAACGGAGGTCAATAATATGTTTTCAGAATATCAGCACCTTATAGACTTGAATGATTATCCTGTTTCATGGTGGAAGAAAGTTGTGGAGCTGGGAGAAGAGATATACAAGTCGCCCGAACAGTTCTCTCATGCGTGCGACGGAAAGATAATGGCTACCCTTTTCTATGAGCCCTCAACAAGAACTCAGATGTCATTTCAGACAGCAATGATACGTCTTGGCGGTCAGATCATCGGATTTGACAATCCTGCAAATTCATCTGTAGCTAAGGGCGAGACCATAAAGGATACAACAAAGATCGTAAGTAACTATGCGGATGTTCTTGTAATAAGACACCCCATCGCAGGTGCTGCAAAGGCTGCTTCGCTGACCTCGGACTGCTCTGTTATAAATGCAGGCGACGGCGGTCATCTTCACCCTACACAGACTCTCACCGATCTCCTTACACTTAAAATAGAAAAGAAAACTCTTTCGGGACTTACCATAGGAATGTGCGGCGACCTTCTCAACGGAAGGACAGTTCATTCGCTCTGTAAAGCCCTCAGTATGTTCCCTGACAATAAATTTGTATTTATTTCCACAAATGAGCTTGGTATGCCTGCGTATATTAAGGATATCATCAAGGCAAACGGCAGTTGCTACAAGGAAGTCAATACTATCGAAGAGGCTATCGGAAGTCTTGACGTGCTTTATATGACAAGAATACAGCAGGAGCGCTTTGCAAGTGAGGATGAGTATCTCGCTCAGAAGAATACATACGTACTTGACCGTAAAAAAATGCTGGGTGCAAGGAAGGATATGATAGTTATGCATCCCCTGCCCCGTGTTGACGAGATAACTGTGGACGTGGACGACGATGAGCGCGCGATGTATTTCAAGCAGGCTAAATACGGTATGTTCGTGAGAATGGCTCTTATTATGACTATATTGAAGGAGAAAAAATCGTCGGAAACGCTTAAAGGCAAGGTATTCAGCGGCGTTAAGTGTTCAAATCCGAAATGTATTACAAATCACGAAACATATCTTCCAAAAAGCTTCCGTTCAAGCGGAGATGAAACTCTTCTTGAATGCGAGTATTGTGATGAAAGAAAACTTATATAATACCGGTTTTCCGTACAGTTTATTCTGTACGGAAATTTTTTTATTTTTTTCGGAAAAGGTATTGACAAATCTGTTAAATCTGTGTATACTGTATATATACAGTGAGAAAGGAGAGCACAGATGAATATCTTTATTGATAATCGCAGCGGTGCGCCGATATACGATCAGATCTACAATCAGATCAAGGATATGATTATATGCGGAAGCTTAGCGGCCAATGAACCCCTGCCGTCTATAAGGACTCTTGCAAAGGATCTTCGCATAAGCGTTGTGACTACCAAAAGAGCCTACGACGAGCTTGAACGTGAAGGGTATATTTACACTCTTCCTGCCAAGGGGTGTTTTGTTGCGGCACAGAATACTGAAATGCTGAAAGAACATAATCTCAAGCTTATTGAGGAGCATATGAATGAAATACGAAAGCTGGCTGCTTTATGTAAGCTTTCAAAAGAGGATATAATTGATATGTTCGATATAATTGATGAATTGGAGTGATTTTTTATGAACGCTATTGAAATAACAAATCTTACAAAAAACTATAAGGGCTTTAAGCTGGACAATCTTTCCCTTACCCTTCCGAGCGGCTGTATCATGGGTGTTATAGGAGAAAACGGAGCAGGCAAAAGTACGACTATACGTTCTATCCTTGGTATGGTGAAACCTGACGGCGGAGACATAAAAATAATGGGCAAAAAAATGAATGCCGACCTTAAAAACGATATAGGCGTCGTGCTTGACGAAGTCGGACTTCCGGCAATAGCAAACGTCAATGACGTAAATAAAATAATGAAGAAATTCTTTAAAAACTGGGACGAAAAGCAGTTTTACAGCTATATGGACAGGTTTTCGCTCCCAAGAGACAAGAAGTTTGGGGATTTTTCAAAGGGCATGAAAATGAAGCTTGGGATCGCTGTGGCTTTGTCCCACAAAGCAAAGCTTCTTATACTTGACGAGCCTACAAGCGGTCTTGATCCGCTCGTTAGAGATGAGATAATAGACATTCTTAACGATTTTACACGAGATGACGATCATTCGATACTTATTTCGTCGCATATCGTAAGCGATCTTGAGAAGATATGCGATTATATTGCATTTATCCACAACGGAAAGCTTATGCTCTGTGAGGAAAAAGACATACTTCTTGAGAAGTTCAGGTTTATCAATGTGACCGAACAGCAGCTTTCAGAGCTCGACCAGTCGGCAATAAGAGGAAAAAAGGTCGGTAAATTCGGAGTTGAAGCTATTGCTGAGGCTGAGAAGATCCCCTCGGGTTTCAGTTCCGTACCTGTCACAATAGAAGATCTTTTTGTATTTATGGCTAAGGAGGAAAAATAAATGAAAGGCTTGATTTTTAAGGAAATAATTACTACATTCAAGAATAATAAACTCTCTGTTCTAGTATTACCAGCTTTTGCACTTTTTGGTATTTTTAACCATCAAAATATGTTTCTTATGTTAGTTCCAGCTCTTTTAGCTATGCTTCCACTTGGTCAGATGACTCATGACGAGCTCTGCCATTGGGACAGATATGTACAGTGCTTGCCTGTGGACAAAAAGAAAATTGTTTCTTCAAAGTATGCTATGGTCCTTATTTTATCAATGATTTCAACAATTATAATCGGTACTGTAATGGGAATAATGAATTACAGAAATCATGGTAGTATAAATGAAGTAATATTCATGATGATATGTTCAATGATGATTGGATTATCTGTTCCCTGTATTTCAATTCCAATAAATCTTAAATATGGTACCGCAAAAGGTAGGATTATTTATATGATAATAGTTGGTATTATTTGTGGAACACTGCCTGCTGTGTTGCTTTCCGATTCTGGTAAGTTAAGCGATAAAATGGTTAAGTTATTCAGTAATACGGCTGTATTCAGCGGAGTTGCTTTTATAGTATTAGCTGCAATGCTGCTCATATCGTGGGTGATATCCATAAAAATATATGAAACAAAAGAAGTGTGAATATAAAGAAAAGCGATAGACTTACTGTCTATCGCTTTTGTCATGTTGTAGCGTAAAGATTTGTTTCCCATGCGGGAATGTACAACTGATGTCTTATATACAGCTTATAAGACGGGTTGAGCTTCTTTATAAGAAGCGGAAGCTCGAATATATCTTCGTTTCTGTGATAGAGCGACACCATGAGCTTAGGCGCGTAATGTGCTATGGTAAGGGCTGCCCCCCATATAGCCTCGCGCTCAAAGCCTTCAACGTCCATTTTTATAATGGTAGCAGGCTTCTTTGAGAGAACGCTGTCGACTGAAAGTGCGCCTATCATATTATCCGACTCAGCTGTGATAGCTGACTGGCGTCCTGCCTTTGCGGCAAACGGGAGCTCTCCGTCTACACACCATGCTGCCGAATTAAAGGCATAAACATGGGACATTCTGTCGATGAATTTTGCAAGCTTCTTGAAATTCTTCTTATCAGGCTCAAGCGCGTAAATGGAAACATAGCTTCCGTGTGTGAATTCAAGCAGTTCCTTGATAGTATCGCCGTTATATGCTCCGAGATCTACGTATACCTCGTTCATTGTGGGCTTTATTATTTTTTTGTAGATATCAGCCTTTGTTGTAGTTACTGCGGAAAGGTACTCTATCTTGCCGCTTATCTTGAAGTTTATAATATTTGCATATACCTTGCGTGAATAATCATCGGCAAGGCTGTCATAGACCTGTTGTATCTTATCCGCATTTTCCATGCAGTACTCATAAGTGAACAATCCCCTGCCAACTACAGGAACATCGGGTACATAGAGAGTGTGCTTTGAGGCGATCTCCACGACTTTATCGACTATCTCCTGGTATCCTGCGGCAAATGCAAGCACAACTACGAAATCGTCTACAGCTTCTTCAATCTCTGAAAGCTTATGTACTCTGTATCCCTCGAAGGAATGTCCGCGGACAAAGTCGTCACTGGCAAATATACCTGCTACAGTTATATGCTTCTCACGGAAAACGGACATTATTTTCAGTGCGCCGTCTCCCATTCCGTAGATAAATATCGGACGTTCTTCGGCTTTAAGCCTGTCCCAGCTGGATTCTTTTTCTGTAATAAACGATAGCATTTCTTCCAATCACCTCTGAAATCAAAAATCTCCGTCACTGTCGTGCATATCGTCGTAATCGTCGAAGTGATCGTGACCTGAATGGAATCCCATCATATCCCTTCCTCTTATGCCGTATCTGTCGCGCATTATATTCAGGTATTTGTCTATGAGCTCAGAGACCTTTCTTACATTCTTTACGCAGTGTACTTCCTTTGACGGAGTATCTGCGTCGCGGCTGTATATGATTATCGTTCCGCAGTTGAAAAGACGCTGAAAAAACGGATATTTGACTTTTTTATCTGTGATCTTGTAAAGATCTATCTCATCCTCGTCGATACTGAGAAAACCTGTACGTGTTATGAATTTCGTTTCCGTAAGATAATAACGTGTAAAAGTAAGAGGCAGTCCGAAAATTGAACGTTTTTTGTCTGTCCATACATATTCAAAAGCATTTTTTTTCATGGTTTGATCCTCCAATCCGTTAATCCGTCAGAACTCGCTACATATATTTTAACACATTACAACGGAATAGTCAACTATATTCTTTAATAAAACGATATATACAGACTTTGATAACGGTGCTGCGACAACTTCCATTCACATAAGCGCAAGAAAAATTCGCAAAAAATGAAAAAAAGGCTTTACAAATTTATTATTATATGGTATAATATTATCACCGTGTACTTGGTCCGGGGCATGACCTCGATTTTCACCCCCCACTGAGTTGACGGAATATTTTATCAAGAGGTGCTTCAAATGTTATTGAAGGATGAAAAGACAGCCGTTATCGAGGCTAACAGAACACACGAAAACGATACAGGTTCACCTGAGGTTCAGATCGCTATTCTTACAAGAAGAATCAACGACCTTACAGAACACCTCAAGAGCCACAAGAACGATCACCACTCAAGAAGAGGTCTTCTTAAGATGGTTGGTCACAGACGTAACCTTCTTGCATATCTCAAGAAGAAGGATATCAACAGATACCGTGCTATCGTAGAAAAGCTCGGTCTCCGTAAGTAATCTTGTTTATAAAGGCAGTGGGGTTCTGTACCCTTCTGCCTTTACGTCTATCAGAGTGCAGGGATTAGAAGTCAGAGGCAAGAGCCGGAACGTTTTTTCAGGCTTTTACCTCTAACTTCTAAAGGCTCTCCTCTGAAATATTATCATAAAATTGGAGGCAAATCAGATGTTTGAAAACTACAGAACTTTTGAAACAACGTATGCAGGCAGACCGCTCATCGTTGAAACCGGCAAGACCTGCGGACTTTCCAACGGTTCATGCTGGGTAAGATACGGCGAGACAGTTGTAATGGCAAACGTAACAGCAAGTGCAAAGCCAAGAGAGGGCGTTGACTTCTTCCCTCTTTCGGTTGATTATGAGGAAAGACTTTACTCAGTAGGCAGGATCCCCGGCTCGTTCACAAAGCGTGAGGGCAAGCCTTCCGAAAAGGCTATCCTTACTTCACGCTGTGTCGACAGACCTATCCGTCCTCTCTTCCCGAAGGACATGAGAAATGATGTTTCTGTTGTAATGACAGTTCTTGCTGTAGAGCCTGATAATTCACCTGAAATCGCAGGTATGATAGCTACTTCAATCGCTATCTCTATTTCTGATATCCCGTGGAACGGACCTATCGCAGGTATCAATGTAGGTCTTGTTGACGGCGAGATCGTTCTCAATCCTACTCTTGAGCAGAGAGCCAAGACTGACCTTAACCTTACAGTTGCAGGTACTGCTGAAAAGATCGTTATGATAGAAGCTGGAGCTAACGAAGTTCCCGAGGATACAATGCTTGACGCTATCCTTACAGGTCACGAAGAGATCAAGAAGATGGTAGCATTCATCAATGATATCCGCGCTCAGATCGGTAAGCCCAAGTTTGAATTTGAGTCAATGGAAGTTGACCACGATATGTTTGACGCTATCGAAGCATTTGCTTCCGACCGCGTAAAGGTAGCTCTCGATACAAACGACAAGAACGTTCGTGATGAGAGACTTGCTCCCATCATAGATGATATCCATGCTAACTTCGATGAGAAGTATCCAGAGCAGATACCTATGATCGACGAGTGTATCTATAAGCTCCAGAAGAAGATCGTTCGCGCATGGCTGTATGAAGGAAAGCGTGTTGACGGCCGTGGAATCGACGAGATCCGTCCTCTTGCTGCTGAAGTTGGCGTTCTCCCCCGTGTTCACGGTTCAGGTCTCTTTACAAGAGGTCAGACACAGGTACTCACAGTATGCACACTTGGTCCTGTAAGCGACTGTCAGAAGATAGACGGTCTTGACGAAGAGGATTCCAAGAGATATATGCACCAGTACAACTTCCCGAGCTATTCTGTCGGCGAAACAAAGCCAAGCAGAGGTCCCGGACGTCGTGAGATCGGTCACGGTGCTCTTGCAGAAAGAGCTCTTGCTCCTGTTATCCCCTCTGTTGAGGACTTCCCGTATGCTCTCAGACTTGTTTCCGAGGTGCTTTCTTCAAACGGTTCTACGTCACAGGGCTCTATCTGCGGTTCGACACTTGCGCTTATGGACGCAGGCGTTCCGATAAAGGCACCTGTTGCAGGTATTTCATGCGGACTTATCACACTTCCCGACAGTGATGACTTCATGACTATGGTAGATATCCAGGGTCTTGAGGACTTCTTCGGCGATATGGACTTCAAGGTCGGCGGTACTCACAAGGGTATCACAGCTATACAGGTAGATATCAAGGTTGACGGACTTACTCCTGCTATCATCAAGCAGGCATTTGAGAAAACAAGAAAGGCTCGTATCTACATCCTTGATGAGATAATGCTCAAGGCTATTCCTGAGAGCAGACCTACAGTCAATAAGTATGCTCCCAAGATGCTCCAGACAAAGATACCTGTTGACAAGATACGCGAGGTTATCGGTCAGGGCGGTAAGGTCATCCAGAAGATATCTGCTGACTGTGATGTTAAGATCGATATCAGTGACGACGGAAATGTATTTATCAGCGGTGTTGACGGAGATAACGCAAACAAGGCTCTCCAGATAATCAATACTATCGCTAACGATCCTGAGGTCGGCGCTATCTACAAGGGCAAGGTCGTAAGAATAATGGACTTCGGCGCATTTGTTGAGATAGCTCCCGGTAAGGATGGACTTGTTCATATCTCCAAGCTGGACAAGCAGAGAGTTGAAAAGGTTGAGGATGTTGTTTCTATCGGTGACGAGATCGTTGTAAAGGTTACAGAGATCGACCGCCAGGGCAGGATCAATCTTTCTCGCAAGGACGCTCTTGCTGAGATCGAGGCTAAAAAGTCAGGTTCAAACAATTAAAAATTCAGGGCAGCCTTTCGGCTGCCCTGTCGTGTTATTACAGTAAAAAGCAGACTCAAGAAGTCTGCTTTTTACACTTATTTATGGATCAGCTTCGACTGCTCTGCCTTCTTCAAGGCTTTTTTGACAGTCGATATAGCGCTGATTTGAGCTTCCGCGAAACTTTATTTCCCAATCCTTCTGTTCAAGGATGAACGGTCCGTCAATAAGAATATCAGTTACACCAAGCAGCTCGTTCCAGTTATTCTGGTCACGGGAATCGAAAAGCTTTTCAAACGTATAGCCCGTATACGTTACGATATTAAGACCAAGCTTTTTTATCTCTTTTCCAAGAGAAGCAAGTGCTCCCGCCTGACAGAAAGGCTCTCCCCCGCTGAATGTCACGCCGTCCAGAAGAGGGTTCCCTTTTATCTTTTCAAGCAGCTCGTCGGTACTGACAATAGTTCCGCCGCTGAAATCATGAGTTTGCGGATTGTGACATCCTCTGCAATTATGAGGACATCCCTGTACAAATACTGTAAATCTTATTCCCGGGCCGTCAACGATAGAATCATTGACGGTTCCGGCAATTCTGAGTTCCATTATATCACCTTATACATCATGCTTTACACGGTCGTGTTCTTCCGCGCGTTTGCCGTTGTTGAAGCGGTCAAGAGTTCCTACAAGGTATCCTGTGATACGTCTAATCCTGTCAAAGGCAACATTGTCTGAATGTTCCTTTCTGCCGCAGCATGGACAGGTCTCACCGATGATACCGGTATATCCGCAGCATGGATCGCGGTCTACAGGATGATTTATAGCTCCGTAGCCGATGCCTGATTCCTTCATGCAGCGAACTATCTTTTCAAAAGCGCTGAGATTTTCAAGCGGATCGCCGTCAAGCTCGATATAGCTGATGTGACCTGCATTGGTAAGCTCATGGTAGGGAGCTTCTATTTTTATCTTCTCGAAAGCACTGATAGGATAATATACAGGCACGTGGAAAGAGTTTGTATAGTAGTCTCTGTCGGTAACGCCTTCGATAATGCCGTATTTCTTAGCGTCCATACGTACAAAACGTCCAGAAAGTCCCTCAGCAGGGGTTGCGAGGAGTGAGAAGTTGAGACCTGTACGCTTTGACTCTTCGTCAAGTCTCTTCCTCATGGAGGATACTATCTCCAATCCGAGCTCACGTGCTTCTTCGCTTTCACCGTGATGTGCTCCGATAAGAGCTTTAAGAGTTTCGGCAAGTCCGATAAAACCAACGGAAAGTGTACCGTGTTTGAGTACCTCTCCTACTGTATCGTCGGGACCGAGTTTGTCGGAATCAATCCATATTCCCTGTCCCATAAGGAAAGGATAGTTCCTTACCCTTTTCTGAGATTGGATCTTGAAGCGGTGCATGAGCTGATCTATAACGAGTTCCATTTTTTCCTCGAGCATATCGAAGAAAAGTCCTACGTTGTGGTCAGCCTTTATTGCAAGTCTCGGAAGATTTATAGATGTAAAGCTGAGGTTTCCTCTTCCTGTGACAATTTCCCTCGAAGGATCAAAATTGTTTCCGATAACACGTGTACGACATCCCATGTAAGCTATCTCGGTATCGGGATTGCCCTCCTTGTAGTACTGGAGGTTGTAAGGTGCGTCGATAAACGAGAAATTCGGGAAAAGTCTCTTTGCAGATACTCTGCAGGCAAGCTTGAAAAGGTCATAGTTGGGATCGGTGGGGTTATAGTTTATACCCTCTTTGATCTTGAAGATGTGTATCGGGAATATAGGCGTCTCGCCGTTGCCGAGGCCTGCTTCCTGTGCAAGAAGAACGTTCTTTATTACCATTCTTCCCTCGGGAGTTATATCTGTACCGTAATTTATCGAACTGAACGGAGTTTGTGCGCCTGCACGGCTGTTCATGGTGTTAAGGTTGTGGATAAGCGCTTCCATAGCCTGATAAGTAGCTCTGTCTGTTTCTTTTTCAGCGTTTCTTGTGGCGAAAGCCTGAATTTTCTCAGCAGTTTCCTTATCGGTGTACTTGAGCAGCAGTTCCAGTTCCTTTTCCTTGTAGCCGTTATCGTTTGCAAGAACAGGCTGGAGCCCGTATTTTTCGGTAAGTTCTTTCTTTATCTCGTCAACAGCCTCGAATTCGTTTTCAACGCCGCCTAAAAGTGACAATGCTCTTGCGATATTCTGTCTGTATCTTGCGGCATAGGTCTTTTTAACACCGTCAGCCATAGCATAGTCAAATGTAGGGATACTCTGACCACCGTGCTGATCGTTCTGATTGGACTGGATAGCGATACAGGCAAGAGCCGAATAGCTTGCGATATCGTTTGGCTCTCTCAGGAAGCCGTGTCCTGTTGAAAAGCCGTTTGTAAACAGCTTTTTCAGGTCGATCTGTGTACAGGTAGTCGTCAGTGTGTAGAAATCAAGGTCGTGTATATGTATATCGCCCTCACGGTGAGCTTTTGCGTGTGCAGGCTCAAGGACGTACATTTCATAGTATTCCTTGGCAGATACCGAGCCGTACTTGAGCATTGTGCCCATAGCGGTATCGCCGTCGATGTTGGCGTTTTCACGCTTTATGTCACTGTCTTTTGCAGGACTGAAGGTAAGCTCATTCAGGACGCACATCAGATTGGTTTTCATCTCACGTGAGCGTGTGCGCTCGTAACGATAGAGAATATAAGCCTTTGCTGTTTTAGCGTGACCTTTTTCAATGAGAACTTTTTCTACAAGATCCTGTATCTCTTCAACAGTTGGAGTTTTTCCGGGGTTTTGTTCCTCGTAGAGTCGGCATACCTCAACGGCAGAATCCATAGCCGTGTTGAAATCCGTGCCGCCTCTTGCTTGTGCAGCTTTAAATATAGCATTTGCGATCTTTTCTATATTAAAAGGAACTTTTCGTCCGTCTCTTTTAATAATGTGTATTATCATTTCTATACCATACCTCCAAACACAATATATAGTGTCTGTCTTTCTAATGCTCTTCTAATATTATATATAATTATATTTGATATGTCAATGTAGCATATGTACAATAGAAGAGCTTAAATCATAAGAATAATTGTGATAAATATGCATAAATTATTTATAAAACGTGCTTTTGGCGATATTCGGGCGTTTAAAAGACGTCTACTAAATGTAAAAGCTCCAACACTATATATAGTGTTGGAACTGGAAATTATACTGTGTGACAAAGTATGTATTCGGTGATCTTTTTGAATGCTTTTTCTGTAAGAGCACCTGTTTCGGAGTTGATATATTCTTCCGATATCGTACCGTCAACGCTCTTCAGAGCGGTATTAGTGTCAAGGCAATATACGCCTGTCATATTCGCAATTGTAAGAAGCTTTGTATTGTATTCGTTTATTAGGCTGTTGTTAACCTTCTCATTGCTTTCGAGAACAGGCGGGAGCTGTAATATATAGATGTCGGCAGATGTGAGATATCCCCTGACATTTTTTACAAACTCAGTATAATTCGATACCATATCGTCGACTTCCGACGTGCCGATGTCGCTTCCGAGCATTATATAGATATTTTCCGGCTTTTTTGCCTGGAGTATCTCATAAGCGGTCTTGTTTCCGTAGGAAGTATCTATTGTAACTGTATTGCAGCTTGCTGCGTTAAGGGTATCGTTTCCGATAACATCTTTGAGATCTGTATATTTGTCGATACCGAGAAGTGAGGAATCTGTTACAAGGCAGCAGGAATCAAGATAGGATTTGTCTTTTGCCTGAGACTGCTGTATCGGATTGGCAAGCTTATTCTGCGGCTTTTCATCCTGATTTTCGCTGCTTTCGGCTGCGATACTTTCGTCCGGAGCTTTATCGGAGCTCTCTTCGACAACGACCTTGTCAAATTCTTCATCCCAGAAGTTCTGGTTCATGTTTGCAGCTACCATATATATTATGAAGCAGCCCAGAAATGAGAGCATGAATATAAAGATAAGTCCCCATATACTGAATCTTAACTTAGGTCTGCCTCTTTTTTTATCTGAAATCCTTGTAATGCTTTTCTTTTTTGCCATATTTTCTCCCGACTCATGAAGAGCTGCCGAATTACGGTGAACGGCATACCGAAATGTGTCATACATGAATATTATACCCCATTTTGACTATATTTGCAATAGATTTCTGCTATTTTTTTATTTCGATATGGACTTGAATTTCATGGAAAAAAGGTCTATAATATTACTATAATCGCTTTAGGAGGGATGAAATGTGTTCCACTGCGGCAAACCTATGATAAAAGGCGTTTTCAAGATCGAACAGCGGGGTATCCCGTCAAGGCATTCGACTCTCGTTTATCCCGTGTCCACGTTCTTTGAGAATGATACTATGATATGCGAGGTACCGACGGATAAGACACTGGGATATTACTGCGCTGAATGCGGTATGCTCATAGGAGTTTTTCCTGTTACCCACCCTACAGGCTTTGTCGGGGAGTTCAATAAGGATATCGACGAGAGCATAGACATTCTTCCTAAGAAGATATGCAGTGAATGCGGCTCGGAGATCGACGTGGACTATCCGAGATGCCCTTTCTGCGGTCATATATTTGAAGCGATATGATATCAATGCCTGCACTGCAGGAAATTTACATAATGGAGGTCATTATTTATGAATTACAAGGAAAGCTTTATTAAATTCATGGTGGACTGCGGTGTTCTTACCTTTGGTGAGTTTACACTCAAAAGCGGCAGAAAGGCTCCGTATTTTATAAACTGCGGAAACTACAAGACAGGCGCTCAGCTTGCGAAGCTCGGCGAGTATTATGCTGAGTGCATAAAAGCTAATGATATCCCCGTAGATACTCTTTTCGGACCTGCTTATAAGGGTATCCCGCTGGCTGTGTCTGCTGCTGTGGCTCTCAGCAATAGGTTCGGCATAGACGCTGCATACTGTTTTGACAGAAAGGAAGCAAAGGATCATGGTGAGGGCGGTATGTTTGTCGGAAAGGAACTCAGGGACGGCGAAAATGTCGTTATCATCGATGATGTTATGACATCCGGAAAGGCTCTACGTGAATCTATGCCTAAGCTTATGACTGCTGCTGACGTTAACGTTACAGGTATGGTCATCACAGTTGACCGTATGGAAAAAGGCACAGGTGAGCTTTCTGCTGTTCAGGAAGTCAAGCGTGATTTCGGTGTTATTGTTTATCCAATTGTTACAATGGAAGATATCATCAGTGCTATAAAGAATGATATCGTTCCCGGCAAGGAATACCTTGATAAGATGCTTGAATACAGAGCACAGTACGGTGTTAACTGAGTTCGGTACATAAAACGAAGAAAGCCCTAAAACAGTTGAATCCAACTGTTTTAGGGCTTTGATTTTTACGCTTTTGTGTTTATTTGAAAAGTATTATCAGGAACTGTTCAACAAGAACTACGGAAATAAGTGCTACAGGGTATGTTGCTGCATAAGCAGAAGCAACATTTTCAGTGCCTGCTGTGCTTATAAGCGTTCCGAGAGCGGGTGTTGAAGTCATACCGCCTGTAATAGAGCCGAGATTGTTAAGAAGGCTGAGTTTGAGTACATATTTTGCGAAAAGATAGCCGATTACCATAGGTAGAATTGTGAGAATTATTCCATATATAAAGTATACGGCGTCAAAATACTGTACAAACTTTGCTCCGCCAGAAACACCTGCACCAATAAGGAAGAACATGAGTCCGAGTTCGCGGAATACCTTGAGGGTGGAGTCTTTGGGAGTTACGGAAAACTTGCCGAAATGTCCGAAGTGACCGAATATAAGCGAAACAAGTAGACAGCCGCCTGTTGTTGAAAGTGAAAAATTCCCGAATTTGAATGAACCGATGATAATACCGAAAAATGCTGCAAGAGCAAACGGCATTATTCCGAAGCTGTCCATTTCTATAAGCTTTGCCGCTTTTTTTTCTTTTCCGTCGCTCTTTGATGCAGGAATAAGGAGGGCTCTCTCTTTTTCCATATTAGCTTTTGAGAGCTTCGGGATTATCTGAACAAAAAGTACAACACCTATAACTCCGAATATGTACGCGATAGCATATCCGACTGAAACTATGCTCTGGAGATGATCTGTTCCCACAGCGTCCTTTGCTGCCGAGAAACCGGGGGTACTTGTAAGAGCTCCCGAGAGTATGCCGGAAAGCATTGCGGTGAATTCCTCACTTGTAAGGTCTGTGAAGTTTCTGCCTATAAGTACGCAGCCTGCACAGACAAGTCCTGCGCTGAAAATAATGATAACAGCAAGAAGAACGTAGGATTTGAAATTTTTTTTGAAATTTCCGAAGAAATTGGGGCCTGCAATAAAACCTACTGCCGTAACGAACAGTATAAGACCGAGGTTATCCACTATTTTCAGAGCGGATCCAACGAAATCGGTATTTATCTCGCTTGAAAGCTGCTTGTAGAAGATACAGCCGTATAAAAGCGAGATAATGAATACGCCTGCAGTACCGAGAGATATACCCTTTATGGTAATTCTTCCGAGTACGTATCCGAGGGCTGCAATCGCAATTACGGAGATCATAAGGAATGAAACACCATGAATTGAAAGTATTCCATTAAATAATTCCATTTTTTATCACTTGACTTTCTTGTATAATAACATTTTTATGGGACGCTTTTTACGGCGTCCCTTGTATTTATTTCTTTCTTGCATAGTGCGGAAGGAGCATAGGTGAAGCTATTCCGCTTGCGGCACCTGCCGCTTCGAGTTCCTTGTTGAAATTCTCGATATGAGCAAGTGTGAGCTTTTCAGGAGAAGCTGTTTCCTTAGCCTTTGCAGCTGCATATATTCCTGCGTTTCTGCCGAATACGATAACATCGAGGAGCGAGTTGCCCATGAGTCGGTTTCTGCCGTGTATACCGCCTGCTACCTCGCCTGCAGCATAGAGGTTCTCAACGCCTGTAGCGCAGTCGTCGGATATCTCAAGACCGCCGTTCTGATAGTGGAGTGTGGGGTATACGAGGATAGGCTCCTTGCGGATATCAATGCCGTATTTGCCAAACATTCTCATCATGGCAGGGATACGCTTTTCGATAGTTCCTTCACCGTTCTTGTACTCTATCATAGGCGTATCAAGCCATACAGCCTTTCCGAGCGAGGTCTCGATGCCCTTGTTACGCTCTGTGCATTCGCGTATTATGGAAGCTGCTGTAACATCACGGGTCTCAAGTGGGTGCATGAAGACGTCACCGTCGATATTTACGAGCTTTGCGCCGAGTGAACGCACCTTTTCGGTAACGAGAGCTCCGAATATCTGCTCGGGATAGCCTGTGCCTGTAGGGTGATACTGCAAGGTGTCAGCATAGAGAAGCTTTGCGCCTACTCTGTAGCCGAGAATGAGTCCGTCGGCAGTTGCACCGTAATGGTTTGAGGTCGGGAAGCCCTGATAGTGAAGTCGACCTGCACCGCCTGTTGCGATGATAACTGTTTTTGCCTTTGCAACAAGGAGCTCCTTTGTTTCCATGTTCATGAGAACAGCACCTGCTGCCCTGCCGTTTTCGTCAAGGATTATTTCGATTGCAGCTGTGAAATCAACTACCGGGATACCTCTGTTGATGACTTCGTCGCGGAGAGTCCTCATTATCTCAGCGCCTGAGTAGTCCTTTGCTGCGTGCATTCTCTTGCGTGAAGTTCCGCCGCCGTGAGTTGTTACCATAGTTCCGTCGGGTTCCTTGTCGAACTCAACGCCAAGCTTATTGAGCCACTGTATAGCCTCGGGAGCTTTTGTTACAAGTTTTTTTACAAGCTCGGGCTTTGCTGCGAAATGTCCTCCGCCGAAAGCGTCGAGGAAATGTATGGCAGGAGAATCATTGGGTTTGTCGGCAGCCTGGATACCGCCCTCAGCCATCATTGTATTTGCGTCGCCGATACGGAGCTTTGTTACGATCATTGCCTTTACGCCTACCTCGTCTGCCTCTATTGCAGCAGAAGCACCTGCGCCGCCTCCTCCGATTATAAGTACGTCTGTCTCGTAATCGGGTGCAGTAAGGTCTACGTCGTCAGCGCTGATACGGCTCTTTCCCTGGAGAAGCTCTGCAAGCTGAGTAGGGACTTTGTCTCCTTTATTAACGCCTGCGGAGAGAACAGTAAATTCTTCCTGCTTATAGTCGGGGTGAAAATGTGCAAGAAGCTCGTCCTTTTCCTCTGCCGTCATTCTTCTCGGTTCAAGAGCGGCATTATCGGCTCTTTTTTCGGCAACTATCTTTGCAAGTTCATTGAGTTTTTCTATCTTATACATATTCTCCCCTCCTTACTTCTCGATCTCGCGATGGTTGTACATATCTTTTATCTCGTCGATGTTGTTAACAGCCTTTGTCATGAGCTCTTCGATCTGCTTGTCAAAGATACCTTCGTTAACTTCGTTTACACGGTCGGAAAGATGACCACATTCGGGTTCTATGTATTTACCGTTGAGACGTCTTGCAAGCATAGCTACCTGTGGGTGGGAAATGCCTGCTGGACATCGTGATGAACATACTCCGCACATTACGCAGTCAAAGCTCTCCTCGGCACATTTCGCGTATTCGCCTCTCTGTGCATATGCGATATACTGCATAACGTTGAGCTCCTGGGTACAGGCCTTTGTACAGGCGTTGCAGCCTATACAGCTGTATATCTCGGGATAAAGCTGCATCATTATCTGCTGATCGGGCTTTATATCTTCGATATTGTATACCCTTTTTTCAAGTGGGAAGAAAGGAAGAGTTGCTATGTACATACCCTCCTGTATCTCAGTCTGACAGGCAAGACAGCCGTGAAGCTCTATCTCTCCTTTTATTCTGTATATCGTAGCGCAGGCACCGCAGAAACCGTTGCGGCAGCCGCAGCCTCTGACAAGCTCATAGCCTGCATATTCCATAGCAGTCATTATTGTAAGACCTGCCGGCACCTGATATTTCTTGCCGAACAGGTAAACATTCAACATATTTTCCATGCAAGTTTCTCCTTTTTAATATTCATCAGGCAGTTCGCCAAGCTGATCGAAACGGAAAACAGGACCGTCTTTGCATACGTATTTATTACCGATATTGCAGCGTCCGCACTTACCTACTCCGCATTTCATGCGAAGTTCCATGGTAGTATAGACCTGAGTCTCCTTGAAGCCGAGCTCTTTAAGTCCTGCAAGGGTGAATTTTATCATTATCGGCGGTCCACAGATGAGGACTGTCTTGTTTATGGAAGGATCGAGCTCCTTGACATAGTTGGGAACAAATCCTACATGACCGTCCCAGCCCTCCTGAGGATTATCAATAGTTAGATTGACTTCGATACCGTCGTCGTTCATCCATTCGTCTATTATCTCCTGATAATCCACGAGGTCGTCCTTTGAACGCGAACCGTAGATCACCTGTACGTCGCCGTAGTTGGAGCGGTTATCGCGGACATAGTTTATTACCGAGCGAAGCGGTGCAAGTCCGATTCCTCCAGCGATGAAGAGGAGATCCTTGCCTTTGAGTTCTGTTTCAACTGGGAAAGCGTTGCCGTAAGGTCCGCGTATAGTTATCTGCTGACCTACGTCCATAGCGTGGAGCCATGTTGTGAGACAGCCGCATTTTTTTATGCTGAATTCCATGAACTCCCTGTTTGTAGGCGAGGAGGTTATGGAAAACATAGCCTCACCCACTCCCGGTATGGACAGCATTGCACACTGTCCTGGCATATGCTCGAAAACCTTGCCGCCCTCGGGCGAAACTACCCTGAAAGTCTTGACATCAGGAGTATCCTGCCTTATATCGGTAACTACTCCGATGTAAGGTATCAATGTATCATTATTCATTACTTTACCTCCAGCGCTTTCATTACCTTGACGATATTCATGGATATGGGACATTTTGCAAGACATCTTCCGCAGCCTACACAGCCGAATTCGCCGTTATTGTTTGCAGGGAAATACACCAGCTTGTGCATGAATCTCTGACGGAAGCGTTCAAGCTGAGTAAGTCTTGGGTTTCCATGTGCCATTTTGGTGAAATCAGAGTACATACATGAGTCCCAGCAGCGGAAACGTTTTATGCCGTGGCCTGTATTGAAGTCCTTTATGTCATAGCACTGACAGGTTGGGCAGACAAAGGTACAGGTGCCGCAGCCGAGACAGCTCTCTGAAAGCTCGCCCCACTTGTCGGAGTTAAAGTACTCATTGAGCTTGTCTCCGCCGAAATTATCGGTAGTAAGTTTCGCAAGAGGAAGCTTTTTAAGTATCTCTCTTGTTTTTGCACGAACTTCTTCAAGTTTGGAAGTATCGCCATCTTTAAGGAGAGAAGCAATGGAATCAATGAACTGCTGTCCTTTTTCATTGTGTGCTTCTATGAACAGGCTCTCGCCGTCGCTGTAGCAGGCGGCGTCACCCTCGGGAGCAGCTGCATCTATGCCGAATGTACCGCAGAAGCAGGTCTCGGCAGGGCGTGTACACGCCATAGCAACAACAGTTCCGTGGTCGCGGCGGTTCTTGTAGTAGCTGTCCACAGGTTCTGCAAGGAAAACCTTGTCAAGTATGGTGAAGCTTCTTGCGTCGCAGGCGCGGACTCCGAATATGACAAAATCCTCCGATTCCTCGCGGACATCAATTACTTCGATATTTTTACCGTCCATTTTGAAGTCCACAAGATTTTCGGTCTGCGGAAAGAAGAAGTCTTTTGCGCTTCTGACTGTGTTGAGAGCGCTGCTGAGCTTCATGCCGCTTTCGTATTTTCTGTATTCGGCAGCTCCGTCCTCTCGGTCGGTGGGGATATAGAGAGTTTTTGTAGCTGAAATGGCTTCAAAAAGCTTATCCAGCTTATCAAGCGATATTTTCAGCATTATTCAACTCCCCTTTCGTGAACGATGTTTGCTTCGCAGTCGTTCTGTTTGTATTCATTGAGGGGAGCGCGTGATACTGCGTCCTCTCCTGCCTGGTATTCGCCGTAAAATGCGTTTATATCCTTTATGAATTTGCGGTTGAGCAGATGTAGCGGTATATTCTGAGGGCATACTCTCGAACATTCGCCGCAGTCGGTACACCTTCCCGCAACGTGGAAGGCACGGATAATATGGAACATATTCTCTTCAAAGCTGTCGGCAGGAGCCTTGTTCTCAATGCCTGAATCCGGATTGTCGAATACGCACTTTTCACAGGTGCAGGCAGGACAGACGTTGCGGCAGGCATTGCAGCGTATGCACTTTGAGAGCTGCTCTCTCCAGAAATCGTAACGCTCCTGAGCAGTCATATTTTCCAGCTTTTCCACCATGTCGAAGCGGTTTGAGTCGAGGACATCGCCCTCTTCTCCCATGAGCTCGTCGTATATAACGTGCTTTTTGCTTTTGCATGAAGCGCATTTGTCAAGGACAGCTTCGTAGAACGGCATGGACTCCTCGCCGTAGACTGTCTCTATTTTCAGAGTGTAATTTTCGTTTTTGACGCTGAGTATTCCCGTAATTCCCTTTGCTTTTATCTTCTCGGCGTCGAGCTTCGGACCGCCTGGGATACCTACGATATATACGTTTTCGCGAACGACTCTGTGCTCTTTTACGAGCTGATTGAAGCTGTATGTGTCGCAGGGCTTGAGGAAGGCAAGAACCTTACCATCCTTTCTGCTCTCTTTTACAAGATATTTAGAAACATTTGCAGCTGTAAAATCATCGTATACAAAGCTCTCATCGAGTTCCTCTGCGCTTGTGAATACAGCAGGGGTGATATCGTAAGCGAACTCTCCCCTCTTCCAGCCGATGACGCGATCAACGACGCCGTCAGCCAAAAGCTGTTTTGCTTTATTTATCATTGCTTCCTGCATCTTAGATCCTCCAATCTGCGGTTGGGACCGAGTTTTTTGACAGCTTCCGTAAACTCGTTCATGGTCGCTGCGAACTTAGCTCCCTCAGCTGCCGATACCCATTCTACCCTTGTTCTGTCGCGCTCTATACCAAGGAAATCCAGCATACTGAAAAGCAGGGTCATTCTTCTTCTTGTGAAGTAGTTACCCGAGGTATAGTGACAGTCTCCAGGGTGGCAGCCGCAGAGGATAACTCCGTCAGCGCCGCGCTGGAAAGCTCGGAGTATGAACATAGGGTTTACTCTGCATGAGCAGGGAACTCTGATTATCTTTATATTATCGGGATAGTTCAGCCTGTTTGTACCTGCGAGGTCGGCGCCGGCATAAGAGCACCAGTTACAGCAGAATGCAACGATTAGAGGCTGAAACTCTTTGTTTTCATTTACTTGCATATTGCGTCCACCTCCGCTATGATCTGGCTGTTGGAAAATCCGTTAAGGTCCATTGCTCCCGAAGGACAGGCTACCGTACAAGCGCCGCAGCCCTGACATACAGCAGGGTTAACGCTTGCGACACGGCGTACAGCAATGGTCCTGTCAGGCATTTTGAACTCCTTGTCTATGTATGTGATAGCGCCGTAAGGACAAACCTTTTCACATGATGAGCAGCCATTGCACATAAGCTCGTCCGAATGAGCAACACATGGATTGCAGGTAATGCTGTTCTTTACGAGAAGAACGATCGCCTTGGCAGCTGCCGCACTTGCCTGTGCGACGGTTTCGGGGATATCCTTTGGTCCCTGACAAGCTCCCGAGAGGAAGATTCCTGCGGTTGCGCTCTCAACAGGGCGGAGCTTCGGATGAGCCTCTGTGAAGAAGTCGTTGGTATCCATCTGTGTAGTGAGCATGGTCGCAAGAGGACGGGCTGTCTTGTCGGGCTCGATAGCTGCTGCAAGAACTACCATATCTGCGTCAATATGGAGCTGTTCGTTTGCAAGAAGATCGGAAGCCTGAACATCAATCTTTCCGTCCGAGCGAGGAGTTACTTTTCCGACCATTCCCTTTATGTAGTGAACATTGTACTGCTCAACTGCACGGCGGTAGAACTCGTCGAAGTTCTTGCCGGGAGTACGGACATCTATATAGAATACGTAGACCTCGGTATCAGGGTACTTCTCGCGGATTAGCATAGCGTGCTTGGCTGTATACATACAGCATATCTTCGAGCAATAGGGCTTGCCCTTGCTGTCGTCACATCTTGAGCCAACGCACTGTACGAAAACTATCTTGTGCGGGTGGGTCTTGTCAGAAGGACGGAGAAGAGTTCCGCCGTTTGGTCCGGCAGCATTCATCAGTCTTTCAAGCTCCAGCGATGTTACAACGTCGGGGCACTGATTATATGCAAATTCGTCGTATTTGTCGAGCTTTATGGGCTCAAATCCCGTAGCTACGACGATAGCACCGTATTGCTGCTCTATTAACCTGTCCTCCTGCTTATAGTCGATAGCGCCTGCTGAGCAGACTTTTGAGCATACTCCGCATTTGCCTGTTTTCATCATCATGCAGTTGTTCGGGTCGATAGTAGCTACCTTCGGAACAGCCTGGGCAAACGGGATATATATTGCTGATCTGTTGTCGAATCCCATATTGAACTCGTTGGGGACTTTCTTCATGGGACATTTTTCGGTGCATAATCCGCAGCCTGTACACTTTGTCTCGTCAACGAAACGTGCCTTTTTCTTTATTGTTACCGTGAAGTTGCCAACAAATCCTTTTACATCGGCTACCTCACTATATGAATGGATTGTTATGTGCTCGTTCTGCGAAGCTTCAACCATTTTCGGAGTGAGGATACAAGCGGCGCAGTCAAGCGTCGGGAAGGTCTTGTCGATCTGAGCCATTTTACCGCCGATCGTGGGCTTCTTTTCTACTATATCAACATCGAAGCCAGCCTCTGCGATATCAAGAGCGGTCTGTATACCTGCGATACCGCCGCCTATAACGAGAGCTCTCTTTACAACGGGGCTCTCCCCTGCTGTGAGCGGAGCATTGAGGTGGACTTTGGCAACAGCAGCTTTTCCGAGAATTATAGCCTTTTCCGTAGCACTTGCAATATCCTTGTGTATCCATGAACACTGTTCGCGGATATTTGCTATCTCAACAAGGTATGGATTGAGGCCTGCGGAAGCTGCAGCATTTCTGAATGTATTTTCGTGCATTCTCGGGGAACATGAACATACCACAACTCCTGTAAGCTTATGCTCCTTGATAGCGTTCTTTACAAGGTTCTGACCTGATTCGGAACACATATACTGGTAATCCTGAGAGACTATGACTCCCGGTTCCCTGCCGAGGGCTTCTGCAACTGCTTTTACATCGACTGTTGCAGCGATATTTGTTCCGCAGTGACAGACAAATACACCTATTCTCTGCATTTTACTGTCCCCCTTACTTTATGTATTTCCTGAATGCTGTGACTATTGCCTGCTGAGGCATATCGTCGTCAAGCATTCCGGGTATCTGATTCGGGTTTATATGGTTATTTCCCTGCTGACGGATTGCTGCAAGGCGTACTGCTTCAACTACCTTTGCAGGCTCTACGTTTCGCGGACACCTGTCAACACAGGCAAAACAGGTCAGGCATTTGTATATGGACTTTGAGTTCATGAGAGTCTCGATATCTCCGCGCTCCACCATATATACGAACTGGTGGGGATGATATTCCATTTCGTCGTAGGACGGGCAGGTTCCCGAACATTTTCCGCAGCGCATACATTTCAGTACATTAACGCCGCTTGAACGGAGCACCTGTTCCTTGAGGTTCTTATTCATTGTCATCCCCCTTTACTCCGAGAGCTTCTGCGAGTATTTCCGTGAAATAGTAAACAGGAAGTGCGGAACCGCCGTTCTTTCTGAGATTGTACATACACAGCGGACAGGCTGTGATCACCATTTCAGCTCCCTGATCCTCTGCCGACTTCATTACACTATTACTCCTTTTCTGAGCCTGAGCCTTGTCCTCAAGGGCAATATAGCCGCCGCAGCACTCGTTCCTCTGAGCGTAGATAACAGGAGTACCGCCGAGAGCACGTATGAAGTCTTCGATGATAGTCGGGTTTTCAGGATCGTCCATTGCGAGGGCTTTTGAAGGTCTCAGCAGCAGACAGCCGTAATAAGCAGCAATTTTTTTACCTGTGAGCGGATTTACCACTTTCTTTGCAAGCTCGTCAAAACCTATAACATCTCTGAGCATTTCAAGGTAATGGTATACCGTGGCTTCGCCGCAGTAGGGCTCGTCAAGTCCGAGGTAGCTGTTCACCTTTGAAGCCATTTCATCATCGTGTGATATATCGTAATTTGTCTGCTTTATAACGTTATGACAGGCGGAACAGACGGTGATGAGCGGTCTGCCCGCAGTTTTGGCAGCGTTTAAAGTCCTTACTGCCGAAAGCTTTGTTGCAATCTCGTCCTTTGCGGTCGTATAAGCTCCGCCGCAGCACTGCCAGTCGGCAGGCTCTTCAAGGCCGATACCGAGAGCTTTTGCGGAAGCTCGGGCGTAAACGTCGAGAGTTTTTGCTTTAGTTCTCAGCGTACAGCCCGGGTAATAAGTAAAAGTTTCCATACGCACTTTTCCTTTCGTTTTATATCAGACCATTTCTTCCGGGTGGAATACTTCGTCAAATTTTTCGGCTGTGAGGAATCCGAGCTCCACACAGGCTTCTTTAAGGGAAATATTGTCCTTAAAGGCTTTCTTGGCAGTCTTTGCGGCATTTTCGTAGCCGATATATGGGTTGAGAGCGGTTACGAGCATGAGGGAATTATGAAGATTATTGTGCATTTTCTCTTTGTTTGCTCTTATTCCCACTGCACAGTTCCTGTTGAATGATGTTATTGACTCAGCGAGAAGTCTTGCCGACTGCAGGAAGTTGTAAGCGCATACGGGCATGAATACGTTGAGCTCAAAATTTCCCTGTGATGCAGCCATTCCTACAGTTACGTCATTGCCCATGACCTGTACCGCCACCATTGTTACCTGTTCGCACTGTGTTGGATTTACTTTTCCGGGCATTATAGAAGAGCCGGGTTCATTCTCGGGAATGAATATCTCCCCGAGACCGTCGCGTGGTCCCGAAGCAAGCCATCTTACGTCGTTGGCGATCTTCATCATATCGGCAGCAAGCGCCTTTAATGCTCCGTGAGCAAAAACTATTTCGTCCTTAGAAGTGAGAGAGTGGAATTTGTTCGGCGATGAACGGAAGTCCTTACCGGTGAGCTTTCCTACGTTTTCGGCAGCTTTTTCAGCGAATCCCTTTGGTGCGTTCAGACCTGTGCCGACAGCTGTGCCGCCGAGTGCGAGCTCCTTGAGCTCCTCACAGGCTGCAAGAATCATCTTTTTGTCTTTTTCGAGCGAAGCTCTCCAGCCGCTTATTTCCTGTGAGAATTTTATTGGAGTTGCGTCCTGCAGATGTGTGCGTCCGCTTTTTACGATACCCTCGTTCTCAGATTCAAGACGGATAAAGGTTTTTATAAGATCCTTAACGGCAGGTACGACCCTGTCCTCAAGAGCGAGAACGGCTGATATATGCATTGCCGTTGGAAAAGTATCGTTGGAGGACTGGCTCATATTGATATCATCGTTCGGGTGGAGAAGAGCTTTTCCTGCGATTTCGTTTCCACGGTTGGCGATGACCTCGTTGGTATTCATATTCGACTGTGTACCGCTTCCCGTCTGCCATACAACAAGCGGGAAATGCTCATTGAGAGAGCCGCTTATGACCTCGTCGCAGACTTTCATGATGATATCGCACTTTTCTTTGGTCATTTTCTCCGGCTTGATCTCATGATTTGCCATAGCGGCAGCCTTTTTCAGAATACCGAGAGCATGAGTTATCTCGCGGGGCATTGTTTCTATACCAACGCCTATAAGGAAATTTTCATGGCTTCTCTCGGTTTGTGCGCCCCAGTACTTGTCTTTGGGCACTCTTACCTCTCCCATTGAATCATGTTCGATACGGTAATCCATTTTAATATCCACTCCCAGACAGATTTGTCGGAGCAAGTGTACATATCGACACTTTCTCCCTTATTTCAAACGTATACATTATAAGTATAACAGTATCTTGCGATTATTTCAAATTCAGTTTAAGAATATTGCTATTCAGATATTGATATCTAATTAACAATTCTTTTTTAATTAAAAACTTAATAATATTTTTATATGATATATTGTTTTATATATCAGCTTTTGAAAATGAGTGCATAAATGGTAAATCAATATAATTTTTGGCATTATTCTTCCTGTTACAGGCTTCGCTGAATGTTTGCCACGAGTAGTATATAATCATACCAAACAAGTAGTTTTATGATATGTGCAATAAATCACGGTAATATTTTTATGCAAGCCATATAATTGCTGTGAGAGCACAGGAATACATCTATTCCAAATAATATATAATCATGCTGAGGGCTTGATATTTTTTTCACACTGAAGTATATTTATCGGCAGTAAAAAACGGAGCTTCACAAGAAACTCCGTTTTGTATCGTTACTTATTGTTTTCAAGATTGTTCAGACCGTAGGATAGCGTTGTAAGGCTGTCTCCGAGGTGAACGTTCTCAACAGCCACGCCTTTGTGTAAGACCTTGAGGTCGTAGTGCGTGAAGTTCCAGAAAGCTTTGATGCCACACCCGATAAGTGTATCCACAAGCTTTTCGGCAGATGACATTGGAACGCAGAGTATAGCGGCGACAGGCTTGTTTTCTGCACAGAATGTTCCTACCTCTTCAATGCTTCTGACCTGCAGTCCGCCGAGATCCTTGCCGATTATATCAGGATTTACATCAAATGCACCTATGAGGTCGAATCCCTTGTTGTGGAAATCTATATGGGTCGCTATAGCTTTTCCCAGATTTCCTGCACCGAGAAGGATCATCGGAGTAAGAGTATCAAGTCCGAGTATCTTTCCTATCTCGAAGCGGAGGTCGGTTACGTTATAACCGTAGCCCTGCTGGCCGAACTCACCGAAGCAGTTGAAATCCTGACGTATCTGTGAAGCTGTAAGCCCCATTTTTTCCGAAAGTTCGCGTGACGAAATGCGTATGTAGCCATTGTGTTCAAGCTCGCCGAGAAAGCGATAATATCGCGGGAGCCTTCTTATTACTGAATTGGATATTGAGCTCTTTGACATTACGATATGCCTTCTCTCTTATTACATTAATTTGTCGAGTCTGATCTTTATTTCGTCAAGGAATGTTTTTGAATCTACCTTGCGCTTATTATCGAGCTTGGAGATAAGGTAGAGGTCGCCTGTCATGATACCGTCCTCAATAGTCTGGATAGTTGCCTTTTCAAGCTTGTCGGCAAAGTCGCAGAGTTCCTGTGTGCCGTCAAGCTCTCCCCTCTTGCGGAGGGCTCCGCTCCATGCGAAGATGGTAGCAACAGAGTTTGTTGAGGTCTCCTCACCCTTGAGGTATTTGTAGTAGTGGCGCTGTACTGTTCCGTGAGCTGCTTCATACTCATAGATACCGTCGGGAGACACGAGTACAGAGGTCATCATAGCGAGACTTCCATAAGCGGTTGACACCATGTCTGACATAACATCACCGTCATAGTTCTTGCAAGCCCATATGTAGCCTCCGTTTGAACGGATAACTCTTGCTACTGCGTCGTCTATTAGAGTGTAGAAATACTCTATGCCTGCGGCTTCGTACTTTTCCTTGTATTCTTTATCGAATATCTCCTGGAAGATGTCCTTGAAGCGGTGGTCGTACTTCTTTGAGATGGTATCCTTTGAAGCAAACCATACGTCCTGTTTGAGGTCGAGACCGTAGTTGAGACAAGCTCTTGCGAAGCCTGCAATAGAAGCGTCAAGGTTGTGAAGTCCCTGGATAATACCGTCACATTTTGTAAAATCGTGGATAAGCTCGCGTGTTTCGTTGCCGTTTTCGTCTGTTACAACGAGTTCAGCCTTGCTGCCCTTGCTTACGCGCATTTCTGTGTTCTTGTAAACATCGCCGTATGCATGACGGGCAATGGTTATCGGCTTTGTCCATGTGGGGATATAAGGCTCGATGCCCTTTACTATGATAGGAGTACGGAAAACGGTTCCGTCAAGGGCTGCACGGATAGTGCCGTTTGGAGACTTCCACATCTGGGTGAGGTTGTACTCGGGCATTCTTGCAGCGTTCGGAGTGATCGTAGCGCACTTTACAGCTACGCCGTACTTCTTTGTAGCTTCTGCTGAATCTATGGTCACCTGATCCTTGGTCTCTTCTCTGTGCTTGAGACCGAGGTCGTAGTATTCAGTGTTGAGCTCTACATATGGTTCAAGGAGAGTTTCCTTTATCCACTGCCAGAGGATCCTTGTCATCTCGTCGCCGTCCATTTCAACGAGCGGCGTTTTCATGGTGATTTTTGCCATTGGTTCATACCTCCGTAAATAAAGTTCATTAAGCCTCTGAGCGGCTGAGTAATTCGATAAGTGCCAGTGCTCCGCAGAAAAGGAGCATGAGTATGACGTTTCTGACAACAGCGGGCGCAAATGATATCTTGTCGAAAGATACGCTTTTATATGTTCCCACAGCAAGGGCGCACAGTCCGCCTATAACTAAATAGGCCGCGCCGTGAAGACCTATCATTCTTGTCAGAGCAAGTCCTACGATAAAGCCTATAAACTGCGGAAGAAGAGCGACAAGCCAGCCGCCGAGATACTCCCCTGCGCGCTGACGGGGATTGAGAGGGATAATCCCCTCTCCCTTCTGTCTGCCTTTGTCCTTCGATTGCTGTCATTTACGTCTGTTACGATATCATTGAATATTTCTTTTATATCCATAGTTCCTTGCAATAAATGCGGTCATTATTTCATTGATTCTCTTGTGAAGTCAAGAAGTCCGCCTGCGAGCATGATATCCTTTGTACGTCCTGAAAGCTCACAGAGAACCGGTATCTCCTTGCCGTTTGTCTTGTTGATGACTGTAAGTTCGCTTTTTCCTGCCTCAACAGCTTTTCTTACGTCTGCAAGTACGAGCTGGTCGCCCTGCGAGATACTGTCGTAATCAGCTTCGTTGACGAATGTGAGCGGAAGGATACCTGCGTTTATGAGGTTTGCACGGTGGATACGTGCGAATGACTTTACAAGAACAGCCTTTACGCCGAGGTAAAGAGGTGCAAGTGCTGCGTGCTCACGCGATGAGCCCTGTCCGTAGTTTGAACCGCCTACGATTATACTTTTGCCGAGGGCCTTTGCTCTCTCGGGGAAACTTTCGTCGCATACAGCGAAGCAGTGCTGTGATATCTTCGGGATATTTGAACGGAGAGGAAGTATCTTGGCACCTGCAGGCATGATGTGGTCTGTAGTGATATTGTCGCCTACCTTCAGTGAAACCGGAGCGTCGATGGTCTCGAGGAGCGGAGCTGTCTCGGGATAGGGCTTGATATTTGGTCCGCGGAGTATCTCTACGCTGTCCATTTCCTCAACGGGTGCAGGCGGTACTACCATATTGTCGTTGATAACGAACTCGTCAGGGAGCTTGAACTCAGGCATATCGCCCAGCTCTCTCGGGTCGGTGAGATAGCCTGTAAGAGCGGAAACTGCTGCCATTTCAGGCGATACGAGGTATATCTGTCCGTCCTTTGTGCCGGAGCGGCCTTCAAAGTTTCTGTTGAAGGTACGGAGCGAGATTCCCTTTGAGTTAGGAGACTGTCCCATACCGATGCAGGGGCCGCAAGCGCTTTCGAGTATTCTTGCACCTGCGTCGATGAGTATTGAAAGTGCGCCGTTCTGTGCAAGCATATTGAGAACCTGTTTTGAACCGGGAGCAATAGCAAGTGATACGTCGGGATTTACAGTCTTGCCTTTGAGTATATGAGCTACCTTGAGCATATCAAGGAGAGATGAGTTTGTGCATGAACCGATACATACCTGGTCAATCTTGAGTCTGCCGATCTCCTCAACGCTCTTTACGTTGTCGGGAGAATGAGGACAGGCAGCAAGCGGAACGAGCTTGCTCAGGTCGATAGTGAGCTCTTCGTCGTATACAGCGTCGGGGTCAGCAGCAAGAGGAGTCCATACTTCTTCACGCTTCTGTGCCTTGAGGAACTGCTTTGTGATCTCGTCAGACGGGAAAATAGATGTAGTAGCGCCAAGCTCTGCGCCCATGTTTGTGATAGTTGCTCTTTCTGGAACAGAAAGGGTCTTTACGCCCTCGCCGCAGTATTCGATGACCTTTCCTACGCCGCCCTTTACGGAGAGTCTTCTGAGAACTTCAAGGATAACGTCCTTTGCAGCTACCCATGGCTGTAGCTTTCCTGTGAGCTCTACCTTAACTACCTTAGGACAGGTGATGTAATAAGCGCCGCCGCCCATTGCAACTGCAACGTCGAGACCGCCTGCGCCGATAGCAATCATACCGATACCGCCGCCTGTGGGGGTATGGCTGTCAGAACCGATGAGTGTCTTTCCCGGGATACCGAAGCGCTCGAGATGTACCTGGTGGCAGATACCGTTGCCGGGACGTGAGAAGTAAATGCCGTGCTTCTTGGCTACACTGCCGATGAATCTGTGGTCGTCGGCGTTCTCAAAGCCGCTCTGGAGAGTGTTATGATCTATGTAAGCGACGGAACGCTCCGTTTTTACACGGGGAACGCCCATTGCCTCAAATTCAAGATATGCCATTGTACCTGTTGCGTCCTGAGTGAGAGTCTGGTCGATACGGATACCGATCTCCTGACCCTTGACATACTCGCCGTCAACAAGGTGTGCTTTAAGGATCTTTTCAGTTAAAGTTGAACCCATTGAAGATCATTCCTTTCAAAATATAAAAATACATTATAATTTTACAACATTTCTGTCAGTTTGTCAAGAATTAAACAAAGTATTTTTTATATGTAAATTTTATGCTTTTATAATGAAAACTCCCGAAACCGCAAATGCTTTCGGGAGTTAAGGCTTATTTGTATAGTTTATCTCTGATACGCAGGCTTGCTTCTGTGTGCATTATCCAGTGGCGTGAAAATGGCATTTGTATAAGTCCGCGGATATCCTTTCCGCACCAGTAATCCACGAGCCAGGCTGCGCTTTCGTCTCGGCTGACCACGTTCATTGCAATGAGCTGCTCTCTTCGTTCGGGTTGCACCCTGCTTTTCAGCATATCAAAAGGAAGAGCTCTCAGTATAGCCTCGGTGCTGCTCCTGACCTCGGAGATATATGCGTAAAGTTCGTCGATGTCGAGTTTTGCCGAAAAGTCTGCTATCTCCCCTTTCACAAGCTCATTTCCCGTAGTTATTATGGGAGAGCCTGTGCGCTCCTTGTAGTTCCCTGCGAAGAATACCTGTTCATCGCCGTTTATGAGTGTGTGAGCGACTATGTCCTCTATGCGGAAGATATGCCATATCGAGTAGGCTATGCTTTTTGAGTGATAGCCGTCGGCGTTCATGCAGGGCATAGCATTGAAGTCTTCACGTTTCAGTTCATTTCTGAATGAGTTCAGTACCTCTGTGAGCATTCCTCTAAGCGTGAACAGAGATTCAAGACCTTTTTTATATGTTTCGGCTTTTTTCAGCTGTGACTGCACAGCTTTGTTAAGTTCGGACCATTCTTTGTTCATGATTTCACCTTTATTTCCTTGAAATCACGAAGCAAACTGGCTGTTGTAGAGCTCGGAGTAGAAGCCGCCCTTTTCCATTAGCTCTTCGTGACTTCCCTGTTCTATGATATTTCCCTGTTTCATTACGAGTATTACGTCTGAATTCTTTATCGTCGAGAGTCTGTGTGCTATGATAAAGCTCGTCCTGCCTTCCATAAGTTTTATGAAGGCCTTCTGTATGCGCTGTTCGGTTCTCAGGTCGATAGAGCTGGTGGCTTCGTCAAGTATGAGGACTGGTGGCGATATCAGCATTATCCTTGCGATACATATGAGCTGTTTCTGTCCCTGTGAAAGTCCGCAGTCCTCGCTTATGACGGTATCGTAGCCATTTTGCAGCCTTTTTATAAAGCCGTGGGCGTACACCGCCTTTGCCGCTTCGATTATCTGCTCCCTTGTTGCATCGGGAGCTCCGTAAGCTATGTTTTCGGCTACAGTTCCTGTAAATACCCATGTTTCCTGCAATACCATGCCAAACTTGCTCCGCAGGCTCTCACGGGTGATGTCATAGATATTTTTGCCTGATAATTCGATACTTCCACTGTTTATGCCGTAGAATCGCAGCAGAAGATTTATTATTGTGGATTTTCCGCAGCCTGTGGGTCCTACTATGGCTATGCGCTGACCTGTTCTGACGTCAAGGTTGAAGTCCTGGATTAGCTTTACCTCAGGATTATAGGAGAAGAACACGTTTTTGAATCTCAGACTGCCGTCGCATTCGGAAAGCGCCTCCTTATGGGAGTCGTCCGATATCTCCTCCTCGTCAAGGACAGTGAACACTCGCTGTGCAGAGGCAACAGCGTTCTGGAGCTCAGCAATGACGCCCGATATTTCGTTGAAGGGTTTGGTGTACTGATTTGAATAAGCGAGAAAGCTTGAAAGCTTTCCGACTGTCATAGTACCCAAAAAAGGAAAGCGCCTGATAACGCCGAGAGCTCCCAGCAGACCTACAGCCGCGTAAATGACACCATTTACAAAACGGGTCGTTGGATTGGTCATGGAACTGAAAAACGTAGCCTTTGCACCTATCTTTCCGTATTCTCGGTTGACTTTGCCGAATCTCTCCTCAGCCCTGTCTCCGTAGACGAAAGCCTTGACTATTTTCTGATTGCCTGCCATTTCCTCCGCAAGGCTCACCATGTCGCCGCGGAGCTTTGACTGTTTCATGTATGAATCGTGAGAAGCCTTTGTTATCCTTGAAGCCGCTATAAAGGAAAGAGGTGTCAGGAGCACGACTACCACAGCTATTTTCACGTTTATCGTCATCATGAATATAAGTGTTCCGATTATGGTTATAACTCCGCTGAAAAGCTGGGCAAAGCCCTGGAGAAGTCCGTCTGAGATGATCTCTATGTCATTTATGACGCGGCTGGTGAGCTCGCCTTTTGTGCGTCCGTCTATGTATCTCAGGGGAACTCTCTGAAGCTTGTTGAATATGTCGGCTCTCAGGTCGCGGACTGTGAGGAACGCAAGCTTGTTTGTACAGAGGGTCATGAGCCACTGGAAAAGAGTGCTGGCTATGACAATTGAAGCAAGAAAAACAATTATCCTCGTGAGTCTTGTGAAGTCAACGTTTCCCTTTCCCACGCAGCAGTCCACGGCTTCACCTATGAATACGGGCACTGCAAGGGAGAGAGATATGCCTGCAAGGGCAAAAAATATTGTGAGAATAAAGTATTTCAGATAGGGGCGGGCGTAGGCTATTACTCTTTTAAGAACTTTAAGCATTGGCTTTTCCCTCCTTCTGAGACATCTGCGAGCGGTAGATCTCGCTGTAGACCTGACAGCTTCCGATAAGCTCGTCATGCTTTCCTATGCCTACGGCTTCACCGTCGTCCATTACTATTATTTTGTCAGCGTCCTTGAGAGAGGTCGTCCTCTGTGACACCATGATGACGGTAGTGTCCGGGAGCGCCTCACGGAGAGCCTTTCTGAATGAAAGGTCTGTCTTGTAATCAAGTGCGCTGGTGGAATCGTCAAGTATGACGATATCTGGCTTGCCCACAAGTGCTCTTGCAATGGAGATTCGCTGCTTCTGACCGCCGGAAAGGTTCTTTCCTCCCTGGGATATGACAGTGTCGAGACCATCCGGAGACTGGCTTACGAAATCCCATGCCTGTGCGGTCTTCAATGCGGAAATTATCTCCTCGTCGGTGGCATCCGCCTTACGCCATTTCATGTTGTCACGTACAGTTCCTGTGAAAAGCACGGCTTTTTGAGGAACTATTCCTATCCTTCTGCGAAGCTCGTCATGTGATATCGTTGTTACATCCCTGCCAAAAACCGAGACAGTACCCTCGGTCGCTCTGTAGAAGCACGGAATAAGGTTCGCCAGCGTGGTCTTTCCGCAGCCTGTACCGCCTATGATACCAAGCATCTCTCCCCTGCCCACTGTGAAGCTGATATCTTTTACGGAAGAATCTCCGGAGGCTTCGTATGCAAAGGAAACGTCACTGAACTCTATGATATTGCTGCTTTCTTCATTTATATCCGAGATATTGCCGTCCTCTTCGGGGAGAAGTGCGAAAACCTCGCTTATGCGGTTTGCAGAGGCAAAAGCCTTTGTGAATATGACAATGAGGTTGGCAAGTACAACAAGTGCAAGGAGTATCTGCGTCATGTAGTTGGTGAACGCTGTAAGCTCGCCCTGAGTAAGTCTGCCGATGTTTATTCTTTTGCCGCCGAACCATATCACTGCAACGATGCCTAAGTTCATCACCATGAACGCAATAGGATTGAGTATAGCTGATATCTTGCCGACTGCTATCGACTGGGCTGAAATGTCGTCAACTGCCTCCATGAATTCCTGTATTTCCTCGTTCTGACGTGAGAAAGCGCGTATTACCCTTGCGCCCTCGAGGCTTTCGCGTGTGAGCATGGACGCGCGGTCAAGGCTCTGCTGGGTCTTTTTATACATAGGTATGGTCTTCCGCATTATGAGGAAGATGACCAGTGAGATGAGCGGAGCTACCACAAAGAAAACTGCCGAGAGCTTAACATCTATTGAAACTGCCATAACTGCCGCTCCTATAACAAGAAACGGAGCTCTTACAGCAAGCCTTATGAACATATTCACGCCGTTCTGCACAGTATTCGTGTCGTTTGTAAGGCGGTTCACAAGAGAGGATGTGCCTATCCTGTCTATGCTGCTGTAGGAAAGAGAGTTGATATGTCTGTAAAGCGCCGTTCTAAGCTCAGTACCGAAACCGTAGGCGCATTTTGCCGCAAGGAACTGGCAGGAAAGCGCGAAGCAAAGTCCGCACACACCCAGTACCACTATAAGAGCGCTCATTTTCAGTACATAGGCCGTATCATTGTTTGCAATGCCCTTGTCGATTATCTTAGCCATTACAATGGGAACAATAAGCTCAAATATTGCTTCGAGTAGCTTGAAAAACGGACCAAGTAACAGTTCTCTTCTGTAGCCTTTCAGAAATTTAAGAAGTTTTGCCATTGAATGTGACCTCACCTGTTGTTAAATATATTAGCGACACTGCCCTTTCGGGAAGTGCCGCTTAACATCATATTTTTACGCCGTTTGCTTTGAGAAGTTCTCTTGCCGATTCTACGGAATCCACGCCTGTTGCGTTCTTTACGGGAGCAAATTCCTTTTCACGGACTACTTCATATGCAAGGCAGCTGTCCTGCATATGTACCATATCAAGAACAAGGGTCTCGAACTTGTATCCGTTGGGCGATGTGGGAATAACAAGATCGCCGTTTTCATTCATGTAGGGGATCTTCTTGTCAACGATATGCACAGGAAGCTTTCTGTCGCATATTTCTTCGAGTTTTGCAACATTGAAGAGATAATTGAGGATTACTCCGTACTTGTAGGCGAGTTCGCCTTTTTCGTTGAGGAGAGTTATCATTTCCCTGGTCATTTCGTAGTATTCAACTATGGAAGGCTTTCCGTCCTCAAGGCAGAGGACGCCCACTTTTTCTTCGGGAGCAGCCTTGCTTACTACCTTGCTGCCCGACTGGAGCCCGGACTTTATAACAGCTCCGATGAAACTTGGATCGGCGATACGCTGGAGCACGTTGTCAACTGCGAAAACATTTATCCATTCAACACCTCTGTTTCTGATATCGTCAAGAAGTCCTGCCCTGACGAGAGATGAGAACCAGCCGCCGTTGCCATTGGGCGAAAGGGATATCCTCGATCTGCTTTCCATTAGTATCTTGCCGTCAAAGTCCACCGAGGGAGCCATATCCTGTATGAAGAAACGGATATATTCCGGATCATATCCGAAATAGTTCTTTTCTTTCAGGAAATCAACAGTATCCTTGTTGTTTTTCTCACTTGTCATGATATAGAGAGGGATCCATGCGCCGGTAAGCTTAACAACGTACATAAGATTATTGATGAGACACTGGAAAATGTAAAGTTCCTGTTCAACGCCTATGCTGAACATTCCCTTCGGCTTGTCAAATCCGAGCCTTGTTCCCTGTCCGCCTGCAAGAAGCACTGCGGCTGCCTTGCCTGCTCTTATGGCCTCGATACCGATCTCTTTGTACTCACTGCTGTTTGCGGCGATATCGTCTATAGTGACAGCGCCGAGAGGCTCAAAAACGCCGCGCTTGTTGTTATTTGCCTTATCGTCAAGATTTGAGAGGACGGAAAAATCCGTTATCTCTATCTGTCCAAGCAGCTCGTTCTTTTCTTCCTCGCTGAGTTCGTCAAAGTACTTCATAATGTGTTCCTGCCCATATTCGGTAACGATGCTCAATGCCTTTTCACGATCTATCATAAACTCCTCCTTATCAACGGCATTGCTGCCGTTTATTTGTTTATACATTATAACATAATAAGGCAAATAAGTCAATGTACAAAGCGCTGAATATTTCATATGAGCGAGTAACATATCATTATCTGAATCCAAAAGAAAAACGCCTGAATATTGGTATAGACCTTTATTCAAGCGTTAGACTTACAAGTGCGGATAACAGGACTTGAACCTGCATGTCCTTGCGAACATATGGACCTGAGGGTTATGTCATGATAGTGAAATTCAAATGTTGATCTAAAAAAAGAGTTTTCAATGTCTAACTGATGTTTACATTTGGTAAAATCTCTATTTTTATCAACACAGAATTTAATTTGTTTACAAAAAAACAATGAATTAGCTTGAAAAATATATTATAATACTACATATGGAGTTTATATAATTATATATTATTTTTTTATTTTTAGGGGGGAGAGGTGAGTGTTATGTGAATGCCTATATAACATACTCTATGGGATAAATGGTTCCTGCGGAGTGCCCTTTATAAATTATGAAAAAATGATCAAGGAGGAATGAGTTGTGAAAAAACATAAGGGCTGGAAGAAAACGATTGCTTTTGTTATGGCATTAACTCTTGTAGCGGGTAGCTTGCCCGCAAACGTGGGAGGCTTTTTGACAGGAAGTACGGGCATTGTTGCTAATGCGGAGGCAGAAATAATTGACAGCGGCAATTTCGGAGGTGTAAAATGGACTCTTGACAACGAAGGTCTGCTTTATATTACTGGTTCAGGTTCAATTCCTGACAGGGCATTTTGTGGCAATGATTGGGGAAATGCAAGTAAAGTAAAGAGAGTAGTCTTTGCTGAGGATTGTGCTATTTCTTCGATTGGAAACTCGGCTTTTGTTTCTTATGTTGAACGTTCGCAGATGACATATTTTGAAATTAATTCAACAGTTCCAATTAGTCTTTCAGAGGAATTCATTTTTTGTTATTATGATAACGATCCAATTGTTGATATAATAATTACTGCCCCTGAGATATCAAACCCACTTTATAATCCGATTTATGTGGATACCAAATTAAAATTAATTTTTAACGTAAAAAAACCTGTTGCTTTTTCAGAGGGTGTATTTTCAGATGCTTATTTACGTGATGATTCTATTGTAGCAATTCCATCAGGTTCATATATATACGAAAGCGGTCACTGGCATTTTGACGATGAATCTATTCAGGAACAATACAATAACGATCCTGATAACTTCTTCTGGTGGCTGAGGGAGGATCCTGAGTCCTTTGAGGAATTTTACGGGTGTAATCCGAATGACTTGGTAGAAGGGCAGAACTATCGCTTTGTAGACGAAAGAAAGGAAGTTATCACATTTGCTAACAGGGGCAGCTTATTTGGTGAATACTCGGACGGAATACTTGCAATTTCTGTGAATGCTAAAGATCCTACTTGTATGGCTGAGGGAAATACAGAATATTACAGCGGAAGCAACGGTGAAGCCTATTTAATTGAGGGGAAAGAATTCAATTTGACTCCAAAGGAGGCTGTGACAATTCCTGCAACAGGTCATACCTACAAAGCTCCGAAATGGACATGGGAAGAGAGCGAGTTCGATGACAGCTACATCGCAAGTGCAAATTTCACCTGCGAAAAGGACGATGATGTTCAGACTATCGAAGCAGAAGTAACTTCTGAAACCATAGCTCCAACCTATACTGCTGACGGAAAGACTATCTACACTGCTAAGGCAACTTTTGAGGGTGTAGAATACACCGACACAAAGGAAATCTCTATTGCTAAGCTGCCTCTAACTCATCATGAAGCAGTTGCACCTTCCTGCACCGTAGATGGTTCAATCGAATATTGGTATGATGAAGCTAATAAAAAGTACTTCACAGATAAC
>NZ_JAFYYT010000015.1 GCF_017549005.1 Ruminococcus sp.
AAAGAAAGCCCTGAAACAGGCTGAAAAGCGTATCATTGAGCTTGACAGGCTGTTTACAAGGCTTTATGAGGACAATGTATCAGGGAAAATTTCCGATGAGCGATTTGCTGTCATGTCCGAAGGATATGAGGACGAACAGAAGAAACTAAAGGCAAGCGTTACAGAGCTTACTGCCTATATCGAAACCGCCGAACAGAAGTCCGCTGATGTGACCGCATTCATCAGCGTGGTGCAGAAGTATGAGCGTATCACGGAGCTTACTCCAGAGATCATGCATGAGCTTATCGAGAAGATCGTTGTTCATGCTCCTGATAAGAGCAGCGGTCACCGCACACAGCAGATCGACATTTATTATCGATTCGATGTCGCAGTATCGACTGCGGTCGCTGACAGTATGAAGTACGACAAAAAGAGAAAGGTTGCGTAACCAAGGCAGTTACGCAACCTCATCTTAAAATCTTAAATACTTCTTTATCGGCGCTCCTCTAATGGAGCGGTTATTTTTATATTGCAGCATTAAAAATGTAGTATTCAGCTCTGTTTCTGACATACAACGGTTATCTTCATTAAATCATCAACTGTTTCCGCATATATACTTCCGCCCATGAGCTCCATAAGTCTGCGGCAGATGTAAAGTCCGAGACCGCTGCCCTGCTGGGAGCCTGTATTCGAGCCGCGCCAGAAGCTATCGAAAATGTGCGGGAGCTCCTTATCGGGAAGAGTACAGCCCGTATTCGCTACAGTTATAAGGCGGCATTCCTCTTCGTCTGAAAAACTTAGGGAAATGCTGTTCCCGTCGCCGTATTTCACGGCATTTTCTATAATATTCTGCAATACCTCCTCGAGTCTGTCGGCGTCGCCGCGGAGTATGCAGTTACTGTATTCTCCGACGCTGAATGAAGTTCCCGTTACGGAGAGCTTGTCGCTGTAATACTTGTCTATCCTGTTTATCACGTCCGACAGGTAAAACTCGGTGCAGCGGACATCAAAGTCCATAACGTCGCCGCTGAGATTGCCTGACAGCTCGCAGACTATCTTTTCTATCTCATTGGCCTTTTCGTTTATGCTTTCTGCTGCAAGGAGCTGCTTTTCGGGAGAGGAATATATCCCCTTTGAAAGAGCCTTTGAGTAGAGCTTTATTGCGGAAAGAGGAGTCTTTATGTCGTGCGACAGCGAAAGCAGGAAGGTCTTCTCGTTTTTGGCGTATTCAAGCTCCTTCTGACGGGAATGCTCAAGTTCCTGACGGAGCATATCCAGTCCCCATATGAACCTGCCGAAAAACCTGCTTTTGTGCTCTTTCAGCGGCAGTACGAGATTTCTCTTTGAAAGCTGTTCGGGCAGGCTGTTGAGTTCGTTGAAGGGCTTCAGCAGCTTTTGCCTGATAAAGATAAACGCTGAAATTACGATAAGGGCAAAAACTGCAAGAACTACGTTGAACGTGACGAGAAGTGAGTTGTTTTTCTGCGGTTTGTCCATATATTCTATGCGGTAAAGCCTGTTGTTTATTTCACTGATCATATACTCGTTTTCGGAGCTGCAGAAGCCGTCTTCTCCATTATATTCGTAAATACCGATTATATTCGGATAATCCTCCGCACTGACCTGATTTCCCATTGCAAGCTCCTGTTCCGCGCGGCTGACTTCGACTTTATACAGCGGTACTTCGGATCTGTTCTGTTTCAGCAGTATCATATTAACGGTCAGGAAAAAAACAGCGAAAAGAACTGCGAAAACAGCCGCTATCCTGTCAAAGCTCTTCATATCAGTCCTCCCAGCGGTAGCCCTTGCCCCATACGGTAATTATCTTCCGTGGATTTTTCGGGTCTTCCTCAACTTTTTCCCTGAGCCATTTTATATGCACGGTAAGTGTCTGAGGCTCTGATTCGCTGTCAGCTCCCCATATCCTGTTGAAAATGAAGTCCTTGCCGAGTGTCTGTCCCTTATTTGCCATAAGCAGATGGAGAAGCTCAAATTCCTTTGCAGTCATGCTTAGAGGAGCTCCGCCCTTTTCAACAGTACCGTCAGCAAGATCGAGGACTATATCGCCGTCAGTAAGCTTGTCAATGGCAAGTCTGCGCCTGAAAATCCCCTTTATCTTTGCGATGAGTATATCAATATCATATGGCTTTTCGATGTAGTCGTCAGCTCCGAGGAGAATGCCGTTGAGCTTGTCCTCCTTGTCCGTTCTTGCGGTAAGTATGATTATGGGAGTATTGTCCTTTTCCCTTATTTGTCTGCATACTGCAAAGCCGTCCGTTCCGGGGAGCATTATATCAAGCAGGACAAGCCTTGCCCCGTATTTTTCAAACAGGGACAAGGCTTTTTCCGCAGAAGCGGCAGTACTTACGGTATAGTTCTCACAGCGGAGAAAATCGCACAGAAGACTGCAAAGCTCCTCATTATCCTCAACGATAAGTATATCTACCATTTTACCAACCCATTTCCAGAAGCCAGTTGTTAAGTCCTCTTTCACGCTCATGGAGCGAAAGCTTCCTGTTAACATTATACTCGCCCTTTATGTTTCCGTCAACTATAAAAAGTATCCTCGAGCATTTTGCAGCGACTTTTGCATCATGGGTGACGAGCATTAATGTGGTGCCGTTTTCGTTCAGCTTTGTCAGCTCCTCCATTACTTCGTCGGAGGCAGTCCTGTTGAGAGCTCCTGTAGGCTCGTCGGCGAATATCATATCAGGGTCGTTTATCATGCTGCGGCATATACAGGCTCTCTGGAGCTGACCGCCCGAGACCTCGTTTATGTCGTTCTCGCTTATCTCGCTGATACCGAGCTTATGCATGAGCTCCCTGCCGTGCTTGACGATATCCCTGCGGCTGTCCTTATTCTTTTTGGACTTTACCGCAGGAAGTATGATATTGTCGATGATTGAGAGATTTTTCATCATGTACATCTGCTGAAAGATGAATCCCATATCGTCGAGGCGCATTTCCGCAAGGTCGTTCTCGCTCATGTCTGCGAGGTCCCTGCCGCAGAAGCTGACGCTGCCTGCGGTCATTTTGTCCATTCCCGAGACCGTGTACAGCAGGGTGGACTTGCCCGAGCCCGAAGGTCCCATAACAGCTACCATTTCCCCCTTGTCTATGCGGAAGCTGACGTTTCTCAGAACATTGTTCTGCCTTTTGTTGATTATATAAGTCTTGCAGAGGTCTTTGACCTCAAGAACAGCAGTAGTCATATCCATTCTCCTTTATTCTATATCGGACGTATCCGAAGCATTTATTGTTTTCATGTATATCGCGGTGAAGAACGCGCCGGTCAGTGTGGCTGCCACCACGATTATCGGGTAAATAATGTATACCTCAACGGGCTTTATGTTATATTCCACACCGTTTATAGCTCCCATAATGCTGAATATGGGGTTTATGCAGAGCTTTGTGACAGGCAAGCAAAGCGCTATGGATATCACTGAAGCAACTGCTGCAACTATGGCAAAGCGCAGGATGTGCTGACCAATGACAGACCGCGTCTTGAAGCCCATTGCTTTCATCAGGGCTATTTCCGGCTTTTCCTTTGAGATGAAGGAACGCTCCATGAGCACGGATATCATGATGACTATCACTGCTGTTATAAGTATCACCATGAGTTTTACGCCGTTAATTGTGTCCTTTATATCAGTGCCTATGCAGTGCATAACAAAGTCGTCCGTGTCATCAACATACTTTGTGCTGAAGATATCTTTCATTTTTTCTATTCGTTTTTTCGTTTTGGCTTTGTCGGGGGAATCGTCGAAATCAATCTGGAATCCCAGCACCTGCTTGATACTCTCTTCGGGAATGTCAGCGTTTTCGTTGAATTTTCCTGATTCTCCAAATTGTATCAGGCTCTGTGAGAGTGCCGAGACAATGTAATCGTCAGTCTTTCCGTTAAGCGTAAGCTTGACTTTGTCACCCAGACCGATGCCGAGCTTTTCGGCTACAGGAGTGGTGAGCGCTATCTCGTTTGCATATTTCGGAGCATAGCCCTCAGAGTACATATAATCAGAGGAATTTGTGTTTCTGTTATACATGAATGCAGGTGAAGCTTTTTTGCCGTTTGCTTCAAGTGTCGGGAATAGCAGAGCTTCTGAGGTAACTTTGCATGGCATACCGTTGTCTGCAAGTTTTTTCTCAATTTCATTGCACATTTCCCTATAAGTTACTTCTCCTGTCATTACCTTTGCTATCATATCGGTACTTGTAATGTATGCGTCGCTTTCCTGAGCGCCAAAGAGCGGGAGGAGCTTTCCACTTGAAAGAGTGTTTGCGGTATTTGCAAGTCCCATTATAAGGAGCAGACATACCGTAAAGATGACCGTCATTACGCCGAACTGCTTCGGGCTGCTGAAAACATCGTTGACTGCAAGGAATTTAGTTGCGCCAAGCTTGCTTTTGCCGAGGTGAAGCAGACCTCTCTTACTGAACCTTTCACCTGTCTGACCACTTCGTACTGCGTCTATAGGTGAGAGCTTCTTTATCTTACGGGTACATCTCCAGCAGAAAAGCAGGATTATCAGTACGACCGCAATGCTACAGACGATGTTTATAAGCAGAGCGTTATCATTTCCGAGCACCATATTGTCGCTGACCGACTTCATAAGTGCGTTTCCGAACGGGATACTCAGCAGAAGCCCTGTAAATGCTCCGATAACTGCGATACCGAGATACTTCACAAGATACAGTCCGCGGACGGAACTGTTTCTGAGTCCGAGAGCCTTCATAACGCCTATCTCACGGAACTCTTCGTTGATAGTAAAGCTTATGGTGAACCTGAGCACGACAAATGAAACTATTATCAGGCACACGCTAACTATCAGGAGCATTCCGGCTACGATGATATTCATTATGTAGCTTGTTTTTACCACAGATATTCCCTTATTGAAGTTTACAGTGGGGATATCCGAAAGGTCAGATTCAAGAGTGTTTTTATCATAGCCATTGATATAGAAGACAATGCCGCTGTTGTTTTCCCTTACCTTTTCGTCTGCCATGAATTTTTCATAGTCCGAATTGTTGACTATCAGACGCGGATTATTGAACATTTCCGAACCGAAGAAGGCGTCCTTTGCGATGCCTGCGTATTTGAAGGTGAGTTCTGTATCGCCCAGCTTCGTCTGAAATTCGTCGCCGAAATCAAGAGCTGCTTTTGAGATAAGACTTCCGGTGAAGTAAGCATAGCCCTCGGGAACTTCTTTCAATACATTGTTATCCTTATCAAAGTAATTCAGCTTTCCGTTATCAATCGGAAGCAGCAGAACGGAGTTGCCAAGATCAACTATTTTCTTGCCATTCTGTGTCAGGGCGCTGTAGTTGAAGAAAAGCTGATCTTCTCTGCGGTAGTCTTTGACATTCGGCTGATTATTGAGAAACTCTTCTATCTCATCGCCATTGTGATTAAGTGTCAGGACAAAGTGGTCACTCATATCGGCTTTCTCAAAGTAATAATCGAGACCGTTCAGAACAGTTATGATATTGTTGACGCTGCTCGCCGCGAACATAGTCGCAAGTATTACGAACAACAGGAGAATGACGTTCATGGTCTTTTTCCGTTTAAGGTCCTTTTTTAGTATTCTCAGATACATATTAACCCCTCGCTTTCTGTGTCTTTATCTTAGCATGGGAATTATTAAATAATCCTTAAATGTATTTTTCAGTATGATACCAGTGTTTTTCGCTTGTGTACATATTCCATATAATGATTTTATCATTTATATTTAATAAATTCAAGTGAGTTTTGAGAACTTCTTGCCTTTATATTTCTTTTATGGAAAAAACAGCAGACACGGGCAAAAAAAATCAAGTTTTTAATGATTGTTATTACAAATACAACTATTGGTTGCAAAAAGTCTATTATTATTCGCTTGAACTCAACCAAATGTTGTGATAGAATGTAATTGTTGAAAGCACAGAGAAAGGCGGTGCGGCATGGATAAAAACAGCATTTTCAGAATCAACCTTGTAAAGCGCAGAAAAGCCCTCGGGCTTACACAGGAACAGCTTGCGGCTCGTATGAACGTTTCGCCTCAGGCTGTCTCCAAATGGGAAAATTCCAGCTATCCCGACGGTGAATTGCTCCCACAGCTCGCTAAGGAACTGAATACCTCTCTTGATTCGCTTTTCGGCGTAAAGGTAATGAGCAGTGAAAGAGATATCGAACAGCTCGTTGATGATGAAATGAGAGCGACGCTTCCCGAAAACCGCTCCGAAAAGTTCATGAAGATCATGTATACCGCCCTCTGTGCCTGCAATCCCAACAACGACACCGTTGCAAAGCTCCGCGACAGTTATGAGCACGAGACTTATGCAGGGCTTAAAACCGACCGTGAACTGGCACTATCACGGCTGAGCAGGGATCTCCGGTACTTCTGCTTTCTGGAGATCCCCGAAAACGGTGTTAATTCCTACTTCGGCGACACCACGAATATGATACGGCTTTTCAACACTCTTGCGGACGGCGACGCTATCAGTATCATAAGCTATCTCGGCGCAAGCGTGAGGAACAAGATGTTTTCAACGGCAATGATATCCGACAAGCTTGGCATAGCTCCCGAAAAGGTGCAGCATATCATCGACAGGCTCGACAGGTTCGGACTTGTCTGGCGCGTTTCCGCGGATATTTCAGACCAGCCCGTCATACTTTACGGTTATACGCATCAGATACCTCTTACCCTGATACTTGTCCTCGCAAAGACCATTACAAACTATATAAAATATATGGACCCAAATGTTGAGGAGTGGAGCCAGGGCGCGTTCAGACGCGAGAACGGCGAGCAGGACGAGGTGGTCCCTCAGGTACCGTGGTGGGGAGAAGGAGAACTTTAGACTATAACAGCGTCAGCTGTTAATAATACCGCCGGGGCATTACGGCGGAATAAAACGGAGGAGAAAACATGAAGAAAACAGCAGCATTTATTGCAGCCTGCGTTGTGTCGGGCTGTGCAGTCACCGCGCCCATGAGCGGCGTAAACAGTAACCTTGCTCTTGCAGCGGACGGCTATGACATGAATATCACGGTAGACCTCAAGGGCGAACGCAAGGAGATCTCACCCCTTATTTACGGCGTAAACCAGTACACCTCGCCTCTCAAGGACGTCAGGGCGAACGCGGTTCGTCAGGGCGGAAACCGTATGACCGCCTATAACTGGGAGACCAACGCTTCAAACGCAGGCTCAGACTGGAAGCACAGCTCGGATACCAACCTTTCCGAGTCCGATGATCCTGCCGACTGCGTACAGGTACTCTCCAAGGACGCAGCTAAGTACGGCGTGGGCTACAAGCTGACGACTCTCCAGCTTGCAGGCTATGTTTCGGCAGATAAGGCAGGTCCTGTATCGGAGGAGGAGAAAGCTCCCTCAAAGCGCTGGAACAAGGTAGTCCTCACAAAGGACGCTCCTTTTGCAGATACTCCCGATCTTACAGACGGTGTAGTCTACATGGACGAGTATGTAAACTATATCATAAAAAAGCTTGGCGATTCCGGGTCCGAGACAGGTATCCAGGGTTACAGCCTCGATAACGAGCCGGTTCTCTGGAACGAGACCCACAGCAGAATGCACCCCGACCCTGTTACTATCGAGGAGCTCAGCACCAAGTCGATAGAAATGGCAAAGGCTGTCAAGAAGCTGGATCCCAATGCGGAGATATTCGGACCTGCACTTTACGGATATACAGCTTTCGACCATCTCGATGACGACGATTTCCACGACGAATGGGAAACTGTCAAGGCAGAGAACAACTACCACTGGTATCTCGACTGCTACCTCGATCAGATGAAGAAGGCTTCCGAGGAAAGCGGCACAAGACTCCTTGACGTTCTCGATATTCACTATTACTCAGAGTCAGCAAGAAAAGGCATCGACGACAGATTACAGTCTGTCCGCACTCTCTATGAGGAAGGCTTCGTTGAGAACAGCTGGATAGGACAGTGGTGCATGGAGAACGTTCCGATACTTCCTACGGTAAAGAAGTCAATCGATAAATATTATCCCGGCACAAAGCTTGCTATCTCCGAGTACAATTTCGGCGGCGGTGATAACGCTTCGGGAACTATCGCACAGGCTGAGGCGCTTGGCTGCTACGCTGACCAGGGCGTTTACTTCGCTACACTCTGGGGCGGCGAGCCTTTCATCATGGCAGGAATCAACCTCTATACCAACTACGACGGCAAGGGCGGCTGCTTCGGTGATACCCTCATTCCTGCGGCTACAGAGGACGTTTCAAAGTCCAGCACTTATGCAGCTGTAAACGCCGAGGACGATTCAAAGGTCACTGTAATGGTCACGAACAAGGATCAGGCAAACAGTGAAAATGCCGTTATCGACCTCAAAAATGCGGCAAAGGATTATAAATCCGCAGCTGTATATGCAATTTTCGGCACCGACGAGCAGATAAAGCTCATTGATATCGTAAAGGACGTCAAGGACAACAAGGTAAATGTGGAGCTCCCTGCATTCTCGGCTGCTATGGTAGTAGTTTCCGACAAGGCAGACGCTTTCGACGGACTCAAGACTTACTATGAGACCAGGAAGGACACAGTTACAAAGGAATACACAGATATCGAGTCGCTCACAAACGACAAGGGCTTCGTTGTAGTTCCCATCGAGGACGCAAAGCACCTTTCAAAGATAATCATCAACGGCTCTGTAACATCGAGCGCAGGCTCAAGCTGGGGAACAGCAGGCTGTGCAGTATGTATGAACGCGGTATCAAAGGACGGCGAGGGCTTCTGGACATATAAGGACTACTCCCTCAGTCTCGGCAGCAATGTATCTGCTATAGTGAAGTTCGACGGCACACTCACCAAAACTACAGGCGAGGGAGCTGATAAGGTCTCCGAGGACCTTGAGGCTACTATTGCTGACGGCAAGATAGAGCTGCAGAAGTGGTGGGACGCTTCCGAAAAAGGTGAAGCTTCCGTTGATGACAAGATAGAAGTCAAGTATTCCGGCATTCAGGTGGTATATGAGTATGAACAGGGCGAAGCTCCTGCGGTAACAACTACTACCACAACAGGAACAACAACGACTTCCGCAACTACAAGCACATCAACTGTCACAACTTCTTCTGCAACTTCAGACGGAGGTGAAAAAACTGTATACGGCGACGCAAACTGCGACGGTATGATCGACCTTGCAGATGCTGTGATTATCATGCAGTCTCTTGCAAATCCCAACAAGTACGGCAAGAATGGTACCGATGAGCACCACATCACGGATAAGGGACTTGTAAATGCGGACTGCTGCAATGCAGGCGACGGCGTTACAACAAATGACGCACTTGCGATTCAGCTTTACAAGCTTAATGTTATAAAGACTCTTCCGGGTGAAATAAAGTAATGAGCATTCTTCGCTCATTCGACAATTGAATTATGAAAGCGGCTGTTTCACGTTAAAAGCGTGCTGCAGCCGCTTTTTTCACCTTTATCGTGAAAAAAAGATGGATATTGGCATATATATATAATATTGCCTCTTGTTTAATATATATATTGCAAAAATGCACATTATGATAAGATCCTGCACTGCCATGCTTTGGCGATAAAACGAGTTTTCACGGGAGCGTGCGCTGAAAAGTGCTTTTTTTCAGATAAAAAGCTCTTTTAAGGAACGCAATAAATGGTTAGTTTTTAAACCGACCGCAATATTCGGCTTGTATACGTATCGTTAAAATAATATAATTATGTACAGAAAGACATACGAGCTCGTTCATTTTTCTGAGGGATCACTTAATCTAAAACATCTCAGAAGGAGTGATCGAAGTGAAATCGAAAAAAATCAGAAAGGTCATCAGCGGTACTGTATCTGCAATGATGATCGCAGCAAGCATACCTGTTGTAGCTTCTGCTGCCGATCAGCAGACAAGAGGCAATATCGGCGGATATGACTACGAAATGTGGAACCAGAACGGACAGGGACAGGCTTCTATGAACCCCGGCGCAGGTTCTTTTACCTGCTCATGGAGCAATATTGAGAACTTCCTTGCACGTATGGGTAAGAATTTCGACAGCCAGAAGAAGAATTACAAGGCTTTCGGCAACATTGTCCTCACTTACGATGTTGAGTACACACCAAGAGGAAATTCGTATATGTGTGTATATGGCTGGACAAGAAATCCTCTCATGGAGTACTATATCGTTGAAGGCTGGGGCGACTGGCGTCCACCCGGAAACGACGGTGAGAGAAAGGGTAATGTAACTCTCAACGGCAATACATATGAAATTGCCAAGACAATGCGTTACAATCAGCCTTCTCTCGACGGTACATCAACATTCCCACAGTATTGGAGCATAAGAACTACAAGCGGTTCAGCTAATAATCAGACTAACTACATGAAGGGAACTATCGACGTATCCAAGCACTTTGACGCATGGTCACAGGCAGGTCTTGATATGTCGGGTACTCTCTATGAGGTTTCCCTTAATATCGAAGGCTACAGATCGAACGGTTCTGCTAACGTAAAGAGCGTAACAGTTACAACTAATGCAGCTGACAGCGGCAACGGCGGTCAGCAGCAGGATCTCGGCGGCGGAAATGACTGGAACCAGGGCGGTTTCGATTTCGGCGGCGGTCAGCAGAATAATGACTGGAACAACTGGAACCAGGGCGGCAACGACTGGAATCAGGGTGGCTTCGACTGGAACCAGGGTCAGCAGAACAACGCCTGGAACAACTGGAATCAGGGCGGCTTCGACTGGAACCAGGGTCAGCAGAACAACGACTGGAACAACTGGAATCAGGGCGGTTTTGACTGGAACCAGGGTCAGCAGAACAACGACTGGAACAACTGGAACCAGGGCGGCAACGACTGGAATCAGGGTCAGCAGAATAACGACTGGAACAACTGGAACCAGGGCGGAAATGACTGGAATCAGGGTCAGCAGAATAACGACTGGAACAACTGGAACCAGGGCGGCAACGACTGGAACCAGGGTCAGCAGAATAA
>NZ_JAFYYT010000016.1 GCF_017549005.1 Ruminococcus sp.
ACCCTTGCCGTGCTTTGCAGCTACGAGCGAGCACATCTGAGCTGTTGCATTGTGTCTTGCCGAGCCCCACTTGTCGTAGAACTTATATCCGTCGCCTGAGAGATTGCCAAGCTCGGGAGCGTGTGACCAGTCGCCTGTGATTGATCCGAGAAGCACGCCTGCACCGAGTGCAACGTTCTCCCAGTTCATTACCCAGTAGCCGAGAGGGCCGTTCTTGAGGTCGTTGAGGTAGCCCTCGTCCTTTGTTGCCAGGTAGAGCCAGCCTGCTGCCCATGCGAGCTCGTCAGCTGATCCGCTCTCGCCGCTTCCGTAGAACTCACATGAGTAAGTTGCGGGGTTCTGCTTTGAGAAGTTGTAGAGAGCCTTAGCATACTTGAGGTCATCGGGATTCTTGAAGTTTACATAGTTTGCTGCAAGAGCTGCTGCGTATTCAGCAGTTACGTTTGCAGCGCCGCCTGTGGACCAGAGCATACGGCCTCTGTCGCCCTGAGTCTCAGGGGGACCCCAGTACTGGTGATCTGCATTTCCTTCGCCTTTTTCGATAAGTACCTTCTGTACTGTATCGCCGTTGAGAACTGTAGCGTCGCGGAAGAACTTAGCGAACTTGTCTGTTATAACCTTGAGGTGAGCGGTCTGTCCTGTTGAATCGAAAGCGTCGCCGAATTCGTAGTAAGCCCAGCCGAGAGTAGCTGCTGTGTAGCCCTGTGGCTGACCGAACATAGCGTGGTCGCCGGCATCGTGGAAACCGCCTGGAACTTCGTCGTTAGTGTGGCAGTTGCCTCTCCATGAGAGAGCGCAATCGGAATTGTCGCCGCACATATTTGCGTCATAGAAATAGAGGGAGTACTGAAGGAGTTTAGCGTAGTTATCGCCGTCTGCTGCATTTGCTGAGAGAGAGGGGGTCACCGCTGCAAGAGGTGAAACAAATGCGGAAACAGCGACTGCGCTGCTGACGAGGGCTGATTTCAGCCTTTTAAATTTTATCATGTTATCACTCTTCTTTCAATTTATTTGCCTATAATATGCCTTATTTCCATTATACAGGTTTTGCACGAAAAAATGGTTACAAAACAGTAACAGAGAGGTTACAGTTTGGTGAAAAGCGGCATGAAATCCGCATTTTCAGCATAGTGTGTAAAAAAAGCTTCACCCCATTGTGAACTATCACTATAATCTATTGTGCAGCTACCTATACAAAAAATGTCCGCGCAAAGAGTACCTTTACGCGGAAAATTAAAGGGAATATGTATCATAACAATTTTGTGCAGGAGCGGATACCGGCTTTCGTACTGACAACAGTGCAATAAGACAGTTTCGGCCTGTTTCCGCTTTACTGCTGCCCGTAAGGGCGAAAATAAGCTGATCGGCAGCACGGTCAGTTCGCTGCCGCAGTATTGCAATATTGAAAAAGGCTTGAAGACTTCAATTTCAAACACCCCTCTCATATTTGCTTCTGTAATAATATTATAACATATTTTCAAGAAAATTTGTGAATATTTTGTGTAAATTTCAACAAACAGCAAAACTTTGTAGAATGCTTCAAATAAGTCTTATGCTGATTGTGACATCGTACAATCAGCGGCTCAGACAGCAAAAAGGGCGGCAAAGCCGCCCGTATCTCTGTTCCCGGTTATCAATTCTTTGCTCTCAGCCGCTGTACTTCGCAAGCTCTTCGTCGATGATCGGCGAAAGCCTGTCGCGGAGATCGCCCCAGTTGTTGCAGGGGTTGCCGCTTTCGAGGAGAACCGATGTGATATTGTCCATAACTCCCCGCGTTTCAAAGGTGTAGTAGCCGTTTCCGTACATTCTCGGGCTCATTCCGTAGCCGAAGTCGAAAACAGGAGCGACCTTTGCAGGATCGAGATAGTCCTGTACAGCGTTGTACTGTTCCTCGGTGATGCCCTTGAGAGCCCTCTCCTTTGCGGAGTCCTTCAGCTCTGTAACGGCAAGGCGCTCACACTTGAGATAAGTCGCTACAGCGCTTCCCTTTGTGGAGTTGTTCACCAGCATTCGCGCATTTGCCTTGCAGTTGATGTAGTTCTTGTCCGCTCCGGGAGTTTTCGGGAACGGCACGACCATAATATCGTAGTCAGCGTTGTATTTGTCGGAAATAGGCAGGCTCCAGTCGCGCGAGCAGTAGAACAGGGTGTTCTGATCGTGGAGGTACATATCGCTCCAGTAGCTGTTGTACAGCCATCTCACGCGGAAATCGTTCATAAGCGCCTCGGCGCTCTCGATATACGGGTCGCCTATATTGTTTGTGAAGCTGTTTCCGTCGAAGTTTATGACGGTATGACCCGTCGAAGCGAGGATAGCTTCTCCGTAAAAGCCGCTTATGCCGAAATGATGGGCGGTTGTCTCGCTTTCGGTGAACTTGTTTACCATTCCCGTGAAAGCGTTCCAGTCCCATTTGCCCTCTTTATATAAGGTATAGGGGTCGTCAAGTCCCTCCGAGCTAAAAAGCGCTCTGCTGTAGGTGAGCAGATAGGGCTCGGAAAGAGCGTAGGGCACAACGTAGTGCTGACCCTTGTATGTGAATTTCTCGGCGATATCCTTCATATCGTCCCACAGACCGTCCTCTTCCATGCCGAGCTCCTCAAAATAGGGGTCGAGGGGCTGGAAAAGGTTCCGTGAAATGCCCTCGGGGAAAACTCCGTCCTCATAGGGGAACATATCCACTTCCTCGCCTGCGGCAAGCATTTCCTCCAGCTTTGAGAGCTTGTTTTCGGGAGAAGTCTGCACGTAGTTGACCTTTCCGCCGTAAACGTCCTCGAAAATAGCAAGAGCTGTGGGACGTTCGCCCTCGGATCTGTTGAGGTCATAGTCCGCAAGCCATGTTATCTCCATGCTGCCCGTCGGCTTTGAGGTAGTCTTGGGAGTTTCCGTGGTGCTTTCGGCGGGTTTTGTCTCCGTCGGTGTCTTTTTATTCTTTTCGCTACATGAAGCCGTGCTTATCATCACAGCCGCAGAAGCGATGAGAGCCGAAACTGCTCTCCACTTGTTATTCATTAAAATAGCCCCTTTCGGAAGCTGCAAAGGCGCAGCCATATCTATATTATTATACTCGTTTAGGGGCTGCCTGTCAAGTTTGGAGCCCATATCCTGTGAATATTCCCGCAACTGCGTTTTTTCTGCATGAAAACAGGTTTTTCGGTACTTCCTTTGGTAAAAAATGCCAAAAACAGGGTTCGTTATCTGTCAGGTTGTTAAAAAAATGCGGAAACTATAGAAAATTGCGTGACATTTTAAAACTGCTGTGATATAATAATAGGGAAGTTTTAATAAAAACGGGCAGTAATATACCTTCCGCCCGATAAATACAGAAAGGGATTTATCAAAATGGACAATAACAGATACAGTTCTAACCGTCCCCGCAGAAAAGTATCCCGCAGGACATACAGAAACAGGCGCCTTGCAGCGCTTGCTATCATAGCGCTTCTTGTGCTGATCCTTATCGTTCTTATTGCAAATGCCTGCGCTGACGGCAAGGATAAGAAAAAGCCTGCAGACAGCAAGACAGCTTCGACAATGACTACGACCACTACCGTTACCGATGCGGCTATAGTTACCACATCGACTACTACAGCTGTAGCTACGGTCCCGAAGAACGACAGCGATTTCAAGCTCGACAGACAGACTATCTCGATCATGGTAGGCGAGAGCGATATGCCGAGAGTCCTTGAGTACCCCGAGGGTACCGTTGAAGCCGACGAAAGATGGACTTCAAGCGACAAGGAGATAGCTACCGTTGACAGCTACGGACATATAACAGGAGTTGCCCCCGGCGTATGCTACGTTATCCTCAAATCTGCTGCCGATCTCAATCAGGAAGTAATGATAAAGGTAACTGTACGCGGAGAAGCCTCCGACGAAGATGATGATACGACTACAAAGCCTCAGTCCAGCAGGACTGAGGCTCCAGCCCCCCCTGTACATGATACAGAGGGGCTTACTTATATAGACGGGATCTTGCTGGTGAACAAGGAATACGGCGTACCTGCCACCTTTGAGCCGAAGCTCGAGCAGATATGCTACGACAAGTTCAATGAGCTGTCCACAGCTGCCGCAAAGGAGGGGCTGAGCATTTATATCAGCTCGGGATACCGCTCGTATAAGGATCAGGAGACGATATACAACAACTACATTGAAGATGAAAAAAAGAAAGGCAACAGCGAGTCTGAGGCAAAGAAAATAGTCGATACATATTCTGCAAGGCCGGGCTATTCCGAGCATCAGTCGGGACTTTGCATAGACGTTAACACTATAAACGACGCTTTCGGATATACTCCCGAAGCTGCATGGCTTGCGGAGCACGCTCACGAATACGGCTTCATAATCCGCTATCCGCAGGGAAAAGAAGCGATCACGGGCTATCAGTACGAGCCGTGGCATATAAGATATGTGGGCTCTAAGGTAGCGGATAAGATATACAAGAACGGTCAGTGCCTTGAGGAGTACCTCAACGTTGGCTGACGAAAGCCCCCCTGTCAGCGGACAGGGGATTTTAATATAAAATAAGGAACAGGCGGTGCTTTATGCCACGATTTTTTACAAACGAGATAGACGAAAACAATATTGTCCTCACGGGCAGCGACGCAAACCACATCGGACGCTCCCTGCGCATGAGAACTGGTGAAGCGGTCACGGTCTGCTGCAACGGTATCGACTACTGCTGCACTATCGGCAGTATCACTCCCGATACGGTGTACCTCGACCTTGTGGAAAAGCACAGGTGCGCTGCCGAGCCGAATGTGGAAGTTACGCTGTTTCAGGCGGTCCCCAAGCTCGACAAGCTGGAATACATCATACAGAAAAGCGTTGAACTGGGCGTATCACGGATAGTTCCCGTGCTCACAAGGCGCTGCGTTTCCCGCCCCGACGAGAAGGAATTTGAGAAGAAAAAGCTCCCGAGGCTCAACAAAATAGCCGAAGAAGCCGCAAAACAGTCGGGAAGGGGCGTGATACCCGAGGTAACACCTGTGGTCAGCCTGAAAGAAGCTCTCTCCATGATGGAAAAGCTTGACAGGACGATACTTCTCTATGAGGAAGAGGGCGGCTGCTCCTTCGGAAAAGTGGATCTTGAGGGCGTTAAGAGCATAGGGTTGTTCATCGGGAGCGAGGGCGGATTTGACCGTGAAGAGGCGGAAGCTGCCGTAAAAATAGGCGCAAAACAGGTGTGGCTGGGCAGGAGGATACTGCGTTGTGAAACTGCACCAATAACCGCCCTGTCAATTTTGATGTTTTTAACAAATAATATGTAAGCAGTTGAAATTTCAGAAAAGGTATGGTATAATATTTATAGATTATCGCAATCCGATCGCAAGCGGATCGGTAATACTAATTCTTGCGGAGAAAAGAGGAAATTGATATGAATAAGTTTTTAGTTGCAATTTTAGCTGCAGGCGCAGCAGCAGCCGTTGGATATGTCGCTGTACAGGCTCTCAAGGATAAGGGTTCAGATTCAGATTATGACGATGATGATTACGATGATTTTGATAACTTTGACGCAGACGAGAGCGTTGATTTTGAAATAAGCGATGAGAACGCTGATGAAAACAAGGCTGAGGAAGAAGCAGAGGACGCTGAGAAGGCTGATTCTGAGGACGCTGAGGACTGATAATTGCAAGGGAGCTGAAAAAGCTCCCTTTTATTTTACATTCCGACCTGTTTCTTTTTATTTCCGCGGCAAAAAAACGCTGAAACCAACGTTTATTATTGTGTGAAGTTACAAATCGTATTATCATGGCTTGACAATCGCATATCGTTCTGATATAATATAAAAGCTGTCCGTCAAGGATTGGTGAATGAAGAAAGATCCGAGGCGTAACTCAGTTTGGTAGAGTGCTTGCTTTGGGAGCAAGATGCCGCAGGTTCGAGTCCTGTCGCCTCGACCAGTTTTTTCAAAAAATCCAAAAAAAGTACTTGACAAACAAAGGCAAGTGTGATATAATAATTAAGCATTAGCGCTGGTGTAGCTCAGTTGGTAGAGCAGCTGATTTGTAATCAGCAGGTCGGGGGTTCGAGTCCGTCCACCAGCTCCATTATTTTGCCTTGCGGCAAAGTATTTTCAATCCTATGGGAGAGTTCCCGAGTGGCCAAAGGGGGCAGACTGTAAATCTGTTGCTTTTCAGCTTCGATGGTCCGAATCCATCCTCTCCCACCAGAAACGCCCCGAAAATTTTCGGGGCTGTTTTTGTTTGACACTGCAACTTTTAACCTTGCATTTCCTCTGCAAGGGCTTTTTTATGTCCGGAAAAAAAGAGGATTTGCACTGAAATTCAGCTTTAATGTTCAGAAATGTATAAAGAATGTAGGTGGATAAAATGGTAAAAGCCAATGTTAAATACGACATTAAAGTCCATTCGGCAGCAATAAGATCGTCGATACCCTACAGGGCATACCGCGCTCTCGCTGTGGTGGGCGGTGTGAATTTCATACTCCTTTCTTTTGTAATAGTCATAACCGCATGGTCAAGGCACAGGATCACCGTTGACCTGATACTCCTGCTGTCAGTATTCCTCGGTATATTCGTGGGAAGCACGATAAAGCTGCTGATGATGAATCCCGTAAGATCGTTCAGGAAGCATTCTGCGTACTACCCCGGTCTTAGATATGAAGTCACTGTTGGCGGCGAGAATATCGAGCTCGTATCAGAGGCGGAAAATTTCCGCAAAAACGCTGTATACAGCTGTTCGCGCATAGTCTCTGCCCGTGAGACCATGGGGTATTTCAAGATAAATATCGCCGAGGCCGGAAGTATCATGCTCTCGGATACCGATATCACAGAGGGTACCGCCGAGGAACTCAGGAACTTCCTGACAGCCACTCTCGGCAAGAGATACACGACAAAGGAGGGCTGGATATGATCGCTGTTAGGACCAAGCCGTCCCGTGAAAGCCTTGCAAGGCTGTGGAAGGTGCAGGCTTCACCTGCGCGTACCATCGCCGCACTTGCGGTATTTCTTCTCATTATGGCAGTCACGCTCATATCCACTGTCATTTCGTTAAAAAAATGCAACGGCAGTATACTGCTCGTTGTTCTTGCAGTTGTGACAGCCTGTGCCGATATCATTGTAATTGTAAGAACGGTCCGCCTCCCTTCAAAAAGGTATGCCGCTGTTCAGAAAAGCGTTCCCGATCTCAGGAGCGAGTACACTTTCGGCGATGATCATTTCACAATACATAATGAGTGTACAGGCATAAACGAGCATATTAAGCTGAAGTATTCCACAGTTAAAAAGGTAGTGTACAATGAATGCTGGTTCGTTGTGATAACGGGCTCCGGAAATGGCATTGCCTTCCATGAGAACAGCTTCGCAAACGGCACTCCTCAGGAGCTGTCGGCTCTGCTCCGCGAAAAGATAGGAAAGAAGTACAAGGTAAGGTAAAAAGCGGCTCAAAGCCGTTCACATAGAGACAAATCTTTATGGAGGAAAGAAAATATGATAAGAGAAGATTTAAGAAACATTGCCATTATCGCGCACGTTGACCACGGCAAGACCACTCTCGTTGACGAGATGCTCAAGCAGGGCGGCGTTTTCCGTGAGAATCAGGCAGTTGCCGAGCGTGTAATGGACTCAAACGACATCGAGAGGGAAAGAGGTATCACGATCCTTGCGAAGAATACCTCAGTCATGTACAACGGCACTAAGATAAACATCATCGACACCCCGGGCCATGCCGATTTCGGCGGCGAGGTAGAGCGTGTACTCGAAATGGTAGACGGAGTTCTCCTGCTTGTTGACGCAGCAGAGGGTCCTATGCCCCAGACACGTTTCGTACTTTCAAAGGCTCTTGAAATGGGTCACAAGATAATAGTAGTAGTAAACAAGATAGACCGTCCCGACGCCCGTCTTGACGAGATCGGCGACGAGGTGCTGGAGCTCCTCCTCGACCTTGACGCCAACGAGGCACAGCTTGAAAGCCCCCTCCTCTTCTGCTCGGGCAGAAGCGGTACAGCTTCACTCAGCCAGTATGAGGCAGGTACGGACCTGAAGCCGCTTTTCGACACTATCATCAACTACATCGAACCTCCTAAGGGCGAGGAGAACGATCCTCTCCAGATGCTCATATCCTCTATCGACTACAACGAGTATGTCGGACGTATCGGTATCGGACGTATCGTAAGAGGCAAGATAGCAGTCAACCAGCAGGTAACTGTCTGTGACTATACAGGTTCCAAGAAGAACTACAACGCAAAGATAGTTTCGCTTCTCCAGATACAGGGACTCAACCGCGTTCCCGTACAGGAGGCTCAGATGGGCGATATCGTATGGATTTCGGGTATTGAGAACATCACTATCGGCGATACGATATGTGCTCCCGAAGCTCCCGATCCGCTCCCCTTCGTAAAGATAAGCGAGCCGACAGTGGAAATGACATTCTCGGTAAACGACAGCCCCTTTGCAGGACGCGAGGGCAAGTTCGTTACTTCCCGTCAGCTCCGCGAGAGACTTTTCAAGGAGCTCCTCAAGGACGTTTCGCTCCGCGTTGAGGAAACAGACAGCACAGACGCTTTCCGCGTTGCAGGACGAGGAGAGATGCACCTTTCCATCCTTATCGAAAATATGCGCCGCGAGGGCTACGAGCTGGGCGTTTCCACTCCGAGAGTACTCTACAAGACAGACGAGAACGGCAGAAAGCTCGAGCCTATCGAGAGACTTGTCATCGACGTTCCCGAGGACTGCGTCGGCTCCGTAATGGAGAAGATAGGAACCCGTAAGGGCGACATGGTGGATATGCACCCGCAGGGAACACGTATGCGTATAGAGTTCCTTATCCCTGCAAGAGGACTTTTCGGCTATAAGAGCGAGTTCCTCACAGATACCAAGGGCGAAGGCATCATGAGCCACGTATTCGACGGCTATCAGCCTTACAAGGGCGATATCGAGCGCAGAAACACCGGCTCTCTCATCTCATTTGAGACAGGCGAGGCTGTAACATACGGACTTTACAACGCTCAGGAGCGCGGACAGCTCTTCATCACCTCGGGTACTCCCGTATACGAGGGCATGGTAGTCGGAGCTTCACCGAAGACCGAGGACCTTGTAGTAAACGTATGTAAGAAAAAGCACCTGACTAATACCCGTGCAAGCGGCAGCGACGACGCACTCCGCCTTGTTCCTCCGAGAGTTCTCAGCCTTGAGGACTGCCTGGAATTCCTTGCCGACGACGAGCTCCTGGAGGTAACTCCCGAGTCGCTCCGTATAAGGAAAAGAGTTCTCAGCAATACCCAGAGAGCAAAGGAAAGAGGAAAAAAAGCTTGATTTTCATCAAATCAACACATATAAACCATACAGTTTGCAGGTTCAGGAGATATGATATGAAAAAGCTTATCAGCATTTCGGTGCTGCTGACGCTTCTTGCGACTCTTTCAGGCTGCGGAGAAAAAACCGGCAGCTCTGAAAATACTGCAAAGGTCACAACTCAGCAGCAGACAACAGCGGCAGAAGAAGCAGCTGTATCCGGAAACAGCGGTGATGAACAGGAAACAACTGTCAGGGAACGAAAGATCGTTTCCAACGACGCCTATGAGTATGAGATATTCGGGGGCGGCGCTATCATCACAAAATATAAAGGCGGACAGACCGAGGTAACGGTACCCGATGAAATAGACGGCGCACCCGTTGAAGAGATCGGCTTTTACGCCTTTGAGGCGCAGCCCGTGACTTCTGTGACTCTACCTGAGAGCATAAAGGTCATAGGCGAGGGAGCTTTCATAGACTGCGCTTCACTTGTAAGTATAAACCTTCCGTCAGCACTGACGACTGTGGAGATGGGTGCCTTTGCAGGCTGCTCGGCTCTTACTGAGCTCACGGTGCCGTCGGGAGTAAAAGAGATAAAAAGAGGCGCTTTCGCAAGCTGCGGAAGCATGAGATCGCTGGTCATACAGAGCATGGAGCTCGGATATGATCAATGGGGAATAGAGGATATACCTGATCTGACAGTCTATGCGCCCGAGGGCTCGGCAGCTGCCGAGTGGGCTGGCGCAATGGGCAAGTATTCAGTAAATTGATTTAAGAGAGGGAACGATTATGAAAAACACAAGAATTTTAGCAGCACTGCTCGCAGCGGCCGCAGTTACATCATGCCTTACAGGATGCGGGGACAAGAAAAAGAGCAGTATGCCTCTTTATGCCGAGACTCCTGCAAGCAATCAGGCAGAGGGTTACAACAGCGCAGATTATGCAAGCAAGCTTGCTGAACAGGTTAATGCAGCAGAGGTAAGCGAGGGCGATCTTGACCTCGGCTCCGTCAACGGAGAACTCGTATCTCCCGAGGAGGGCGCAGCTGATTACAAACTCGGCGACTACCGCGTAAGCAGCAGCGGCGTAAAGCTTTACTACGACGAAGCTGAGTTTCCGCAGGAGCTCGTTCTCACATTCGAGAAGTACTTCGAGTCTCTTCAGAACGGAGATTACAGCACATACTACAAGACTCTTTTCCCTGAGTACGTGACAGAAATGGAGGCTACTCTCACAGCCAAGGAGGGCCATACTCTCAAGGATTCATTCGTTAATCAGTGTACAAGAGTTGCCGATATAACACAGGGCGACTTCAAGGTAACACGTATCAAGCTTGAAAAGCCTGTACCCCGTGAGGACGGTCAGGACGATGCACAGTCTTATTTCGATATGCTCAACGGCTATTTTGAAAAGGACTACTACAGCGTTGCAAGAGAGCAGAGCGAAAACCTTATCCCTGCTATTTTCTATGTAATGGGCGAGACCTCTCAGGGTCAGGAGATCGTTATCCTCCACGACTGCAAGATTGTTTTTGCTGTTAAGGAAGGTAAATATTACACATTCGGCTAATGGAGGAATGTGAAAATGAAAAAGTTTATCGCAAGGACTGCGGTTTTTCTGGCAGCTGTTGTAATGACGGCTTCCGCGGCGGTCTCGTGCAGTGACAAGGAAGAAGCGGACGAGCATGACCATCACGATCACAATCTTGTTGAGGAGATCCCGGAAGATGTAAACATCAAGCTCGATGAAACGCCCTACGGCGGACAGTTCAGCAAGCTGCTTCCCGAGGAGTACGATACTCCTATCGGCGTTGACCGCGACCCGAGATACTTATCTGATGAGGAAGCTGCAAAGCTTGCGGACTATTTCTACGCTATTTCCGAAAAAAAGCCTGAATACCTCGAAAAAGCCCTGCACCCTGATTATCTCAAGACTATACTTGAAAAAACAGGTACTGACAGCGCACAGTCCTATGTTGACATAGAGTACGACCTGATAAAGCAGTTTACAGAAACGGATTACAGCTTTGATTTCGTGCTTGTTGACGACATGGTAACGGACGAGGATATTCTCAAAGGGTATAATTCCACAGTAAGGAGCGCTTTGCCCGACGCAAAGATAACGGGAGTAAAGGCGTTCATGATAAACTGCACCTATAAAGCCAAGCCCGAGGACGGGGGCTCGTACTCCCTCAAGGAAAGGCTCGGCGACTATATCACCCTCTGCGTTTATACCGTTGACGGAGAGCCGTATATCTTATTCTGACATAAAACGTAAAAAGACCGCTTAAAGCGGTCTTTTTTAATGCGTAAATATATTGTGGGACTTAATGTTTATCAGCCCTTTTTGCTTATATTATGAATTGTTCTGTTTTTTGATGATATCGTTCCTGCTTACCTGCTTGCGGTCGATACCTTTCAGAAAAAAGCCTGCATTCGCTCCCTCGGATACACTTTCGCAGGTCTTGCGGAACTGCTCGATGCACGTTATCACAGACGGTATCTCGGAACTGCCGCGGACAATGACAACTTCGTCCCCCACATGGAAAACTCCGCCTGTAACTGTGCCCGTGACGACTGTTCCCCTGCCGCTTATGGTGAGAACATCACTTACCACAAACTCTGCATAGGTGCCGTCGGCTACTCCCGACTGCGGAGTATAGTACTCCTCATACTCGCGGAGCTCCTTTTCGTCATCGGTCATAAAGCCCGTATCCGCATTATCGCGGTTGAAGAGCTTATCCTTGATATTGTCCAGTAATCCCATAGTTTCCGCCCCTTTCAGATAATAAACTTATTTTGAATGGATATCCCTCTGCTCTACTGCAAGTCGGTCGCAGCGTTCGTTTTCGGGGTGTCCTGCGTGTCCCTTTACCCAGTTGAAGGTCACTTCGTGCTTTTCGAGGAGCGGCAGGAGCTGTTCCCACAGGTCGACGTTGAGGGCAGGCTTCTTGTCGGACTTTATCCAGCCCTTTTTCTTCCAGCCGTAGACCCAGCCCTTTGTTACGCTGTCCACGACGTACTTGCTGTCAGTTGTCAGTATCACCCTACACGGCTCTTTCAGCGCAGAGAGTCCCGTTATTACGCCGAGGAGCTCCATCCGGTTATTGGTGGTGGCGCTGTCGCCGCCCGAGAGCTCCTTTTCCACGGTGCCGAAGCGGAGAACTACTCCATAGCCTCCCGGTCCCGGGTTGCCGCTGCAGGCGCCGTCCGTAAATATCTCAACTGTTTTGATAGGTATCACCTCTGTGTTTAGCCGTTAACTTGTTTTAAAAAAGGGCGCTGTATGCGCCCTACAGAATAAATGCGTTTATACGGGACGCCGAGGACGGCGCCCCCTACAGTTGGTTATTTGAAGTAAAAATTGCTTGCGGACGACCAATGGCCGCCCCTACAAATCTTAGCTCTTAGCTCTGCTAATGGCTAAGGGCTAAAGGCTTATTAATACGCCTTGCCCCAGTATACCATGCACTTTGCAGGCTTGCCGCAGCATACGCACTTGTCGCTGAGCTGTTCCTGCTCGAAGGGGATACATCTTGAGCCTACGCCTGTCTTTTCCTTGACCTCGTCCTCGCAGGCTTCTTCGCCGCACCACATTGCCTTTACAAAGCCGTCGCCCTTTTCGTTGAGAGCCTTGTTTATCTCGTCAATGGTCGTGCAGGCGTAAGTTCTGTTTGCACGGTTCTCAGCAGCCTTATTGAACATGCCCTCGGGTATCTCCTTTTCGAGGAGAGCCTTTACATATACCGCAAGGTCGCCAAGTGATACGGTCTTCTTCTCGCCGCTGTAACGTACAGCAACGATGCACTGGTTTTCCTCGATATCACGAGGTCCTATCTCTATACGTACAGGTACGCCCTTCATCTCGTACTCTGCGAACTTCCAACCCGGTGAATTCTCGCTGTCGTCAAGCTTAACCCTGATACCAGCGGCACTGAGCTCGCTGAGGAGCTCGCCTGCCTTGTCGAGAACGCCCTCCTTGTGCTGTGCGATAGGCACGATAACTGCCTGTACGGGAGCTACAGCAGGCGGCAGAACGAGTCCGCTGTTGTCGCCGTGAGTCATGATGACTGCACCGATAAGACGCGTTGTAACGCCCCAGCTTGTCTGGTGCGGATTTACTCTCTTGTTTTCCTTGTCTGTATACTCAATGCCGAATGCCTTTGCAAAGCCGTCGCCGAAATAGTGGGAAGTACCTGCTTGCAAAGCCTTGCCGTCGTGCATGAGAGCTTCGATAGCATAGGTGGAAACTGCTCCTGCGAACTTGTCGCTCTCGGTCTTTTTGCCCTTGATAACAGGCATAGCAAGTGACTTTTCGCAGAAATCAGCGTAAACGTTGAGCATACGCTCTGTTTCCTCGATAGCCTCCTCAGCTGTAGCGTGGATAGTATGACCCTCCTGCCACAGGAACTCTCTTGAACGGAGGAAAGGACGTGTGGTCTTTTCCCAGCGTACAACGCTTACCCACTGGTTGTAGAGCTTGGGGAGGTCGCGGTAGGAATGAACTATATTAGCGTAGTGCTCGCAGAAAAGAGTCTCTGAAGTAGGACGGACGCAGAGTCTGTCCTCAAGCTTCTCGTTTCCGCCGTGAGTTACCCATGCAACCTCGGGAGCAAAGCCCTCAACGTGATCCTTTTCCTTCTGAAGAAGGCTCTCCGGGATAAACATAGGCATACAAACATTCTCATGTCCCAGCCTCTTGAATTCAGTGTCAAGTATATGCTGCATATTCTCCCATATCGCATAACCGTAGGGGCGTATTACCATACAGCCCTTTACGCTTGTATATTCAATAAGCTCTGCCTTTTTGCAGATATCGGTATACCACTGAGCAAAATCCTCGTCCATTGAGGTTATCTCAGATACCAGCTTTTTATCCTTTGCCATATATTATGACCTCTTTCTTTAGTATTTCACTTTCTGAACAGAATCAGGGCAATAACCGCCTGACGGCGGTTATTGCGTACACATTTATTATATCATCTCTCCGTAACGTTGTCAATCCGTTACATATGCGCCAGAACGTATATGGTCAGTACCGCAACGATAAGGAAACCTCCTGCCATTACACCGTTCAGCACCTTTGAGGCAGTTGTTTCACTGAAGAAATCGTCGTTCTTTTTCTTCATGTTCACCAATATGAAGAGTATGATCGTAAGAACGCCCACAACTCCGCCGATAAGGCAGAGTAAAGCCATACGGTTGCTGAGGAGGTCGATGTAGTGATCTCCGCCGTATACGCTGTCGCTGCTGAGAGAGCTTCTTACCTTGTAATCCATTCTCTTGACTTTTCCCTTTATCCTTACATTCTTTGTATTCTTGAATTCTCCGTCGAAGTTCTTGCCGAAATCCTTTGGAGCGCGGACAACAAGAACGCTGTCTTCGTTCTCATTGGCTATGTAGAAGTAGTAATCATTTCCGACAGGGATACCTCTTACAGTATGCTTTACCTTCAATGCGTAGTGGTCGGCACCGTATTCGGGTACGCCGCTTACTATCTCGCCGCCGTCAAGACCGTTGGCAAATGCCTCACTGAGAGACACCTTATCGCCTGTAAGTCCCTTTATACCCATTACAATGCCTGCAATGGTTATCACGATAAAGAATAAAGCTCCCCATATAACTGATTTCTCGCTTGATTTTTTGCTGAAAATAGCCATAATTATTACTCCTTAACGATTTTTTTGCGCTTATCGCTCCTTATTCCTCTTTTTCTTCTTCTTTTTCCTCAGCAAGCTTCTCCACGCGGCATACTTCTATGCGGTGGTGTTTGACTTCGATTATCTCTATATGAAGCCCCCCTGCGTCAAGGGAAAGCTGCGAGCCGTCCTTCGGTATCTCCCCGAGCTCGGCAATGACGTAGCCGCCGAAGGTCTCGTATTTGTCAGCAGGAAGCACCACGTCGAGCTCCTCGCATACGTCGCTGAGAGAGCTTATACCAGGTACCGTCCATACATTCTCGCCTGTCTTTTCAAGTCTTGCTGCGGGCTCGTCCTCGGGGTCGTCGGCAAAATCGCCCACAAGCTCCTCAACAAGGTCGGTGATAGTGATGATACCGCTCATTCCGCCGTATTCATCGACTACTATTGCAAAATGGTCTGCGCCGCGCTGCTTCATCTGATCGAAGAGGCGGTCCGCTTTCATATTCTCGTGAACGAAACAGGGCTCATGGACTGCCGAAGCCATGATACTGTCCTTGCTCTTGTCGTCAAGGCGGAAGTAGTCCTTGGCGTTGAGCACGCCGATGACGTTGTCCACGCTTTCGCCGCATATCGGGAACGAGGAGTGCCTTGTACGGTGGATAGTTTCCTCCCACACGCTTACATCGTCGTCGCTCCACAGCACATCAACGTCCGTTCTGTGCGTACAGACCTGCTCGGCGGTTGTGTCGTCAAAGGCGAAGATGTTCTTGATAATGCGGTTCTCGTCCTCGTCGATAGTACCCTTTTCGGCTCCTGCGTCGGACATCATGAGTATCTCTTCCTCTGTAACGGCGTCATCGTCGCTCTCGGGGTCAATGCCCATGAGCCTGAGTATGCCGTTTGCCGTCACATTGAGGAGCCATACCAGCGGCGCAAAGAGCTTCGATACAAAGCATATCATACCGCTCATGGCAAGAGCTATCTTCTCGGGGTCCTTCATGGCGAAGCGCTTTGGTACCAGCTCGCCGAAAACAAGTGTAAAATAGGAAAGTATCAGGGTGATGAGAACTACCGATACCTTCTTTATCACAGCCGCAGGAATGCCCGTGCCTGTCTTTGTCAGCGCAGACGTGAGCAGCTCGGAAAAGCTGTCGGCTGCAAAGGCGGCTCCTATGAAGCCTGCCAGTGTTATCGCCACCTGTATGGTAGCAAGGAAGCGTGTGGGCGTATCTGTCAGCTTTTTGAGCTTCACGGCTTTTTTGTTGCCGCTCGCCGCAAGCTTTTCCAGTCGGACATCGCTTATGGATATCACAGCCACCTCGGTACACGCAAAGAGCGCATTAAGCGCTATAAGTATAATCTGCAGAATTATCTGCCCTATCATTATGCATATCCTCCGTAAATATAATATTTCTCTTTAACCTTGTAAAGGCACAGTCAACACAAACGATAATGCAGACCATGCCTTGATATCTTATATTCAACGAAGAACCTTGTATTATCAGGATTACTGCCGTCAGGGGCACCGTCCATTGCTGCTTTCATCTCCTTTTTTGTATAGTATTTTTATTATAACGTATTATTGCGTTTTTGTCAAGTGAACGGAACTGCGTTCCGTACCATTAGCCTACAGGGGCTTTTTCAGTTATTGCAAGAAAAGGCTGCACCATAGGTGCAGCCTTAATAACAAATATCATGCCATTCTGAAAATTGGGATTATTTTGCCTGATTCGCAGGTTATAACTCCGCGCATATCCACAGGCTCAAGCCCGATATCCACGAACGAAGCGCCCTGCTTTACCGAAGCAGTATAAAATGCAAGTTTTCCGTCAACTTCATTGATGCCGAAAACCATATCGCTGTTCCAGCAGGTGTAATCAATATCCGTTATCTTTTCTTCGGCAGAATCAAAATAACCGATATGTGAACGATGTTCGCCCGCCCCCCATGAATACATGTAGTAAAGCTCCGCTGCATTGTCGCCGTTTACATCGGCAACGGCAAAGGATACTGCTCCCAGACCGCCAAAGCTTTCGCCGAGAGTGTATATCTTGTCATTGTACAGAAGGAAGCTTTTACAGCTCTTGTCGAACTTGAATATCTCAAATCCGTACTTTTCCTTTATTTCAGGCGGAGTAACATTGTAACACCCGTCATCAGCGTCAATTCCTGTCTTATCCTCAAGCTTCCCGAGGAACAGCGGCACATCTTCGTCAGACGGAGTCATCAGAAATGTGTCGGCCTCTATCAGAAAAAACTCTTTATCTTGCCGAGGAGGTATTCCTGAATACGGAGAGCGTCATTTGAAGTAACACCCTCGCTTGTCTTGTCAACATCAGCATTTTCTCTGCCCTGTACTGTGAGACAGTGCTCGTCTGTACCGCCTACGCCGTACTTGTTGGGGTTAGCAAGGCTCTGCATGATGAGAACTGCGTCACCCATGTCGATCTGTCCGTCACAGTTAGCGTCTCCTGCCAATGTAACAGGAAGCTGACCTGTTACTATTGTAGTTGTGGTTGTAGAAGTTGTCTTGTCATCTGTTGTTGTAGTTGTAGTGGTCGTTTTCTTTTCCTCTGTAGTTGTTGTGGTGGTAGTAGTTGTCGTTGTTGTCGCAGAAGTTGTGGTAGTTGTTGTTACCTTGTTATCGCCTGCGATAGTAGTTCTTACAGGGTCAGAAGCTGTCTTGCCGTCAACTATCGACTTGAATGCAGGCTTAGCCATGAAGTCCTTGTCGAATATGAGCGGATTCTGTGAAGCTCTCCAGCTCTTGGGGTCTGTGATTCCCCAGAAGATAACTGCCGAGATCTTGTCAGCGTACTTCTCATAGAGGTCGAAGAGGCCCTTGTAGTACTTAGCCTGTACGTCGAAATACTTGTCGCCTGAGTGCTCCTGTACTGTAGCGTCGAGCTCTGTGATCTGAACGTCGAGACCGAGGCTTGTGTACTTCTTGAGTGCACTCTCGTACATACCGAGTGACGGGAATGCAGCGTCAAGGCTCTGTCTTACGTCAAGGTGAGACTGCATACCGATACCGTCGATATTGCCTGCCTTCTTAAGTCTCTCAGCCATTTCGCATACAGCGTCGAGCTTGCCTGTCATATATTCGTTATAGTCGTTGTAGTAGAGCTTGCAGCCCTTGGGAGCATACTGTCTTGCATACTCGAATGCATAGTCGATGAATGAGTTGTCACCGAATACAGCGACCCAGTCAGAAGCGCCGTAGTTGTTGGACTGGCTGCAGTGACCTGCCTCACGGGGCTTTCCGTCGTCTGTCCATGCCTCGTTAACAACGTCGCAGGCATAGAAGTTTACGTCAGGATAGAGCTCTGTGAGAGTTGTGAAGTAGCTCTTGATGTAGTTTTCCATACGCTTCTTCATCTTGTCGGGAGAAACGTAGTCCTTCTTCTCGTCGTAGTCCTCCTTGAAGAACCACTCAGGAGTCTGGCTGTGCCATACAAGAGTGTGGACTCTTACAGGGATACCGTACTTTCTTGCATAGTTGAGAACAGGCTTTGCCTGTGAGAAGCTTATCTGAGGAGTCTCGTCGTCGCCTGTCTCCTCGAAGTATGCAAGGGTCTTGGCCTTGTTGAGAACATAGTCGGGCTTCATCTGGTTGCCGACTGTGATGCTCTCGCCGAAGTGCTTCTGGAGAAGATCCATGAATGGCTGTGAGGACATATCCTCAGGTGAAAGGGCAGTTCCTATCTTGAACTTGTCCTTGTATATCTCGCTGAGTGAAGGCTGATCGCTCTCAATCTCCACACGGGGAGCTTCTGTGATCTTTACGTCGTCGATGAATATGGACTCCTGGCCGCCCTCGAAGTATACGTATACGCCTTCCATGCCCTCTGAATAGCTGATAGGAACATTCTTTATCTCAGCCCAGCCGTTTCCGCCGCCGCTGGTTGCCTGAATGTTCTGCTTGAGGTTGGAGTATGAGGTGTCTCCGTCAACGCTGAACTGGAAGCTGAGTGTGGTGTTGGTGTACCATTCTCCTCTTACCGAGCAGGAGAAGTAGTACTGTGTGTCAGGCTCAAGGAAGCCGTCCATGCGGAATGCGGGACCGTGCCATGTGTCGCCTCTCTCGGTAGCGGAAAGTCCGCTTTCGCCGCTCTTTGCAGCGTCCTTTGAGATAGCAACTACTGTTTTATCGTCGCCGCCTCTGTTTGACCAGTGCTCGAGGTCAGCCTCGCTCTCGAATCCGCACTCGTAAACTACTTTGCCTTCTGATGATGCAGTTGTGATGCCGTTGAGCTGTATCTGTGCGGGTGCTACCGCGTGAACAGCCGAAGCCGAAGCTGAAAGCGTCATTGCTGCACTCATAACGCCAGCTATAAGCTTCTTGAAGTTTTTTCCTCTCATAGTTAATTCCTCCAAAAAATAAATTTTTGTGTCTATATTGTAACACGATTATGCACATATGTCAATGCAGCCTGTGAGTAAAGAGCAATAAATGGTTAGCGTGCATATATAATATGTGTAAAAATGGTCAGTTTGTTCAGTTCAAAAAACAGGGGCGGATAATATCCGCCCCTTTCCTGTATCCGTATCAGTCAAGGTACCTGCCAACAGGAGAAGTACTGTACTGCTTGATGATCTTCATTATTACCGATCCGTCAGCCTGTTCCGTTTCCTCAACTATCTTATACTTTGTCCTTGCTTTTTCAAGTGAAGCCTTGTACTTCCCTATCTCCTCCCTGACAAGCCTTGCCGCATAGTCGCGGGGAGCGTCCTCTTTCAGCAAAAAATGCAAGGTCTGACAGATACAAGCCTCTTTGATTCTTTTCATTTAAATGCACCTCCAAAAAAATAAAACGTGCAGCAAAAAACCGGACTTACGCAGGGATTGCTACACGTTCTTTATTGTATTTTAGCATATTTTGAAGAAAAATTCAAAGGCAGTTTTGCACAAAAATAATTTCCAGCTTATGCATAGAGATGTTATCCGCCATGCAGCCTTGTAAAATTGCACACAATTAATTGAAATTACTCCCCGTTTTTCTAACTCAATAAGCTGAAATGAAACGCAAGAAAGAGAGAGAAAAGGAGTATAAGTGAGAGATTTCAAGAGAAAACAGAGTATATATTAAAAAAATTCGTGAAAACCTCTTGACATCGGAGCTCCTATCGTGTATAATTAATCTTGCACTGCGGAGGAAAAGGCGTTTTTTCGGGAAGCAAGAGGCAGGTCCTTTAGCTTCTCACAGAGGCTCTGCCTCTTGTTTCCGAATTCGCTTTCCGTCCGAAATTTATTACAGGAGGAAAATATTATGTCAACTACACTGGCAAAACCCGCTGAAGTAAGCCGTACTTGGTATATCCTCGACGCTGAGGGCAAGCCCCTCGGTAGAGTTGCTGCTAAGGCTGCTCACATCCTCAGAGGCAAGCACAAGCCTACTTTCACTCCCAACGTTGATTGCGGAGACCACGTTATCGTTATCAACTGCGCTAAGGCTGTTCTCACAGGCAGAAAGCTCGAGCAGAAGAAGTACTACTGGCACACAGGCTGGATCGGCGGCCTTAAGTCCATTTCCTACAAGGATATGATGGCTCAGCAGGCTGACAGAGCTATGATGATCGCTGTTAACGGAATGCTTCCCAACAACAGCCTCGGCAGAGCTCAGCTCAAGAGACTCAGAACCTACAAGGACGCTAACCACAAGCAGGAGGCTCAGAAGCCTGTTGCTTACGAGCTTTAATAGGAGGTGCTTTTAAATGTACGAATCAAAGGTTAAATACTTCTACGGCACAGGCAGAAGAAAGCACTCCGTAGCAAGAGTAAGAATCTACCCCGGTTCAGGTAATGTTACTATCAACGGCAGAGGCATCGACGATTACTTCGGTCTTGAGACTCTCAAGCTCATCGTTCGTCAGCCCCTCGCTCTCACAGATAATGTTGAGAAGTTCGATATCGTTTGCACTGTTGCAGGCGGCGGCGTTACAGGTCAGGCTGGCGCTATCAGACACGGCGTTTCAAGAGCTCTTCTCGAATTCGATCCCGAGCTCCGTCCTACCCTCAAGAAGGCTGGATTCCTTACCCGTGACCCAAGAATGAAGGAGAGAAAGAAGTACGGTCTCAAGGCTGCACGTCGTGCTCCTCAGTTCTCAAAGCGTTAACAGATTTTTTCAGAAACGCCTATATTACGGTATTTACGAGAACCACTTACGAATTTGTTCAACAGATTGTTCAACTAAATACTTTGAAATCAAACCTCTTTGTCGCGAAACCGACAGAGAGGTTTTTTGTTCATATAAGTTCATCGGAAAGCTTATCATTAATCGTGCTAGCAAGGCATATCTTCTGCTTTTGAAGCACATCAGCGTAGATATTCGCAGTAACGCCAATATCGCAATGACCAAGGTGTTCCGAGATTACTTTCAAGTCTACACCACTGTTCAGTAAAAGTGTAGCATTGCAGTGCCTCAGCTTATGCAAAGTCATATCTTCAAATTCTGAGCCTTTAGTCATGCGCTTCAGAGAGTGGTAAACAGAACCGCGGTCACGATAATTGCCCAAACCGGAAGGAAAAACCATTTCAGGGTGAGCATACTTGTTCCCAAGTGATACTTTTAACTGCTCGACATAGGTTTGTTGCTCCCTCAGGTATTTTTCTACTGTTGAATTCATTGCAATCAAACGAATACTGCTTTTGGTTTTGGGTGAATCAAGGTAATATTCACCGTCAACATGGGACAGTGTATGGTGAATAAATATCGTTTTCTTTTCAAAATCAATATCATCCCACGCTAATCCAAGGCATTCTCCGATTCTCATACCAGTGAATAACAGAAATATCAGGATACGCTTCACATCTTCGTCCCAAGATTTGTCACGGATAAGGTGAAGAAATCGCTTTGTCTCCTCCTCGGACAGAGAATAGCGTTTTCCTGTGTCTTTCTTTTTAGGAATTATCACATTTTGACAAGGATTCTCTCTGGCAAAGCCCTGCTGTAATGCTCTGCGATATATGCTTTGTACAACAATATAGACCTTTCTTACCGAGGTTGCATTTAAATGATGATCTTTGCTAAGCACTTTCAGAAATCCTGTCAGCATCGGTGTGGTGATGTCTTTGAGCTTCTTGTTGCCGAGAATTGGTGCGATATGATTTCTGTACTGACTTTTATAGTTCAGAATAGTAGTCGGCTTCAATTCTTCTGGAGCATAATTCTCAAAATACCATTCAGCCAACTCTGAAAAACGCATATTCTCATTTAACTGAGCATATCCCTTACAGTGCCTTTCAAATTCAAAAGCATACTCCTGAGCCATCTTTTCTGCCTTTTTCTGTGATGTTCCATTCGGCGGAACATAGGTTGTGGACTTAAAGAGCTGTTTTCCGCTAATGTCACGACCCGTAAAAACTCTTATGAGAAACTTTCCGTTTCTGTTTGTAATATTTGCCATATGACCTCCTTTACGGACTATGGCATATCTCGCATCCTTATTGTAACGTACTTCTCTAGTTATGTCAAGATATGCCATATCTTTTCATCTTTTACTCTAACTCTTTAATTCTTGTTTTACCCAATCTAAAGCGTTCAAAATCGTCTGATAAGCCACGGGCAGTTATGAATGTCCTTGCCTTTTTCAGATCATTAGTGAGCTGTTCCTCACGCCCCAGACTTTTGATTTTTGTTCTGATGCTTTCTCTGTCCTTTCTGTAATCTGCATATTCCGATGAAAGTGCATCAAACTGCTGTTTCATGGTTTCAAGTTCCTGAACGGCAGTATCACGCTCATTTCTGAGCTTACTGATGTTCTTCTCCATAGCCACATATTTCTTGGCTGTATCACTGAGCCTGTCATAGTCTGCCTTGGAGAGCGTAACTTTCTTTCCGAATACAGATTCTCTGGCTTCGATATTCTCGATCTCACCGATACTTACTTTCTTCTTTGAAAGTTTTTCAAACTCAGCTGCTGTCTCGTCACATTCAGCTGTCAGCTTCTCTATCTCTGCATTAAGAGTATTGATCCTGTCCTGATGCTCACCGTATTCCTGAACAGTATAGCTGTAGCCTCTTGACTTCTTCGGTGCTGATATCTCGATACCATGAGCAGTACAGATGTCATGAAGTACATCCCACTCACTAAGCCTCCAGCGATTGATAGCATTTGCTCCTGTACCATGTCCCATTTCTTCGAGTGCCTTCGCCATAGCATTTCTGGTATCAAGTCCTCTGCTGAAATGTCCGACAGGGATATAGTCAATGTGAAGATGCGGTGTAGCTTCATCAAGATGCATCACTGCATTAAATACATGAAGGTTCGGATTCCTTTCCTGAAAACCTTCCATGTATTCACGCAGACATTCTTTTGCTGTTTCAGCATCCGCTGAATCAACTCCCGTATCGTCCCTGGTTCCTATCTGAACCAGATCCTCATAGAAGCTCTTTTGCTTATTAGCTCCTGTAATAACACTCTTACTTGGTTTACGACTGAAAAGATGTTCGAAGTAATCGGATATCTTTCGGTCGTTTCTTTTCTGATGAGCGTTATACCTTTCTATCGCTCCGTCAAAGAGCTTCCTGTAGGTTTCGCCCAGATCCTGACAAACAAATACTACGTTGTCAGCCGTTCTGGACTTGTCGATATTCCTGGCAGTGAAATCCCGATTGTTATGTGACAGGCTGCCTTTACCCTGACACATCGAGATGGATTTTTCGCTCATGGATCATCTCCTCCTTCATCACGTCTGACAAGGGCGAATGAACAGCGCAGGGCGCTGTTTTTACTTGCGGTATGCCGCCAGTAACCCCATAGCACTTTTGACAGCCTTAACAGTCCATCAAAAATGCTAACGGGGCTCTGCGAGGCTTTTATCGGTCCACGATACGGAGATCGTGTCTGCCAAAGCTGATATCTCAGCAACTGTATCCATCATCGAAAGTCGACCATCTTTATCGCAGTTTATGAACTCCATACAAAGATGCTCTGCAATATCGAGATGGTGCAGTGAATATATGAAACGCTTATCACATTCTTCATCAGGTGACTTCGGAGCTAATGCTCTCCAGTCACGCATCAGCCAATAATAATCGTTCAGTATTTTCCATGCCTGTTTCTCCCATTCTTCATAAGCTCTTTTTTCATCTGCACGTTTCTGATATTCTGTCACCTCAGCCTCAGTCGGAGCTTTACCTATTTCGATGTTCAGACCATAATCATCATTGAGTTTTTTTGCTGCATCTATAGGTTTGTTCAGACTGAACATTTTCTGTGTGAACCCGATAACATCAGCATGCTCTCCACAGCCAAAGCAATGAAAACTATCATGATATATTTTTGCAGAGGGAGTACGTTCGTTATGGAAAGGACACAGTGTCATCCCACTTCGGTTTACATCAAGCCCATATCTCTCCGCTACAGTTTTCATATCGACTGCAGACCTTATCTGCTCAAATACTGTCAAGCGCAGTTCTGGAAATATTTCATAAGATCTGCTTTATTAATGAGTATCTTACCACGGACACCCTCACCTGTGCGGATATATTTGATCTTATTCTGAGCCACGAGCTTACGGACTGTATGCTCAGAAAGTCCTTCGATAAGCTCAGTACATTCCTTTATAGTGAGCATCTTTATCTTTTCAGACTTTGATTCATTTGGTGCAGGAACTCTTTCAACAGGCTCATCGTATGCGATAGCCGTCATGATCTCCAGTACCTGATCAAGCATTGATTCCTTCTGTTCTCTTGTTAACATTAACATTCTCCTTTCGAATTTTGTGTGATTTTATCAGTGTGAACTTTAAGCATTTTAGACACAATAGACACTATAGGTCTATTGTGCTTAAAGTGTTTATCGTGCGTAAATGTTTGGATTGAAGCGGAGAGTAATGCCGCTTCTGTTACAGCCGTTCTGCGCAGGAGCGATCTCGCTTTTCAGATAGCCGTATTCTTCAAGTACTGCTATCGCCTCAGAAAACTCCTGTGCATTTTTAAAGAGCCTGCACCGACATATCCTGTAAAGATCGTTCTGCCTGATCTCGGAAATATTCTTAGATCTGACCTTTGCGAGGATACGCTCTGTCTGTATTGTCTGATTATCGGCATCTCCAAGTCCATAAGCGTATATCGCCTGTAATCGGAAATAATGACCTATCTCGATAGCGTTGCACATGGTATCATGGGATACCCTGACTTCATCCGGCTTCTCACCGTTCAGCACTGCTTTTATACAGTGCAGGATACCGCATATCCTTAACACCAGTCCGTGAAACTTGCCTCCCCAGTCGGCACAGAATGCCATATCTGTGAGAAGCTGCTGTTCCACAAACTTATCATGCAGGAATACATATTCTTCTTTTGCCTTATCATCAAGGAAAATAAAGCTTTCATCCGTCTGTCCGAGCTCAAAGCGCCTGAATTTATAACTCAGCAAAGCGTATATCAGGCGTTTATACTTTTCAGCAAGTTCGTCGGGAATAGGTTCGGTATCATATTTCCGCATACCTCTCAGGTCTTTAGGGAAACAGTAAACAAGACGAGCGAGAAAACCGCTTCCCCTGAATGCCATATTTCCTATCATGTTATCCCAGACATAAGGCTGACAGGCAAGGCATATTGAAACATAGGGCTTGTAGAGAATAATACTCTCACGGGTAATACGGTCGCTAATGAAGGTTTCTCCATTCCACGATTTAAGAAGCAAATCAAGGTTTGGTGCACTGCCGGTGTTGTATCTGCCGTTGAAGTTCCCGAGAGAGCCAGCCTCATCAGACATCATCATAAGCGTTCCGTTTACAGACAGCTGTCTGACAAGAGATTCAGGCGTAATATCATCGACTATTATACGGCGGAAATCCGCATTGGTAATATTACTCAGCTCCATTGAAAGCCTTGACATCTCCTTTGTATCGGCATCCGGATTCTTCTCCAGCGCTGACAGTTTGTTTGTGAGCACCTTCTTCTTTGCTTTATTCTCCAGTATCATCTCCTTATTTTCCTCATTGTACTCCCTTACAAATTCCTGATACGGCTGTGATATGAGTTTCATTACAGGCGACTTCTTGAAGCTAGCTTCTGCAACGATAAGACTGTCAATCACAAGCGGTTCATTATGATCCTTCTTTCCTGCGATACGGTACTGACCTGAAAAGCAGTAACTTATCATAGAAAGTATCGCCGTAGCAGCCATTGATACATCTGTTGATGTAGTCTCAGCAACGGCGCATGCCATATCTCTCAATACAGGCGGCAGAGCTGTTGTCGGAAACTCTATCATATTTGCTCTGTTCCCTTTTAATGGTGTAGGCTTTACCCACTGGATCTCGTTGCCCAATTCATCATCATCATCCTTTCTGAATAGATTTAAAAGCGCTTTTATGTATATCTTTTCAAGTGCTATAGTGCTTAAAGTGTTTATTGTGCGTATGTGTTCGGGTTGAAGCAGACTCGTTTATGATATACATAATACGCTTCTGACCTGAGTCGGCAAAACGACGACTCAGCTTATCATCATCAACGTGCTTTTTAATGCATCAGATGTATCCCTATATCAACAGAACACTCTCTACTTTTAAAGGTAAAAAACAAGCAAGTTGATACCCTCCTATCTGAAACATTTTCAGTTCGCTGTAATTAACCCTCACTTTTAAAGCCGAAAATACAGCAAGTTGCACGAATTAATTTTTGAAAAAATGGTCTGTTTTCAAATATTTCTCTCTTTTGTACAAATCAGAGCTTAAAAATATGCGGTACTTTTTTGCAGTTTTAATTCTTGAATTTTATTCCTACAATTTTAAAGGTAAAAAAATGACAGGGTTATGCGTCTTTTAAAAAAAATGTTCCGTGATGAATTTTTATCCCTCACTATTTAAAGGTAAAAAATCAAGAAGTGGACAACTTTTATTTTTCAAAAAAGGGTACTTTTTAAGAAATTTCTCTCTTTTGTACAAATCCATGCTTGAAAATATGTGAGACTTTTTAGCAGATTTATCCTGCAATTTTTTTCCTCTACTTTTAAAGCCGAAAAAATGAGGGGGTTATGCGTTTTTGTTTCATAATAATATCGGGTAACGAAACGAGACCTCATCTATATTCGCTAAACCTTCTTTGTAGTTTTTGCAAAGTCAGCTTTGCTTCTTCTTCAGTTTTGCAATGAACTATAGCATCATCTGAAAAAAATGAATTAATATAAACGTACTATTCTTAGTGGGACTTTAGTAAATCTTAGCAAATCAAATGTTAAATTATAAAATTACATGTTTGAATACAACACTTACGTTTCTTTTATCGAATATTCATTATGAATGAATTCATTATACGGTTGAAAGTAACATTTAAATATGATAGTATAATATAGAAATATTAATTTGTATCGTCAACTATAAATGAAAGGAGGAGGAAAATGACACATCGTGAATATCGTCTGCTATTAAAAACAGACACAACCAAAGCTCAGAGAGCTGTTTTTAACGAATACTTTAATTATGTATATGTGATAGTCCAAAATCGTCTGGGAAGCTGTGGGCAGCGTGAAGATATTGATGAATGTGTCAGCGATGTTTTTATTGATGTTTTCTACTCCTACGATTTGGATATGTTTATCACAGGCGATATTAAAGGCTTTATTGGAAAGATAGCATACAGAAAGGCAACTGATTATTTTCGCAGGCTTTCAAGATTGCCTGTTTCTGTTTCTATTGATGATGACTCAGAGGAAACGTTTTCTGCTGCAGATGATGTTCAAAAAAGAACTGAAAATAATGAGATACGGCGAATACTGCTTGAACTTATTGACGGTCTTGGCGAACCTGACGCTACAATAATAATACAGAAATACTTTTACAACCGCAATTCAAGAGAAATATCACAGATTGTACCACTTGCGCCTGTTTCGATAAGAATACGAAGCATTAAAGCACTGCGGAAACTGAAAAAGATGTTTAATGACAGGAATATCACAATATGAAAGGAGTAGGTAAGTATGAAAAGCAAGATTAAAAGAATGTTTCAGAATGCGGACAATGATTTTTTAAACACGCTGGCTGAACGCTATCCTGCGGCTGGCATTAAGGAACGTGAAAAAATATACATTATGATATCCAAAAAAAACGGTAGTGCGGATAATTACCAGTACGTTGATATAGTGCGGGGCATGGATATATACCGTCGTCCTAAATGGCATAAAGCCGCAGCTGTTACAGCCTCACTAGCCGCGACAGTTTTGGGTATCTCAGGTACTTTTTATTCTCTGAGTCGTTTCAGTGCTCCGGGCGAAAGTTCCACAAACCAGTACCATTCCGTCGAAGAATCTACAAAGGTTATACCACCTGAAATTGACATCACAACTAAAGAAGGTATTTATCAGAAGATGCTTAATAGTATTTACTACTATGACAAGGTATCAGGAGAGCTTGTACTAAGTACAGAGAATTCAACAGATTCCCTAATTATTGATTTTGAATCCGACCTTGAAAAATCACTTTCATATAGTAATTCAGAGAAAGTTAAAGTACTTTTTGACAATGACAACTATATCAGGGAAAATGAACTGTTCACCTATTGCGACGGTAATAAAATTTATAAGGTCGATACTTTAAACAAAACGACCGAAATGTACGGCTATGCTACAAAACGAAGCGAAATGACCGATACAAACGACAATCCTGCTCGTTATTCCGATGTAACAAATCTTCCTTATGTATCTACTGCTCTGATGCCGCGCCTGTCAGTGCTGGAGTTGATAAAAAACTCCGAAAACTGGGAGATATCGGGAACAGAAATATATCTTGACAGAGAATGCACCATTATCACCGGTGATAATAAGGAAGTATATGCTGATGAGCACGATATTTTAAGCTATTGGCTTTGTGTCGATAATAAAACAGGAGTTATACTGAAATATTTTGATTCCTTTCTGTCGGGAGAATATCAGCACGTTATGCTTATGAGGAATATCGCCTTTGACGATGATGTGGAGGTCAGGGATTTGGCGGATTATGTGCGTTCGGAGTCTCTTTCATCATATGATTCGGGAAACAATCTCACGGTAACAGCAGCTGTGGTAGGATATAATGAAAGGACAGGTTTCATTATAACCAATGAAATATTTAGTTACCCCGATCCCGCACATCTTGTTTTGAATGTTTATGATACTGATCTGAAAACTGTTATTGATGAATTTAGATTTGTCAACTATGAGGCAGAAAGAGAGAAAATAGTAAAATGAAAAAGAAATTAATGACTTTGGCTTTGACAGCCTGTACTATATTCACAGGCTGTTCGAACAAGACAGGTAGCAGCTCATCATCTGCTGAAAAAGTGCATTCTGACGGTACAGGCACAGCTGCACAGGAAAATGCTGTCAACAAAGAGGATATCGTCATAACACTGGGACTATTGAGCGAGCCCGAGGATGAGGGACTGATCAAGGCGATAGACGATTTCAACAACGCCGACAACGGCTGCCGTATCGAAACAGAATATATGTCAAGCCGTTATGATGAGGACGGCATCATTCACGGTTATACAGATGAAGAAATATCAAATATTGATTTTAATACCATACAGATGATAATGAAAGACGGCGGTCCTGACATAATCGGCGGCGGTACCTTCGGTGACAGTGCAAAATATGAGCTCCTGAAGCAGAAGGGCGCTTTCGCCGATCTCTATAAATTCATGGAGAACGATCCCGAAGTGAATACCTCTGCTCTCGATAAGCATATCCTTGAACTTAACGAATTGGACGGCAAACTGTACAGTATTCCTCAGTACTATGATGTACACACCATTATCAGCAAAAGCGAATACGGCGGCACCAAGCAAAACTGGACTATCGGCGAATTCATTGACCATTGGAACTCTATGCCTGAGGGTTCAACCATAGAGGGCTCAAACTGTGCCGAGTACATATTCTATAATCTTCTCCGTGAGAATCTTCCCTCATTTGTTGACGAGAAAAACATAAAGGTGAGCTTTGATTCGGAGGATTTCAGAAAGATGCTGGAGTTCTGCAAACAGTTCCCGAGCAACAACGGTCAGAAGGCTGATTATGACTATACTGCTCCAAGGTTAACAGGTAAATATTGGATAAAAAGTGTAAGCGATGCTATCTACAATGAGACAAACTATCAGACCTACGAGCAGAAGCAGTACCGTCTGCGCGACGGCGATTATACTCTTGTGGGCTACCCGACCTCTGACGGCAGCGGTGCATATCTTTCCACAGACTATCCCGGCTGGTCAATAAGCGCAGCCTCTTCCGATGAGAAACAGGAGGCGGCATGGAAGTTTATACGTCAGTTCTATACTGAGGAATTCCAGACCGAAAACGGAGTTATTGGTAATGAGTATCTTGACGACAAAGGCGAGAAAAAGATATACTACTCGACTGATCTCGGCTTCTGCATAAATAATGCCGCCCGAAAAAAGATAGCTGAAAATATTATCAGCGGTATGTATGATTCAGAAGAGCCCGAGTATGCTCAAGGCCACGAGATAACGATAGATAAGCTTAAACTTGACGAGAAGGACTGCGAGTTCATCGAGAACTATGTCAATTCCATTGACCGCTGGGATACAAGAATTGACAGAGAGCTTTGGTGGATAGTGAACGATGAGGTGCTTACCTGTCTCGGCGGCGGTCAGAGCGTTGACTCTGCAATTGATATGATACAGAACCGCGCTTCGCTTTGGGTAAGTGAGAGATATTAAATAATGACGCCCTGATTTAGGGCGTCTGCATCGAATATGAGCTATTCTGAATCAAGGTGTTGCCAAAACTGCAACACCTATGAGGAGTTCCATAACAGGCTTTATCGTTAAAACATATTAATGTCTATAACAAATTATAATTTTAATGTAAAATTCTTGATTTTTCGGTAAATATTTAGTATTATTAAGACAGGTGATAAAGTGTACGTGATTAAGGTGCGAAAAAGAAATGAGATAAATACAGAAAGGGAATCGGGTATCAATAAATAAAGGAGTGTTTTTTATGAAAAAGCGAATACTGTCATTAATTATGTCAGCCGTAATGACTGCATCATTTATGGTCAGTCCCTGTACTCATGCATTTAATATTTATGAATACGGTGAGGTCGTTGTGACAGTTATTGACGAAGAAACCAATGAACTGTTCAAAGAACCCGGTAAATTCGGTATGACAATGGTAGATGACAAATGGGACGCCTCGGTAAGCAATCCCTATACCGTAAAAAACGTACCTCTACACGGTTCATACTTTATTACATACGACCCTGACGGCATGGTATATGACGGATATTATTATGAAATAAGCGATTGTAAGCCCAACGTGTTCTTTCAATTTGAAGAAGGTAATGATACTCAAAATGTAACGGTATATATGCAGAAGCGCCCAATTAAAAATAAAGTTGAGTATGGAACTATAACGGTGACTGTCATTGACGAAGAAACCAACGAATTGTTTACAGAAGACAGAGCAGGTGGAAAATCAAATTTTGAAATGTACCGTTCATACATAACGAACTATGCTCCGAAAGAAGAAAGTTCAAAAACTTCAACTTCTGACATGAGCGTTTTTTTTGGTGGAACTTTTATTACGGGAAGCTGGAATACAGCACAAAGCAATCCGCATACATTTGAAAATGTTGTTGCAGGAAATTATATGTATCATATAAGTCATATTGGAATAGAACATGACGGATTTACTTATGTGATAGACGAAGAAAAATCAGATAATGATTTTATTTATTCAAGCCCGGAACCCAAAGAAGTAAAGATCTATATGAAAAAATACATATGGGAGAATCAGAAAGTCGATACTCAGGTGCCTGAGCCTGATACATCAGAATACGGAACAGTAACGGTGACTGTTATTGACAAAGAGACCAATGAACTTTTCAAAGAGCACAGCAAGTTTGGTTTGATGATGGCCGATGATAATTTGACAATGCTCGATGATAGATGGGACGCTTCAGGAAATAATCCATACACAATAAAAAATGTACCAAAAAACAATAAATTCTTTATCACCTATGATAATGACTTCATGAGATATGATGGTTATTACTACAGAATATACGATTATAGGTCATTTAAGTTTGACGAGGGTGAAGATACTAAGAATTTAACGATATATATGGAGAAACAACCTATTGAAATAAAACCTGAATACGGAACTATCACCGTGTCGGTTATCGACGAAGAAACAGGTGAGCTGTATAATGATGAAAATGACATTACCTCTGTTTCCTTTTTTAAAACTCCTTTGGACTTCCCCAAAGAAGGGCAGTTCGGAGGAACGATACAGATAGATGAATGGAATATTGGTCAAAGCAATCCTCATGTAATTGAACAAGCCGAAACAAATTACAGCTATACCCTGAACTATAGCATGATGTTTTTTAATACGCAATATACAGTTGACGCTGAAAAAATACCGGAAACAACATTTGATTATTTATCTTCCGAGCCAAAAGAAATCAAGCTGTATATTAAAAAGAGTGTATTGGCAGATCAAAAGCGCCCCAAACAGATGACACTGGACGATGTAGTTGCTCTGTCAAAAAAAGACGGCGAGCTTACGTGGGCTGACTTTGAAGCCTACAGCGGCAGAAAGTGCGGAACTCCTTTCGATATGCTTGCGTACATATACGAAATTGATGAAGGCTATTATCTCTTTGTAAGCGGGGCTGTTGACAGAGCTCCCGACCAAGTTCAGCTTTGCCGCTATAATGAAAAAATCAGCGTTGACGTACTTACAGGCGATGTGGAAGCTTTCATTGCTGAAAATACAGATTATGAGCTGCCTGATTTAGGATATACCTTTGACGAGATATATAATATGACCGAAGATGAGGTCAGAAATGTATTTAAAGAAAAAGGTCTCACCGATACCGAAAAGTATCATGTTTATCCGCAGAGAACAGGAAAAAGCGCTGCAAATGATTCTATGACGGTGTTGCTTTATCCCGAAAATTACATGATAAATCTCACCGATCACGAGCTTGTATCTCATGTAACAGATATGAACGATAGGGATAAGCTGTTCAAAGACAGCGATATCGTATGGGACAGGGAAAAGGTCAGGAAATCTCTCGGACTGCCAAAGGAGTATTTCGATGTTTATGTTGAGTCATCTATGACGGTGATCAAGAGCGCTCCTGAGGGTGAGGATCCCGATGTCAGGAAGTACTGCAAGTGCAGTATAAGGTGTATATCAAAGGATACTGAGAGTATCGCAGATCTTCGTCTCGCCGCACTTAACTACGTTCAGCTCAATCCTGATTTTGCTCTTGTTTATCATGAGACTTCTGGCGGCGAAAATGATACAAATGGAAACACAAACAAGGTAAAAGCAACAGTTCTTGATATAAACGGAAAATCACTGCTATTGCAGTCTGTTTCAAACTGTTCTGAAAGATACTTACTGTCCATTGAGCAGATTAAAGGTGATATTACGCCAACAGTAGGCATGAGCCTTGAAATCACATATGACGGCGGTATGTTTAATCTCGTTCCCATTCTGTTGATTGGCAACGTGAAAAAAGTCTCCGTTGTCTCGGAAAAAACTGAATGTCTTAAGGGCGACGCTAACTGTGACGGCGGAGTTGATATGGCTGACGCTGTGCTTATAATGCAGGCTCTTGCAAATCCAAATAAGTACGGAGAATTCAGCACGGAATATAACTATCTTACCGCACTTGGCAGACTCAACGGAGATATGGACGGCGACGGTCTGACTGTTGGAGATGCTCAGACTATTCAGAAAATGCTACTTGGCTTAGAGTAAACTAAAATCGGGTAATAAAATGTGACCGCATCGGTATAATTACTGAGTTTTATTCATCCCAAAAAAGAACGCCTTGATATGGCGTCCTAAGTTTAGTGCAGTCCCGTTTTGGGACTGCACCTGTTTCTATACCGACGAGATAGCCAAATCCGCTGGTTCAACTTCTGTTCAACAAAGTTGAACTAAATTACGATAAAACTTGAAATTTGCAACTATAGCTATTGCTCTATATTGCAGATTTTATCGTGTTTTCGGCGTTTACTGAAAAATAGTAATAATAAGTGAAACGATACTGCTTAGCTCAAAGAGATAATTTTATCCCTACTGGGAGAATATCAGACAACACAAGTACCTTTGCTTATGCAGAGGTACTTTTCTTTTTGTGTCGGTAAAGCTGCCGTGAGCTGTCAGCTGCTCACGCAAGCCTATTGTATACGCCGTCACCTCAGAGCCATCTGCACGGACTCTCAGAGCCACGTTGCCGCGCCTTGAGAGCCACCTTCACGGATCAAGAGCCACACCTTGCCGCTGACTGCTCGGCAAAAAGCGAGCCTGCCTGACATCACCT
>NZ_JAFYYT010000017.1 GCF_017549005.1 Ruminococcus sp.
CCTCTCATAGACTATGAGTTTGATAGGCTCAAAGTGTAAGCGTGGTGACACGTTCAGCTTGCGAGTACTAATCGGTCGAGGGCTTTTCCTATTTGCTTCTTGTTCTTCGCCTCGCATTACGCTTTATTCATTTCAAAACTTTTCAAAAAAATTGAAGAAATCGCTTGACAAATCCTTTTAAATGTGATATAATAGTTAAGCAGTTTGAAATGCACCATTAGCTCAGTTGGTAGAGCAACTGACTCTTAATCAGTGGGTCCTGGGTTCGAGTCCCCGATGGTGCACCAATTTTTTGGCCCGTTGGTCAAGCGGTTAAGACACCGGCCTCTCACGCCGGTAACACCAGTTCGATTCTGGTACGGGTCACTTAATATAGTCGGTGCTTATGGCAATGAGGTCACACCCGTTCCCATTCCGAACACGGAAGTTAAGCTCATTCACGTTGACGATACTTGGCTGGTGACGGCCCGGGAAACTAAATCAGTGCCGACATTATATATTCCTCCTTAGCTCAGTCGGTAGAGCACTCGGCTGTTAACCGAGTTGTCGCCCGTTCGAGCCGGGCAGGGGGAGCCAAAAGAGCGTCTGCAATAGCAGGCGCTTTTGTTATGCAAAATATAAGGCAGCCTAAAAGGCTGCCTTTTTCAATCGAATTTGCCCATACTTACCAGTTGGGCTGTGAACTTTTTGCAGTTAGGACAAAAGGTTATCGAGCCCCGGCTTTTCCGCAGTAGATTGGACCTGCAAGAGGGACATTCGTGTCGGAATTCAACTGAGAGGGTGAAGTCACTGTTATTGAGAGAAAGCTCCTTTGCCATTTGTACAGAGAAGCTGCGGCAGTCCATACACTGATAGAGGTCAGTGTCGCAGTTGATATAGACCTTGTCACGCTCATATTTCATCATATGCTGGATAGTTTCGCCGAATTTACCGTACAGGGCGGCACTTCTGAGTTCTTCCTCAGCTTCCTCCACGCGCCTGTTGTAGTTCCTTGCCATGTAGCTTCCGCCCACAAAGAACTCCTCCTCGTAGCCGCATTCCTCACATTTATATCTGTAAGATTTTCCCATTTTCACCGCCCCTTTCGCAGTTGCTTTATTTCATATTATCATAAAAAAATTAAAAAATCAAGTCCAAAGTGTTGACTTGCAAATTATTATGTGATAAAATATAGCTTACATTGGTTTTGACAGGTGATATCATGGAGATAAGGCATATAATGAAAAGCGATGATTTTCCCTCGGTCAGAGAGCTTTATTACAGAAGCTGGAAGTTCGCGTACGGGGATATTATCCCTATGGAGTGGATAGAAAGCCGTCCGAAGGATAAATGGGGCGGAAATATTACCGAGAACGGCAGGGCTGAAATAGGCGCCTTTGAGGATGGAAAAATCGTCGGCACAGCAAGCTTCGGCGCTTCACGCTGGGAGAAGTTCAGGGGATACGGCGAGATCGTTACGATATATCTTCTGCCCGAATATATCGGCAGGGGAGTCGGTTCTGATCTCATGGAGCGCTGTATATCGGAGCTGAAAGCTCAGGGCTACAGCAGTATACTGTTATGGGTGCTTGAGGAGAATACACGTGCAAGGCGCTTTTACGAAAAGCACGGATTCAAGCTCACAGAGGAGTACATGGACGACAATATCGGCGGCAGAGATGTGCGCGAGGTAATGTATACTCTGGATATTGAGTAAAAAGTCCTGAAAAGCCGTCGTTTGTGAACGAAGTATTAATGATAGATGCAGTTCGCGCTCGAAAAAGTACAGTTCGCGCAAAAGGTATTGAAATTTTACTACCGGTATGATAATATTATGTCAGTTGCTTGTGATGGGCAGCTATGAAGGCAGCAATATAGTTATTATTTGTACGTTTGTTGTTAAATAATGAATTCCAATTAAGCATAATCGAACTTCTTAAACTATGAATTTTCAGACTTACTTCATTATTTATTATTGAACTACGAGTTTTAACTTAAACATATCATATACTTATCCCCCCTTAACTATATTGCTTTCCTTTGCTCGCAGTCAAAAAGTGCAGCTCTTTCCCGAGCTGCACTTTTTATTTTTATTCGTTTGACGCCTGTGCAATGGATTCAACTCTGCCGAGACTTTTTATTGCGGGAAGAGCCGACAGAAGTGATATTACTATGTTAAGAGCGAGAGAGGCGATGACCACAGGCAGAATGACCGTCAGTGCTGTCGGTTTGGCAAGTTCATCAAGGCCGAAAATTATAAGGAATATGACAATGCCTATGAGAGTTCCCGATACAGCCGCAGTTGACGAGAACATTACAGTTTCAAGAAGTACGCTCCTGCGGAGCTGTTTCCTTGTCATACCCACGCTTCTGAGCATCATAAGCTCGCGGCTTCTGTTGAGAACGCTGGTGTTTACGGAGTTTATCATGGAGAGTATTCCCACCAGCCATATTGATATGAGGAATATGAGAACTATCTTGACTATAGCTTTTATGAACGTGCTCAGACCTGTGCTGTAGGCGAACATATTGTAAGCCAGACTATAGCTTTCGTTCTGCTCGAATTTGCTGAAGCACTTGAGGGCTTCTGCGTAGTGCTGAGGGCCGTTTACGGTAACTTTTATATCATAATAGATATTATATTCATAGGCGTTTTTAAGCGATAATATAAGCGAGTTGGAAGCATCTGCGGTTACGACCTTTCCTGTGACATGGAAGCTGTCATCGCCTGAAATTGTAGTGATGTCATAGCCTTTTTTCAGGTCGGTGTAGGACTTTTCGTATTTCTGTTTCGGGATTATGTGGCCTTCATCTTTATCGTATTCAATTTCATCGTAGCTGCCATAGATACTGCTGTTGTACAGGATACATTTTTTGTCGGTAAATTCATCATAGCTCATTCCCGTAATGGTATCGAGCTCCAGTTCCTTGTATTTTGTTTCGTCTACAGCATGGATGTGGATCATACCTATTGATTTTTCCTTTTTGCCCATATGCAGTTTTTCAGCCGCTATCCTGTCCGATCCGTCAACAGTGTTGAGCTTATCATTTCCGGATCCCTCGATCACGTATTTTGAGAATATTCCGGTATTGCTGAAGTATTTGTCCGCAGCTGCCGCAGGATCTTCCGAATCGCACACATATCCGTCTACCTGGTAGTCGACCATATCGTTGTACTTTATGTATTCCTTGAATTCGCCGTATACCAGCATGAGTATGAGCGAAGTAAGGGTGAACATGAGAACTCCGAGACCCATAGTGACAGTGGATATAACAAAGCGACCTTTTGCGACCATGATATTCTTCTTTGTGTATCTGCGTAAGAACTTCTTTGCGCTGAGGTAAAGCTTTGACTTTGCGGAGCGCTTTCTGCGTTTTTTACTGCGGGGCTTGCCGAAGTTGAGAGCCTCCGCAGGAGAGAGCTTTCTCGCCGCCCACATAGCCGAGGTATAGGCTGAGATGAATATGGCTATTACCACAAGGAAAGCGGCAAGGAAGAGGAAGAAGGGCTTTGCGGAGAACTCGAACATATCAAGTCCGCTTTTTCTGAGAGCCGTGAACGAGCCCTTGCAAAGGAAAAATGCGGTTATAATGCCGAGAGGGACTGCCGTTAGGCAGTAGAACACCGCTTCTATGAATACTACAGCCGCTACCTGCATTTTTGAGGCTCCGATGATACGCAGAGCCGCAAAGTGAGTGCTTCTCTCCTTGACAGCCATTTCAAAGGTGTTGTCGATAACAAAGCGTGAAATGAACCACGCTATCAGGAGCACCAGCAGCGCAGGTATGATGATAGTGAACATATTCTGATATATTGCATAGGGGCTTTTCAGTTCGAGCGCAAGGAGAAGCGAGTTTGTTTCAATGGGCATTTGGTAGAACTCAGTCAAATAATCATGTCCCAGATCGGTAAAGAGCATTTCTAACGCCTTGTCGTAGTCAAAATTGTCGATAAGGCGTATATACAGGTTAGAGCCGTAGTCTGTATAAAGTTCGGGATTGTTTTCTGTAAGCTCCTTAAAGCTGATATTTGATTCCGTTCCGTTCTTAATGCTAAAGCTTTCCGAACCTGCTTCCATATTATTAAAGGCGCCTATTTTGAATGTTACCTCCATAGGCTTGCCGTACTGTTTGTCCGTCCAGGGATAGTCCTGATATTTAATGCCCTTGTTGCCGAGTTTATATCCTATTGAGGCTTTGCGGGCTTTTTTCTGCAGTTCCTTGGAAAGCTCCCCGTAGCCCTTGTCTTCCTGAGTCAGCTCTGTGCCGTTCTGCTCTTTCAGCTCAGAGCGTATCTCTTTCATTACCTCTGTTTCTTCGTCAAAAACGGCGGATACTGGAGCGATAGTAAGAGTTACCGTATCTCCCACCCTGTAGCCCATATCCTTGAGGAAAGGCGGTGCCATAACGCCGTCGCCCGGCAGTACTTTATTGTTGTAGTTTCGGTTATACTTGTCTGTTAAGGCGTTATTTCCGTCCTTATCTATAACGCTGAGCGATCTTGCATTAAAGGTATTTGTTCCGTCCGATATCTCGAAAAAGTGCTGGCGGTACGCATTGTCGCCTTTCTGATGCTCGGAGAAGCGGACTCCATTATAGTTGTAGGAGAAATAGTCCGACACAACGGCATGGTGCTTTGCTATTTCAAGGTCATTGCTGTCGTCTATCCACGAGCTTATTTCAAGCTCCCACAGACCGTCCTCGTCAGCGGCGTAATTATAAAGGGTAGTGAAAAGGCTGCTGCTGTAAACGCACACGGTGGACAGTATGAATGCCGAAAGCATTATGCACATGAACGTCAGGAAAGTGCGGAGCCTTTGTCGGCGTATGTACTTGAACGAAAGCGAGATAAGATGTTTCATGTCCGCACCCCCTTATTCGGAAAGCACACCGTCTGATATGCGGCAGACGCGGTCCGCCTGAGTGGCGATGCTGCCGTCGTGAGTGATGAGTATAAGCGTCTGATCGTATTTCTTTATGGAGTTTTGGAGTATGGAGATTATCTCGCGGCTGTTTTTGCTGTCGAGATTTCCCGTAGGCTCGTCTGCGAGGATTATCTGCGGCTTGTGGATAAGAGCGCGCGCAAAGGAGACTCGCTGCTGCTGACCGCCCGAGAGCTCATGTGGGAAGTTCTGACGCTTCCTGTCAAGGCCTGTGAGCTCAAGGAGCTCGTTCAGGAAATCCATATCGGGAGAGGTGTTGTCGAGATTGAGGGGCAGGACTATGTTTTCCTCCACATTGAGCACGGGGATAAGGTTGTAGGACTGGAAAATAAAGCCGATGTTCTTGCGGCGGTAAGCCGAGAGACCCTTGTCGTCGAGGTTTGTTATCTCCCTGCCGCAGGCGGTTATCTTACCGCTTGTGGGGCGGTCGAGAGAGCCGAGGCAGTTGAGGAGAGTGGTCTTTCCGCTGCCGCTTTCGCCTGTTATAGCTACAAATTCGCCTTTTTTCACTTCAAGGTCTACGTTGTTGAGCGCGTATATCATGTTCTCGCCCTCGCCGTACTGCTTAACGAGTTTTTCGGTTTTGATGATAATATTGTTGTCCATAAAACAGACCTCCGTTCCTTAGTTTACTATAGTTTAACACCCTAATCTTACAGTAACGTTACAATAGCGAAAAAATTTCTGACGGTTGCATTTTTTTCTGCTGTATGTTAAAATAAGAAAAAAAGCCGAGGTGAAACATGAATACTATACTTCTTGCAGAGGACGATGAGACCCTCAACAATAACATAAAGATCGCTCTTGAATCCGAGGGCTACAGCGTTAAGGCAGTCCGCACGGCTGCTGCCGCAGAAGCCGCAGCTCCCCACGCTGACCTTATAATACTTGACGTCATGCTCCCTGACGGGAACGGTATCGAGCTTTGCAAAAGGCTGAGAAAAAAGGTGAATACTCCCGTTATCTTCCTCACCTCCTGCGACGATGAAGCCGATATAGTGCGAGGTCTCGACAGCGGCGGCGACGACTATATAACCAAGCCATTCCGCCTGAGAGAGCTTTTTTCGCGTATACGTGCCAATCTCAGGCGTATACCCGATGTTCCCGAAATGGAGCTCACGGCTGTGGAGCAGAAGCTCCTCGGTTATCTCATGCAGAACCGCGAGCAGTACCTCACACGCGACCAGATACTCGAATACCTGTGGGACTCAAAGGGGATTTTCGTCAATGACAATACTCTTTCCGTCAATATAAGCCGCCTGCGCGAAAAGCTGAGCAAGTCGGCAGGCTGCGGCAGGATAGTGACCAAGAGAGGAATGGGCTATAAATGGACAGATTCATAAGCAACCGTGCTCCGCGGCGGCTTCTGCTCATTTTTCTGATAATGCTTGCGCTTTCGTGCGGTATCTCGTATTTTTCAGCAAAAAAATGCGCTGATATCATCGTTTCGGAGCAGATAAAAGCGGAGCTCTCCGCTGTGGGCGGCGGAAAATTCACGGGAGCTCCCGAGGAAAGCTCGGTCGCGGAGGGCGAGGCGATACTGGAAAAATACAGCATTTCGAGGGAACTGCCTCCTGCCGCAATGCACAGCTACGGAATGGTCAGAAAGACAGTGTTTTCACTGATGTTCGGGCTTCTTGCAGGAGTCTCGTTACTGTGGTTCGTGATATCTGTGCGCGAGGTGATGGCTATTTTCCGCGACCTTGAAAAGCTGCGGAATGACTGTATAAAGGCTGCTTACGACACGCAGACCGCTATCACTCTTTACGGCGAGGATCTGGGAACTGTTCACAGAGTGTGCGAAAGCGCGGAAAAGCTGGTGGAATGCATGAGGAATACGAGTTTCAAGCTCAGCAGGGAGCAGGAGTTCCTGCGGAATTTCCTCACAGACCTTTCTCATCAGATAAAAACGGCTCTTGCGGTGGTACGCCTGAATACGGATATGCTCAGCGAGCTTGACGACCTCCCTGCGGAGCGCCGCGACAAGCTCTCGGACGAGGTACAGCTGAACCTTGACGGCATGGAGAGCCTTGTTATCGAGGCGATTAAGCTTGCAAAGCTCGATACGAATACGGTGGAATACCGAATGGAGGTACACCGCATTTCTGACGTTTTCGCCCTTGCGGTAAAGCGTATATCGCCGCTCCTCAGGAAGCGGAATATCAGGATAAATGCAGAACTCCCCGAGGATATAAGCCTTGTCTGCGACAAGGGGTGGCTGTGCGAGGCTATTGAGAATATCATCAAGAACTCCGCAGACCACTCGGAATGTACGGAAATAACTGCGGAGCTCACGAAAAATCCGATAATGACAACTCTTGCGATCTCCGACAACGGCAAGGGTATCCCACAGGAGGAGATACCGAAGCTTTTTGACCGTTTTTCCAAAAAATCGCAGGACAGCTCAATGTACAGTTCGGGACTTGGTATGTCTATCGCGCAGAAGATAGTCCGCGGCAATAACGGCGAGATATTTGTGTACTCAGAGGTAGGAAAGGGTACCCGTTTCGAGTTCGTTTTCATCACGAGCGGCAGTTCGGGGCGTTAACTGCGATACTTATTATGAATCAAAAAAGCTGTACCGCAATAGCAGTACAGCTTTTTTCCGTATGTACAAAAATCAGCAATAGTAAATTGAACCGTCCTCGATGCTCTGGAGAACACTTGCACAGAGCTCTTTCCACTGTGCAACCTCTGCCTCGTCGTAGGAGATGACCTTCTTAGCCCATGTGCTGCAGTGTGCACAAGCGTTAGGAGCAGTCTGACCCTCTTCGAGGATATCGTTTACACAGAGTGACTTGGAGCAGTTATTGTTGTTGATGAAGTGCTCAAGGAAGCCGTCGAGCTTCTTGTTATCAACGTAGAGCTTAGGAAGGTGCATAGTTCTTCCGTACTTCATCATTGACTCGGGCTTGAGTCTCTCAGCCCATCTCATAATAGGAGCTCCTGGAGGAGGACCTATCGGAGGCTGACCGTCAGCGCTGCCAGCAGCCCAGGGTGGAGGACCGCCTGCGCCTGTAGCCCAGGGTGGAGGACCACCTGCACCGGTTGCCCAGGGTGGAGGACCGCCTGCGCCTGTAGCCCAGGGTGGAGGACCGCCTGCACCAGTTGCCCAGGGTGGAGGACCACCTGCGCCTGTAGCCCAGGGTGGAGGACCACCTGCGCCCATAGGAGGCACACCTGCGGGAGGTGCAGTGATACCATGTGCCTTTGCCCATTCCTCAGGTTCGCCGGGTCTTGGAGGTCTGCCTTCCATTACCCACGGAGGAGGACCGCCTGCGTTTTGAGCAGCAGGAGCTGCGCCTGCAGGTGCTACCTGTGCCTGTGCAGCAGCTGCTGCCTCAGGGTTGGAGTTAGGATCCTTCTGGTCGGGGCGTGTAGCGATAGTCTTAGCCTGCGGCCAGTTTACGATATCGAGAAGATTTCCGTCGTAGGACTCTTCCATATAGCCCTTTACGACATTGTGGAGGAAATCTGTGGTTCTTGTTCTGTCAATAAGCTTGATGGAGAAGTGCTTGTTGCCTGTCTCCTCTGCAAGCTCTCTGTAATAGTGAACGTCCTCAGGACGGATGAATTCAGCTGTAAGTATAGCAGCAGGGTGTGTTACCTTCTTGTATGCACAGTTTACGAGTGAGTAGTCCATAGAGAACTTATCGGGGTCTGAGTGACCAACGAAGCAGCCGTGTGCAAGACGGAAAGGACATTCTCTCAGGCACAGGTTGTTAGCGATGACACGGAGATGAAGGTCTGTGTCCTTATACTGTGTGAGGAGCTGTCTGAGAAGGTCGAATCTTCTGTTGAAGCCGTGGTCGAGAGTGATCTCGTCAACGCCCCAGTTGCGCCAGTATTCGATGTGCTGTATAGTAGTCGGGTAAGCGTAAAGACCGAGAGTAACGAAAGCGTCCTTGAATTCTCTCTTTACGTACTTGATGAGGATAGGGGAATTGAGCGTGAAAGCCTTGATACCCATATCGTACATTGTGTGGATGAACTCACGTATCTTCTTACCCATATCAGGATCGAGCTCGTTCTGATCCATCGAAAGAGGATTGATAAGGTAATTGAACGTGATATCGCGCTTCTGACATTCCTTTACGTAATCAGCGAGCTGATCCATATTAAAGTCAGGAATGATGGAAGCTGTACGGCCTCCCGGAAGACCGTCGTGCTTGAGCTTTCCGAAGAAGCTCGTGATGGCGTGCTTCTTGTCATACTGATCGACGAAATCGAACAGCTTGTAATCGAAGTTACAGCCAAGATCGAAGGATATAGAATCCTGATTCATGTTTTACACATCTCCCTAATAATTTTCTCAGGAACTATACACTTACAATATCTGGTTTTTGGTATGCGCGGAAGGGCGCTTTTATAGTATCAATTATTTGATTTTTGTGCGAAAGATCCCCTTTTTCGGTTTTCTGATCTATTTTAGTCCCATACTAAAATTATATCATCTATTTGTGATACTGTCAATTAATCTTATGCAACTTATTGGGAGAACTTGGGCTCGATTTTTTGGCAATAATAGCCAATCGACGGCATGATTTATTGTTACATACATGAACTAATAGTGGTTTTGTACGGTATAAGTGGAATAAAGCTTTGTGAATAAAAGCTCAAAAAAGAAACATATTTTCTTTTTAGTATCCCTTGACATTGTACAGGGACAGTAGTATAATAAAAACAGAACAGATGTTCGATGGGAGGCAGCTATGGAAAAAATATATATCGCTATCGATCTTAAATCATTTTACGCTTCCGTGGAATGCGTGGAAAGAAAGCTCGACCCTCTCGACGCCAACCTTGTTGTTGCTGACAGGAGCCGAACCGAAAAGACTATATGTCTCGCTGTATCTCCGCCGCTGAAAGCCTGCGGTGTCCCCGGGAGACCGAGACTTTTTGAGGTCATTGCAAAAACTGAGGAGCTGAACGCTCAGCGGAGATACAAAGCGCCGCGGAGACAGTTCAGAGGGGAGTCCTGCATAGCCAGCGAGCTTGAAGCAGACCCGTCGCTGAAGCTGTCCTATGTAGTGGCAGCTCCGCGAATGGCGCTATATATCGAATACAGTACGCGGATATATCAGATATACCTGAAATATATAGCTCCCGAGGATATCCATGTGTACTCAATAGACGAGGTGTTCATGGACGTTACGGGCTATCTGAAGACCTACGGCATGACTGCGCGGGAGCTTGCCATGACAATGATAGGCGACGTGCTGAAAAACACTGGGATAACGGCTACCGCAGGCATCGGGACCAACCTTTACCTGTGCAAGATAGCTATGGATATCGTCGCTAAGAAAATGCCTGCCGATAAGGACGGAGTGCGTATCGCGGAGCTTGACGAGATGTCATACCGCCGCCTTATGTGGTCTCACCGTCCGCTTACGGACTTCTGGCGTGTGGGGCGCGGCTACGCGCAGAAGCTGGAGCGCTGCGGCTTGTTCACTATGGGCGATATCGCCCGTATGTCCACATCGGAGTTCGGAGAAAGGACGCTGTACAAGATGTTCGGCGTGAACGCGGAGCTCCTCATAGACCATGCGTGGGGCTGGGAGCCCTGTACTATCGCCGATATCAAAAGCTATCGCCCAGAGACTAACAGCATGAGCTCGGGACAGGTCCTTCAGGAGGCGACTCCCTGTGAGACCGCAAGGCTGATAACATGGGAAATGGCGGATATGATGTCCCTTGACCTTGTGCGGAAGGGCATGGTCACGGATCAGCTCACACTCACTATAGGCTATGACGTCGAGAACCTCCGCAGAGACGATATATTGCAGAATTACAAGGGCAGGGTAGTCCTTGACCGCTACGGGAGACCTGTTCCCGTACATTCCCACGGAACGGTAAATCTCAAAGCTCCGGTGTCGTCCTCAAGGCTCATCACTGAGGCTGCTATGGAGCTCTTTGACCGTATCGCGGACAGGGAGCTGCTGGTACGCAGGCTGACTATATGCGCCAACAGGATAGTTCCTGCGGAGTCGCTCCGCGAGGAGGAGCAGCAGCTTGACTTCTTCACCGATTTTGAAGAGGAGGAACGCCGCAGAAGCGCGGAAAAAGAGGAGCTTCTCCGCGAGAAGAGCCTGCAGCTCGCCATGCTGAAAATGAAGGAGCGCTACGGCAAGAACGCGGTGCTACGCGGAGCAAACCTCTGCGACGGAGCGACTGCCCGTTCACGCAATAGGCAGATAGGGGGACACAGGGCGTGAATATACCGCAGGATAGGAGGAATTCACCATGCCGGACGATTACAGCGATATCATAAACGAGTCCCACCATGTCTCGCAGAGCAGACCTCATCTGCCGCAGAGCAGCCGTGCGGCGCAGTTCGCGTCATTTGCGGCTCTTACGGGCTACGAGGACGCTATTGACGAGACCGCAAGGCTTACGGACGAAAAACCCGGGCTCTGCGAGGAAAAAGCAGCGGAGCTGAACGAAAAAATAAGGCTCCTCGGTGAACATATCGCCGAAGAGCCTTACTGTGAGGTGACGTATTTTGCTGCCGACAAGCACAAGAGCGGCGGAAGCTTAGTCACTGTGTCGGGGAAAGTCCGATTTATCGAGGAAGCCACGGGGCAGCTGGCGTTCTGCGGCGGGCTTCGTGTACCGCTTGGGGATATAGTGGGGATAGTTCTCATAAAAGAGCAAACAGCCCTACCCCTGCCCAAAGAGATAAGACTGTTCTGATTTGCCCTCTTACAAAAGAAGGATAGCAGAAAAGGAATTAACAGCAATATATCACAAAGACCGCCTATAGTCTTTGTAAATGTCCGGTACGATCTCTGAGTGATACTGTATTTTCCGCGCGTCCCGAGCTATCCCATCAGGAACTGCGGAACAGCAAACCCGAATGCAGGTAAGGGGAGTAATGTGCAGAGTCTCCCCGCCTGCGGGTCTGTTGACTTGGATGATCCGCACCCTTAACGTCAGGATGCGGCCGGAACTGCGGCAAACGGGAAGAAAGCCGCATATTCGGCAGCTTTGCAGCTGCATATTATATAAAATCGTCTCTGTAACTTGAAATTAAAACCGACGGGGACAAAGACAGACGGGAGAGGGGCCGTCTGCCCTTGTGCAATAAAATGCCGAGCCTCGCCGTAATTGAAGCCTTTACACTTCCGCTGCCGGAAGCGTGCGTGAAGCTTCATCAGGGTAAGCATATTTATACACAGGGGAGCTTTTCGCGGTAAACTCCCATGCGAAGCGGATCTCTGCCTGTTCGGGCAAAGCCCTGACAGCAGAAATAAAAAACTCTCCAAAGGACTTGTGGAAACACCGACCGTTTTTATGGGATCTGTGTATATGGGAGGGGTAACAGTTCCGGAAGCCGAACGTTTCCACCTCTGCCCTTAAGAGTTGATCTGCTTGAATACAGACTTTGCCGCAGGCAGTCGGGCAAGCGCCCTAAAACTGCGGTGAAGTCTGTCATTGCTGACATTATTCAATTTTATCACTCCAAATTTCAATATCCCTTGCGCCTGCCCGCACTAATTGCGGAACCGTTGTAAGCAATCCGCTATTGCTTTATCTTTATTATAAATAATATGTGAATTGATAACAACCGATAAAATAAATATTAGGTGGACAAAATGAAGAACTTGACCAAAAAATCCCCGTACTGCCCAAATATTGCGGCAAATACGGGGATTTCCAACATTACAAAATGCTTCGTTTCAGCACGATCGGTTATAGAAAATCATTAAGCTTTTTTCATGTACGTACAACCTGAAAGCTATGCGTCAGTCAGCTCTGTTTCCCTCCTCGGAGCATATGCGCGGTAAGAATAGTTTATGGCAACATATCTCGGAGCTCCGTCCTCTGTGGAGATAAGGCAGTATTGCCTGATATCACGGTCTCCGTAGGCATAGGCCTTGTACGGGACAGGGTAGCTGTCTTCGTAGATGCAGGGTTCGTCGGAGTAGTCCGTATCATAGTCCTTTTCTCCCGTCAGGGTGTAGTATGTGCCATTTACGTAGAAGTTCTGCGGCACAGGCGAAATGTAAGTTGTTGTTTCGGGAGGTACTGCCGTAGTTGTAATTACATATGTCGTCGTGGATACTACAGGAGGCCTGTACGATGTGGTCGTTAAAACAGGCGGGCTGGAGGTCGTGGATGTTATTACCCGCGTCGTATACGTGGAAGTTGTTAAGACCCATGTTGCAGATGTCGTTGTGTGGAAGTAGGTCGTTGTATACGGCAGATTTGTCCTGCGCGTCGTGGTAGTGGTCGGAGTTACAGGTGATACCGTTGAAGTCCTTCTGGTAGTTGTCCGAACAGAAGTTGTTCTTGTGGTGGTAGTACGTGCCGTAGTTGTCCTTGAAGTTGTTGTAGTACGCCTTGTTGTCTGTACATCTGAGGACGCCGTAGTTCGCGGTGCTGTTGAAGTTTCCGTAACTGTCGGGTTTTCAGCAGTTGTTGCGTCGGTACTGCCGTTATCGGCAGTTGTCCCGGCGGTCGTCTGAGAAGAAGCCGCAGAAGTCGTAACAGCTGTGGTTTTTGACGTTGTATTCTTTGATGTTTTTGCGGAAGTTGTCGTTTTTGTGCCTGATGATGCTGTGATCGCGGTACCTGAGGTGGTAGTTGTGATAGTTTCCGTAACGATTGACGGATCGCTGATCGTCGGCGGCAGCTCGGGGCTGAGCTTGTTCATGCGCCATATGCCGAAGCATACGACTATCATGACGCAGCAGCTGAGAGCGAGAGCGGAACGCTTGATGAATAATGACTTCTTTCTTTCCTTTTCCTTCAGATATTCTTCTCGGCGCTGAAAAACACTGTTTGCTACATCTCTATAGTTTTTCATACTCAAAGCCCTCCTTTTCAAGCTTTGATCTCAGCGCGAGCTTGGCTCTGTACAGGAGATTTTCTATCTGCCGTCTGCTTTTTTTCATGACAGCGGCAGTCTCGGCGTTGCTCAGCTCCTCGAAGAAGGTGAGATACAGAACTTGTCTGTAATCCGAGCAAAGAGTCTCCATAGCCCTGTGAAGCGAGATCTTTTGTTCTTCACGAAGGTAATCCTGTTCTATATTGCGCTCGTCGGAGATATCATAGTGATCCTCCAGGGGAGTGTCGGAAATGCGCGAATTTTTACGCATAAAGTCGAGAGCAATATTTCGCCCGATGGTGTACAGCCATGTTTTGAAAGAGCATTTACCCGAAAATTTCGGTCTCTTTGCAGCGAGCTTGAAGAAGGTATCCTCCATGAGCTCCTCTGCAAGGCTGAGGTTGCTTGTAATGCCGTTAAGGTAGAGTATAAGTCCGTCCTTATGTACGCGGATAAGCTCCACCATAGCCTCGTCGTCGCCGTCGAGGTAACGGCGGTAGAGTATCGAACCGTTGTCCATGAGCGCCCCCTTTCTGACAGGATGCTCCCCTCTATATATTAGACGTTCGGGGAGCTGAAATCTCTCATGGTTTTAAAAGAAAATCTTATTTACATAATACATTAAAAATCTTACGCTGTCAAGGCGTTTTTACGCATTTTTATCTTAATAAAATCTAACTTTTCCGCTAAATACCGCCCCAAATGTTGCGGACTTGGAAAAATGCTGTGCGTTTTTTGCGTTTTTTGCGGCGAACCTTAAAAAATACAGCTTCCGTACATAAGTAATACAGCCGAAAAACTCCGATTCTGCGTAGGTCTTCACCTTTTTGATGATTTAAGACAAGTTTAAGATTATTTTAAGAAAGATTTTATATCATGTACACAAGATGAAAAACGAGTGAGGGCTCTGTGAGCTCTACATCGAGATAACATGAAAAATCACTATGGAGGGATACGTTATGTTCAAAAAATCAGCAAGAAGAACTGCCTCAGGCATAGTAAGCCTTGCAATGCTCCTCGGAACAGCAGGACTTTTCCCTGTTTCACAGGCATATGCAGCAAGCTCTGTTACTATCAACGAGGTCTGCCCGAAGAATACTACATTAGCCGCACCTGACGGCGGTATGTACGACTGGATAGAGCTCTACAACAGCTCAAACAGCTCAGTTGATATCAGCGGCTGGGGCATCAGCGACAAAGCTGACACTCCTTACCGTTTCACTTTCCCGGCAGGCACTACTATTGCGGCAGGCGGCAGAAAGCTCGTTTTCTGTGACGGCACAGCAGGCGAAACAAATACAGCTATAGCTCCTTTCGGACTTTCCACAAGCGGTGAGACTCTCACACTTACAGACGCTTCCGGAAATGTAGCTTCTCAGATAACATTTGAAGATATGGCAAAGGATACTTCCTACGGTCAGTATCCCGACGGCAGCGGCGAGTTCTATGTGCTTCAATGTTCTCCCGAGGCTGCAAACAAGGCTCCCGAGGGTTCAAACGCAGTAAGGCTCCCCGGATTCTCCGCAGAGAGCGGATTCTACAACAACAGCTTCTCCCTCACACTTGAAGCTCCACAGGGCACAACAGTTTATTATACACTGGACGGCAGCGATCCTACAACCTCTTCCGAGAAATACTCGGGCCCTATCACAGTTCAGGATATGACGAGCCAGCCAAACAAGTACAGCGCAAGAACAGATATCACAGCCTATACGGATATCCTCGCTCCCGATGAGGGCGTTCTCAAGGCCTGCGTAGTCCGTGCTATCGCTGTAGACTCTCAGGGCAGGTCAAGCAGCATTGCTACAAAGACATATTTCGTCGGCTCTACCAACGTTGACAAGTACAAGAACATGAAGGTCATCTCTCTCGTTACCGATCCTTCAAACCTCTTTGATTACGAGAAAGGTATCTACGTAACAGGTAAGGTTTACGAAGAAGGCGGCGGAGGCATGAACTTCGGCGGCATGAACTTCGGCGGCGGAGGCGGAATGGACTTCGGCAACTTCAATTTCGGCGGCCAGAACGGTGACGCAGCTCAGGGCGGCGCAGGCGGCTTCAACATGGGCAACTGGAACATGGGCGGTCAGAACGGCGACGCAGCTCAGGGCGGCTTCAATATGGGCAACTTCAACATGGGCGACGTTCAGCTCGGCGGCGCAGGCGGTCCTGCAGTCAATGCAGACGAGGACGTTCAGCAGGGCGGAGCTCAGCAGGGCGGCTGGAACATGGGCGGCCAGAACGGCGGCTTCAACTTCGGCGGCCAGCAGGCAGGCGGCGACGTAAACGGCGGCGCACAGCAGGGCGGTTGGAATATGGGCGGTCAGAACGGCGGCTTCAACTTCGGCGGAGCTCAGCAGGGTGACGTAAACGGCGGTGCAGCTCAGGGCGGCGCACAGCAGGGCGGCTGGAACATGGGCGGCCAGAACGGCGGCTGGAACATGGGCGGTCAGCAGGGCGACGTAAACGGCGGTGCAGCTCAGGGCGGTGCTCAGCAGGGCGGCGCTGGCGGCTTTGGCGGCTTCGATATGGGAGGCGCAGGCGGCTTCGGCGGCTTTGACATGGGCGATATGGCATTCATGTCACAGGCTAACTACAACCAGAAGGGCGCAGCATGGGAGCGTCCCGCAAATATCGAGATATTCGACGGCGGCAAGAGCGTAGTTTCTCAGGACGTCGGCATCAGAACAAAGGGCGCTGCTTCACGTGCATGGCCTCAGAAGAGCTTCAACATCTTTGCACGTCAGGACTACGGCAAGAGCAGCGTTGAATACGACCTCTTCGAGGGCAAGTCCACAAAGGAAAAGAACAATAAGGTCATCGACAAGTTCGACGGCTTCACAGTAAGAAACGGCGGAAACGACAACATGGCAGGCTTCTTCCGTGATTCCGTAGCTCAGTCACTTGTTTCCGACAGAGATATGGCTACTCAGGCTACAAGCGAGTGCATACTCTTCATCGACGGCGAGTTCTGGGGCATCTACCAGCTCATGGAGAAGTACAATTCCGATTACTTCAAGTCACACTACGGCATCAAGAAGAATGACGTTTCATTCATAAAGAACGGCAGCCTCGAGGAGGGCAACGATCAGGACCTCAGCGAGTGGAACAGCCTCCTCAGCGAGATCTCAAGAGGCGATATGACAAGCGAAGCTGCATATCAGCAGGTTTGCCAGAAGCTGGATATCCAGAGCTTCATCGACTACTTCTCAGCTGAGATATATATTGGTAACCACGACTGGCCGAGCAACAATACAGGTGTATGGCGTTCAAACGCTGTAGACGCTGAAAACCCATATGCAGACGGCAAGTGGAGAATGGTACTGTTTGATACAGAGTACAGCTCGAACCTTGCAGACAAGGTAAGCGAGACAGGTCCTACCTACAACAGCTTCAACCAGGCATCAGGCGGCGGCTTCGGCATGGGCTTCGGAATGGGCGGCGGCTCACTCAGCGGCGCATTCTCAGCTCTCATGAAGAACGAGACATTCAGACAGCAGTTCGAGCTCAGCTTCATGGATATGGCTAACTACAACTTCGATACAAATAAGACCACAGCTGCTATCAACTACTACAAGGGCTTCAAGCAGCAGATACTCGATACATACAAGCGTTTCCCGTCATCGAAGCACACTCACAATGAGTCTACCTTCGATCAGGATTATCAGCTCCTCGAGACTTTCTACAACACAAGATACAGCAACGTTACAAGCCAGATGAAGAACTACATGAGTCTCACAGGCAGCCTTGCAACTGTTACAGTCGGCAACGACGGCAGCAAGGGTACATTAAAGCTCAATACGATCAAGTTTGACGACTCTATGAGCACATGGAGCGGCAAGTACTTCACAGATTATCCTGTAACTGTCAAGGCAGAGGCTAAGGAAGGCTACAGATTCGATCACTGGGAAGTAACAGGCGCTTCAGTAGCAAATACCACATCTGATGAGATCACTGTTCCCGTAAGCGAGGGCGTTACTATCAAGGCTGTATACGCACAGGGCAGCGCTCCTGTAGTTACTACAACAAAGGCAACTACTACAACTAAGGTAACTACAACAGTTACAACAAACCAGGGCGGAAATACTCAGGTCACAAAGTACGGAGATGTAAACTGTGACGGCGATGTAGACCTTTCAGACGCAGTTCTCATCATGCAGAGCCTTGCAAACCCCAACAAGTACGGCAGAAACGGCAGCGACAGCCACCACATCACCGCACAGGGCCTTGCAAACGCAGACTGCACAGGACACAATGACGGCGTTACTTCAAACGACGCACAGGCAATACAGAAGTATCTGCTTGGTCTTATAAAGTCTCTTCCCGATAACAACTGATCGGCAGAGACAAGTGGACATAATTTCGACGTTCACGATTCATCAGAAATCTTCCTTTAAATAACCACCTTCAAAAACAGCGAAGAGTTCAGCTCTTCGCTGTTTTTCTTTTATTATTGCTTATTTTTGGCAGCTGCTCGGACTTCCGGCAGGGTACGGCGGCAGCTGATAAATAAGGAATATGACATTTGACAGAGCGGGATATGACATTTGTCATGTCAGAAACTGACAGAGTACACTACAAAAACTTTTTTCCGTGAGCTATAATATATACAGTGAGAAACACAAAGGAGGATACAAATATGGAGAACACAGTTGTAAAGATACAGGACCTTGTAAAACGCTACGGCGATCTTATCGCTCTCGACCATTTCAGCCTTGAAATAAAGGAGGGTGAGATATTCGGACTTCTCGGTCCTAACGGCTCGGGAAAGACCACTACCATAAACTGTCTGCTGTCGCTGCTTTCCTTTGACAAGGGCAGGATAGAGATATTCGGCAAGGAAATGACTCCCGTGAGCTACGATATCAAAAAGGACATAGGCATTATCATGCAGAACGTGGCGGTTTTCGACGAACTTACGGTATATGAGAATATCGACTACTTCTGCGGACTTTATATCAAGGACAAAAACAAGCGTAAGAAATGCATTGACGACGCTGTTAAATTCGTCGGACTTGAGGACTTTGTGAAGTTCTATCCGAAAAAGCTGTCGGGAGGACTTCTCCGCAGACTGAATATCGCCTGCGGCATAGCTCACAAGCCTAAGCTCATAATCCTTGACGAGCCTACTGTGGCAGTCGATCCGCAGAGCCGCAACCGCATACTCGAGGGCATACAGGAGCTCAACAAAAACGGCGCTACCATCATATATACCTCCCACTATATGGAGGAGGTAGAACAGATATGCACCCGTATCTCTATCATGGACAAAGGAAAAAAGGTGGCTGAGGGCACTAAGGACGAGCTCAAGCGCATGATAAAGAATACAGAGACTATCATCATCGAGCTGCTGGAGCTTCCTGACAAGGCATACAGGGAGATAGCTTCACTGCCTCATGTATACGATTCAAAGTTCGAGAACGGAAAGCTTTCCGTATACTGCTCGGGCGGCAAGCACAACCTCACAAGAGTGCTTGAGGTATTGCAGAAGAACGAGCTGGGCTTTGGAAGAGTATACACGGAGCTTCCTACGCTCAACGATGTGTTCCTTGAAATCACAGGTACGGCACTAAGGGACAAGGAGGACTGAATATGTTCATGCATATATTGAAATATGAGCTGAAAAGCGGTCTCCGCAGCAAGGATATGCTTATATGGCTCATACTTTTCCCCATACTTCTCGGTACTGTTTTCAAGGTGGGCTTCGGAAGCATTTACGAAAAGACCGAGAAATTCAATTCCATTCCGATCGCTGTAGTGGAGGAGAGCGAAAACAAGGCTTTCCGACAGGTGATCGAAAATATCGGGAGCGCTGAGCAGCCCTTTATTACAGCCAGCTTTACAGATAGGGAAAAGGCTGAGAAGCTCCTTGATGACGGAGAAATAGAGGGTATCATCTTCTCGGGAGAGAAGCTCAGACTGACAGTCAAGGAAAAGGGGCTCCGCGAGACAATGCTCAAATCCTTTGTGGAGCAGTACTCCGTCCGCGAGAAGATAGCTATGGACGCTTTTGAAACAGCTCCCGAAAAGGCTCAGCAGGTAATTGAATCACTGACAGCGGAGACAGTTTCTTCATGCAGGGAGATACCGGTCACACAGGGAAATCCCGACGTTTATGTTCAGTATTTCTACAACCTTATCGCTATGGTGGCGATGTTCGGCTGTATTACAGGCATGACAATTACCTCACACAGACAGGCTGACCTTTCGGCTCTCGGTGCAAGGAGCTGCTGTTCGCCGGTGCCTAAGTCTGTAAGCGTTCTTGCAAGTCTTGCAAGCAGCTTCTTATTGCAGACGGTCTGCATGATAATATGCGTAACATTCCTTGCGTTCGTACTGAAAGTGGACTTCGGCGACAGACTTTGGCTGGTATATCCTACAGCAATATTCGGCAGTATCCTGGGAGTTTCCTTCGGTTTCTTCATAGGCTCTATCGCAAGGGTGAACGAAAAGGTAAAGACGGCGATACTTATGACCACAACAATGCTGCTGTGCTTCTTCAGCGGCCTTATGGTGGGCAATATGAAGGCTGTGGTAGCTGAAAAGGCTCCGTGGTTCAACAATATCAACCCCGTTGCGGTAATATCGGACTGCTTCTACTGCCTCAACATATACGAGGACTATGACCGCTACTTCACAAAGCTAATAACCATGGCGGTCACAATAGTGATATTCATAACCCTTGGCATTATTTCTTCAAGGAGGAAAAAATATGCAAGTATTTAAGGCAATGCTCAGGATAATCAGAAAAAGGCTGCCCTCTGCCATGATATATATAGTAGTCTTTGTGGTGATCTCTATCCTTGTTACAAATGCTTCCACCAAGGATAATAAGTTTGAGGTGACGAAGCTGGATATATGCGTGTTCGACGAGGACGATACTCCCGAGAGCCGCGCACTTACCGATTTTATCGGAAAAATCAATGATATAGCTGAAATAGAAAATAACAGGGACGTCATAATCGACAGTCTCTACTACAAGCGTGTGAACTATGCTCTTATCATCAATAAAGGCTATGCTGAGAAGCTGGCGGCGGGGGAAACAGCCGACCTCTTCGGAAGCTACCACCTCGACGAGAGCTACTCCGTAGTGTATATGGGGCAGTTCCTTGATGAGTACATCACCTCGGTAACGGCTTACCTCACTATGGGCAAGCCCATTGACGAGGCGATAAGCTGCACAGAGGAGACTCTGTCCCAGCATACAGACGTTGATATGCTGAGAGTGGACAAGGGCGGAAATTCACACTACAGCGTGGACTTCGCAGGCTACTTCCAGTATATGCCATACATACTCATTGCGGCTATATTCACCGTTATATGCCAGGTGCTTGTGACTATGAATAAGAAGGATATCCGCTACCGCACCAACTGCTCCTGCATGGACAGCTCAAAGTACACATTCCAGCTTATTATCGGCAGCGGCTTGTTCGTGATAGCAGTATGGTTCATGCTAGTGATTATAGGAGCTGTGCTCAACGGGGAAATGTACATGGGAAGAGCATGGTATGCGGTCATCAACAGCTTCATATTCTCAGTAGTGGTAACGGCTATGGCAGTATTCGTATCAAGCTTCGAGCCAAAGGAAAACGTGCTGAATATTATCACACAGGTGCTCAGTATCGGTATGAGCTTCCTCTGCGGAATATTTATCCCGATGGAGGTACTCAGCGACGGAGTCCTTTCAGCAGCAAGATTCCTGCCTGCATACTGGTACGTGAGGGCTAACAATATGATCGCGGATATTACACCTTTCAGCTTCAATGAGGTAGTTCAGTGCTATCTCATACAGCTTGGCTTTGCAGTAGCTCTGATACTTCTTACGCTGCTTGTACGCAAAGTCAAATACAACAGCGCAGCTATAAGCACAAATGTGAAGAAAGCTGTAGTAAGCGATTGACCTGTAGGGGCGCACAGTGTGCGTCCCCTTTTTTTATGCTTCTATAAAGGGGCTGAAATAGGGGCTCATTAAACGGAAAACCGTTTAATAAGAAAAAAATAATTTTGAGATTCTGTGTTTTGCACAAAAACGCTTGCTGAGTTTTGTCGGAGCTGCTTCCTTTGTGTTTGGTTTACGTGGGACGGAACATCTTCATAGGTCGTTGTGATAGATGACATATGTCATTCAGAAGAGGATATATGTCACTGTGATAGTGATAGTTGTCATCTTCACAGAGCAGTCTGAATGTGATACAATAAGACCATACCAAAGAGGTAACACAGTTCAGCGCGCAGAACTTGGTTATAAACGTTAGGAACTTAATAAAATTATTAAAATGGAGGTTGTAATTATGAAAAACAATTCAAAGAAGATCATCTGTACATTATCAAGTGCTATTGTGCTTTGCGGTTCTGCTGCTCTTCCTGTAAGTGCTGCAAAAGAAATACCGGGAAGAAATCCGTCAGTCGATATAGATAGGCTTCCCAAGGAGATCCCCGAAAGGATCCTTATTGAACCAAATTTCAGGCCGGGTTTTGAACATAAGTATTTTGAGTGTTATGAAGCATTAAGCGCAAAACAGAAAAAAACACTGGTTTTATTGCCTGATTCGGGAAGTGCGGTCCTTGAAGTCGAAGTAAGCGGCGGTCGTTACAAAAATGATCCTGATTATGAGGTAAGATATCAGTGGTGCAATGTGAACGGTCCGATCTATGGTGCTATTAATGCTAAATATTACGCCGATAAGACCGGCGAATACTATTGTTACGTATGGGAGGCAAAAAAGAACTCAAACCGTGAGACCTATTATCCATATGATGCAGTAAGATCTGATACAGCAAGTGTAATAAAAGGCTTTGTGATGGAAGGCCCTATTGAGAATTCATTCAAAAAAGAAGCAGTATTTCATGAAATGAAACGGGCTTCATGACAGCTGATATCAGTTAAAATGGCGTTCATGCAGTAAAATAAAAAGCTCTTCATCGCTGAATGAAGAGCTTTTTTGTGTTATGCTGCATAAGAAATTAACGGAACTTCTTATCATATATGCAGTTTTTCTTTGATAATGCCGCAGACCTCTTCCTTGTGCTGCTGATAGTAGAAGTGGCCGCCGTCAAAGGGATATACCTTGCAGCTGCCGTCGGTGAAGCGGCTCCAGCTGCTCATATCCACGCTCTGCATGAGGGGGTCGTCCTTGCCGTATATCACTGTGATATCGCAGCCGAACTTTACGTCTTCGGGTGTGGCTTTGTAGCGCTCTGCCATACGCACATCGGTGCAGAGTATGCGGTTGAGAGTACGCATGAGCTCCTCATCGGGTACGGGAGCTGCCGTGGAAAGCGAATTCTTCGTGAAGTAGGAAACTATTTCCTCATCGGAGGCTGTTTCCACGTTCTCGAAGCAGTGTACGTCCTCGTCGGGGGGATTCTTGCCCGAAAGGAATACGTGACAGGGGAGGGCAAGTCCCTTTTCCCTTGCCTGCTTTACAAGCTCGGTAACGAGGACTGTTCCCATGCTGTGCCCGAAAAGCGCATATTCTCCTCTGAGAAGCTCTGAGTGCTTTTCTATGAGGTCGGCAACGCAGTCATGTACATTATCGAGGAGGGGCTCTGAAGAGCGCGTAAAGCGCCCTGAGAGCTCCATAGGAACTACGCTGAGTTCCTTAGGCAGGAAGCGCTTGAAGGAGCTGTAGCTCTTTGCAGAGCCTCCTGCGTGGGGAAGAAAGAAAAGTACCATATCAGTCCTCTAAAGGTGTGCCCTTTTCGTTGAGGAGGTCGAATATCTCGCCTACCTTGCTGATGGAAGCTACCAGCGAAAGGGGAATGTTGAGCCTGAATGTCTCTGTTATCTCTGAGCCGAGGCCGAAAAGTCCAAGTGAATCGAGGAAAAGATCGTCGTAAACGTCTGTCTCTCTTGTTATCTCTGAAGCGTCAACTCCCACATAGTCGGAAATTGCCTGCTTGAATTCATCAAAATTAAGGTTATTCATTATTTATACTCCTTCTTTCTCAGGTATTTGAACTGTATCTTGCCGATATCCTTTGGTATCTCCTCAACGAGAACTACCTTGTCGGGTACCTTGTATGCCGAGAGCTTGCCGTCAAAGTAACGTGCCAGCTCGCCGCGTGTTACCTTTTCGTCGCCCTTTGGCTGTATGTAAGCAACTATCTGCTGACCGATAACGGGGTGCGGTTCGTCGGTAACTGCCGCAGCAGCTATCTTCGGGTGAGTGAGGAGGCATGCCTCGACTTCCTCAGCGTGAACGAGGTTTCCGCCGCGCTTGATGATACGCTTGCTTCTGCCTGCGAAACGAACGATACCGTCAGGGAGCTTGTTTACAAGGTCGCCTGTGCAGAACCAGCGGCGTCCCTGCTCGTCTGTGAGTATCTTCTCGGCTGAGAGTTCGGGGTTGCCGAAATAGTCTGTGATAACGCCGTCTGTGTATACGCAGAGCTCGCCAACCTCGCCCTCGGGAACATCATTGTGCTTCTCGTCGATAACGCGGACGTCTGTGAAGCTGAGCTTGCGGAAATCGCTGGGGTCTGTGCCTGCGTCGCGGTCAGAGTCCCATACTACCATAGTACAGGTCTCGGAAGAGCCGATAACGTTGATAACGCGGATATGGAGCTTCTCAACGAAGATGTCTGCTATCTCCTTGGGGAGAACTTCTCCTGCAAAGTAGCAGATGCGGACGCTTGAAAGGTCGTACTTGTCAAAATCGGGAGTTGAGAGAAGCACCTTTGCAAGTGTGGAAGTGAGCTGGATAACGTTTATCCTGTACTTCTGAACAGTCTCGAGGAAGGTGACAGGGTTGAACTGCGGCTGATACATTACCGTACCGCCCTTGAGCACCATCTGCTGACCCATTCCGAAGCCGCCCTGATGATAGAGAGTCATGCCGAGCATCATTACGTCGTCAGCCCTGAATCCGAGGTAGTCGCCCATGTCCTTCTGTGTGGAGAGGAATCCGCCCGAAGGAACGGAGAGTATCTTGGGAGTGCCCGTGCTGCCCGATGTGCAGGCGAGGGACATTGTGTGGAGATAAGAAGGCTCGTATATCTCGCACTCCTTGCTGCCGTACTCAGCCATGAACTTCTCGGCGGAGATGTAGCAGCTGTCCTGCGGGATAACGCTGTCGTCAGCGAAGCATATTACCTTGCCGAGAGCTATCTGTGAAGGTACGAGCTCGCTTACAGCAGCGATTATGTTGTTGTTCCTGTACTTTTCCGTTACGAACATTATCTTTGATGTTGTAGCGGGAATGAGCTTTGAAAGCTCGAAGGATCCGCTCTGCGGATCCATCGGAACAGGCTGTGCGCCTATTCTTACTGCCGACCAGTAAACAAGGTACCACTCAATGCTGTTAGGCATACATATGCCTACCTTGTCGTTTGCAGCTATGCCCTGCTTCTTCATTGCAGAGCCGAGAATGGCGGTCTTTTCCATGAACTGAGCGTATGTGAGCTCGTTCTCGTCGATCCTCAGGAGCACCTTGTCAGGTGTTTCCTGAGCGTATTTGCCGTAGTAATCGAAAAATTTCTCTGACATTTTATTTTCCCCCATTAAGTCTTGCAGCAAGGAAGTCTGCTGCAATATGCTTTACCCAGTGGTACTGTTCACCAACGGGCATTGCGTGCATTATAGTTTCCTCCGATACATATGCAGGCTTGTCCTCGATGTGAATGCACTCCTTGTAGCCCTTTGCCTTGTCGAGGAGCTTCTGTGAAGCTTCGGGAGTCATCCAGTTGTCGTCGCTGCTGTATACCATGAGGAAGTCTGCCTTGTGTGTGCCCTCTTCAAGAGCTCTCATACCCTCAAGGTAATCGTCGCTGTACTGGTATGAGCTCCACTTGCCGCGCTTCATCCATACAGGGATGCTGTTCTGGTCGGCAAAGTTCATGAGGAGCGGGAAGAGGCTTACGCAGGCCTTTGCCTTCGGGTTTTTTACTGTAGCGCGGAAAGCGTAGCCGCCGCCCATGCAGAGACCGAAGTTTGCCATGTTCTTTTCGTTGAGCTTCTTGTGGTTCTTGATGAACTTTGTGATACCGTCAAATGCAGCTTCTATCTGCTTGCCGCCGCACTTGATATTGTTGTGGATTATAGCAGCTCCTGCGCCGGGCATATCGGGTGTGATAACTGCGATACCTCTTTCGTTGAGGGGAGCAGCCAGCATTTCAAGCTCCTCCTTGCAGCTTCCGATACCTGAGTAGGTAACTACTACGGGGTAGTCTGTCTTTCTTCCCGAATCGGGATAGTGGATATAAGCAGGTATCTTTCCTGCCTTTGTGTCTATTTCAACGTACTCTACCTTGTTTTTGCAGAGCTTTATGTAGTGCTTGTAGCTTTCCTCGAGACCCTTGTATATCTCGGTCTTGTGCTCAACGTCCTCGATGTTTACCATAAAGCAGGCATAGTGGCACTGTGTCACCATTCTTGCGTACTCTCTTGCGGATATCTTGTTGCCGGCCTTTTCAGCCTTTTCGCAGAGCTCGGAATAGCGGTCTATCTTGGCGTGCCATTCCTCGAGCCATACGTTCTGTATCTGCTTGCCGCTCTTTACTTTTATGTTGTCTATCTTCTTGAGGATAGCCTCAAGGTCGAAGGGGTCGGCTCCGTAGAGGAGCGAACGTGTTGCTACAGGATTAAGCAGGTCTCTTATTGCCCATTTCATATTTATCGTTTCCTTTCTTTCGTCAGCCTGTGTACTTCCATGCGCCCTCGCGCGTCATCTCCGTGAACTGCATATATATGCGGTAGGGGTCGACGTGAGTGTGCTTCTGTATGAGGCTCAGCATTCTGTCTGCGAGTTCCTTGAGGAAAGCTGCCTTGTTGTCAGCGTATTCCTGCGGGAGTATGTATCTGAACTCCGCAAAGAACACAGTGTCCTCGGAGCTGTTCATGTACATGGGACACTCGTCCAGCATTACCATTATTGCAGGCAGGGGCTTTCTGAGTATCTCTGAGAGCTCGCTTGCAGCCTCGTCGAGGAAGCCGGTGCGGAGGGCAGGTGAGCTGAATTTGAAATTGGTCTTCATCTGTGCTATCGGCATATCATTTATCCTTTCTGTCTTGCTTTACTGTCTCAGCCCTCGTATCTCCTGAGAACGAGAGTTGCATTGTGTCCGCCGAAGCCGAATGAGTTTGAGATAGCAACGTCTACCTTGTGCTCCTGAGGCTTGTTCGGGACGTAGTTGAGGTCGAGCTCGGGGTCTGCCTCGTCATAGTGGATAGTAGGAGGTACTATGCCTGTTTCGATAGCCTTGATACAAGCGATAGCCTCAAGAGCTCCGCCTGCGCCGAGGGTGTGACCGATAGAAGCTTTTACCGATGATACGGGGATATCGTATGCTCTTGCGCCGAATACGTCCTTGATAGCCTTTGTTTCATAGAGGTCGTTGAGACCTGTTGATGTGCCGTGAGCGTTTATGTAGTCAACGGAATCAGGTGAAAGGCCTGCGTTGTCGAGAGCAAGTCTCATGGACTCTGCCATGCCTACGCCGTCTGTCTTGGGAGCTGTAAGGTTGAATGCCTCGCCGCACATTGCAGCGCCTGCGAGCTCACAGTATATCTTGGCTCCTCTTGCCTTTGCGGACTCCTCGGACTCGAGAACGACAGTACCGCCGCCCTCGCCCATGATGAAGCCGTCACGGTTCTTTGTGAAAGGACGTGAAGCTGTATTCGGGTCGGGATTTACGGACATCGCAAGGAGCTGATTGAAGCCGCTTATAACGAGATGTGTGACTGTATTGGAGATGCCGCCTGCGACTACCATATCGCAGAGACCAGATTCGATGAACTGCTTGCCCAGTGTGATAGCGTATGCCGATGAAGCGCAGGCTGTGCTGACATTGAAAGCAGGACCTGTGAAGCCGTACTTGATAGATACCAGTGCAGGCAGCTCGTTGGGCATTTTCTTGAGTGTTATGTTAAGGGGCTTATCGAGCTCATAGTCCTCGTAGGAATTGTCGATAACGCCGTAGATGACGCCGACTCTCTTTCCGTCGTAGGTCGTAATGTCGATACCGCAGTCTGCGATAGCCTCACCTGCGGAGGCAAGTCCCATTCTTGTGGTGGTGGTGGTAGCGTTCAGCTGACGCTTTTTCCAGTATTTTCCTGCCTCTGCCTCGAAGCCGTCATCAACTTCGGCAGCAACAGTGGTGTCGTGTCCGTCAAGGGGGATACGTGTGATGGTCCTCATTCCGCATTTTCCGGCGATGAGACCTTCCCAGTAATCGTGAGCGTTGAATCCTACAGATGTAACGGCTCCGATACCTGTGATAACTACTTTTTTCATACTAATAACCTCATATCTCAAAATTTTACACAGGGATCAGGCAAAGATCCTGTCCCATTCCGACTTGTCCTTATGAATGTATGAGCCGAAGCCCGTTTTGCTGTGCAGCTCGTCAAGTGCTGCGAAAATATCCTTTATGCCGAATTTCTCAATGTAAGCTGCAAGGGGCTCGGCAAGTCCGAGAGTGTCCTGTACAGCTTCAAGGAAAACGGCTCTGTCGCCGCTGTATTCGTCTGCGGCATTGACTGTTTCGTTGAGTATCAGTGCTGCCATATAAAGCGGAGCCTTGCTGCAGTCAGCGCCTGTTGCGCTCTCGCGCTCCGACATAAAGTCGAGGAATGTGAGAGTTTCCTTTGAGCAGCCCTCATTCAGCCAGCCGTTCATCTTCTCACAGCCGTAGCCGAGAAGTCCCTTATTGCGCTCTATGCGGAAGTTATCGGGGCTTCCTGCCATAAGTCCGAGACCTACGCTGTCGAGGACATCAAATGGTCCTGCAACGGCGAAGAGCTCCTCGACAGCCTTGCCTGTCTCAGCGACCGAAGCGCCGAAGCTCTCACGGAGATAAATGGCGTGTGAGACCATGCAGGCGAGTATCTGATTGAGGTAGATGTGGTATTCGCCCTTGAAGACAACAGGCTTCTTGCCTGCCGCCGTTACGAGCTGTGCAGCCTTTTCCGCGTTGCTCTGTGAAGTTTCGGGGAGTATATTCAGCTCCACGAAGCCTGTGAGCTTTACGGGATAGAAGAAGTGAAGTCCGAAGCAGCGCTCCTTGTGAGGAATATCGCTGAATACGGACGCGATGTCCAGCGAAGAGGTATTCGTAAGGAGCAGACAGTCATCGGAAACTGCCTGTGCAGCCTTTGCGAAGAGTTCCTTCTTTGCAGCCATATTCTCGAAAACAGCTTCTATAACGACGTCGCAGCCGCTGAGTGCGGAGGTGTCGTCAGTGAAGAGGAAGGAGTCCTTCTTGAACTCGTACTGCTCCTCAGTGAGCTTCTTTCTCTTGAGGCTCTTGCCGAGAGTTTTCAGAACGGCTTCCGTGTTCTCCTCAGCGCCGAAGAGGTCTATGACCACGAACTGCGCGTCGGGGAGCTTGTCAAAGAAGAGGGAAAAGATGTCCTTTCCCATTTTGCCGTAGCCTACTATTCCTATTTTCATATTCACGCCTCCTTGCTTTTTAAGTAGGAGCGCATGAACTCCTTATAGTCAGCAGGGGAGAAGTCCCTGCCGCAGCCTGAGATGTAGTCTATAACTGCCATAGCCTCGGGAAAGCCCTGCTTTTTGTCTGCGAAGATATCAGCCCAGCCGAGCTCGAAGGCTTCCTCTGCGGGTATGAGCTCGCCCGACATAACGAGCTTGTATGCGTTCTGCATACCGCATATCTCAATAGTCCTTGCAACTCCGCCGAGAGCGGGGAGTATGCCGAATGTGGATTCGGGCTGGCCTACTCTTGCGTTCTTCTCGATTATCCTGTAGTGGCTGTTAACAGCGATCTCGCTGCCCGAACCTATACAGAAACCCGTTACCACGCTGATGACGGGGAACGGGAGCTCTCTGAGAAATGTGAAGTAATGTTTTTGCTTGATGTGACCCTCGGGAAGTATCCCTTCGGCGTCGTTGTAGGATTCGTTTGCGGAGCGTTCTGCGAGAGCGTCAACGTCAGCGCCTACGCTGAAATGTCTGCCTGCACCCTTTATTACAAGACCTTTATACTTGTTTTTTGCGGCTCTTACCTCGATATCAGCCATAATGGCTTCGTATTCTTTTAAAAAGTCCGCGGTCATCAGATTGTTTCCCGGCATATTCATGGAAAGGACGAGGACTCCGTCCTGTTCCTCAAGGATCATTCCGTTATTATCATTCATTGGAGTTACCTCCGTTCTTTTCTGCCATGAGGCGGTAGAAAGCTCTCGACTCTATATCGAGCACCTCTGCCGCAGGAGCTTTTTTCGCTGCGATGAAGCAGGCGTTTATCTCCTGTATCTGCTTTTTTGTTTTGTCCTTGAAAAGCTTTTCAACGTATTCGTCAGCTTCTTCTGCCTTTATGAACATATCGGCTGCGTCAGCGAGTTCGCTGTCTGCGCTGTCGGAAACTACGGCTGACATGAAAGGCGCTTCCGAAAGAAATTTTCTTACGGCAGCCTTTTCGCTGTCATCTTTGCCAAGTATCGTACTGCTGTCGGTATGTATGAGCAGTAAGCAAGGCTCGCCGAGCTGCTCCTTGTTTTCAAGAAGCTGATACAGCGAGCTTAGTTGGCAAATAGTTGTTGTGATTTCTGTTTTATTGATCGTCATTCTCTTCTCCCTCAAGATAAGCTCTTACTGCTTCGGGAATGTCGCATATCATGCGTTCCTTGTTGACAAAGGCAAGCTTGCCTTTGACCCTGCATGAAACAAGGCCTGTATTCTTGTTCACAATTTTATGCCTGTAGCTGATTATACCGCACGAGCAGGAGATCTCAGTGTCTATCCTGACTTCGTCCAGCATTTTCAGCTCGTGTATGTACCTTTGAGTGCTTTCCATAATGACGGGGAAGAGCCCTGCGTCTATGATGAGATCGAGCAGCCCGTGGACCTTGAGAAAGTTCCACAGTGCCGTTTCTGAATACTGGAGATACACTGCATTGTTGACATGACCGAACGAATCCAGTTCATATCCCCTTACTGTCAGTTCGTAAGAGCTTTTTTTCATTTTTTGAACGCCTCCGCCAGTGCCGATTCAAACTTGCCCTTTGAGGGATCCTCTGCCCCCTCGGAAGCAAGGTTGACGGTATCTATTATAGCGTGGATCTGTGTGAGCGATTTGCCGCTGAGAAGTTCCTTTACGAAAGCCATTGTCTCGTCAAAGGAGTTTTTGTTTTCGCTGAGCTTTGTAACGAGTCCCAGGTCGAGGGCGTCCTTAGCGCCTATCATTTCTCCGCAGAGTATCATGCGGAGAGCCTTCTCCTTGCCGAGCAGTCTGTAAAGACGCTCCATGCCGCCCATACCGGGGACAACTCCGTGCATAATCTCGGGAAGTCCGAGAAACGCGGAGGGAGAAGCGATCCTGAACTGACAGCTCAGTGCTATCTCAAGTCCGCCGCCGAAGCAGCCGCCGTTTATGGCAGCAGCGGTTATGATCGGGAGCTTTTCGATAGTACGAAGGAGCTCCCTTGCGTTTTCGAGCTTTGATGAAAGCTCGCTGCCGCCTGCCTCGCCGAACTTTGATACGTCGGCGCCGTGGGAGAAATGTCTGCCCTTGCCTGTAATGACAAGAGCTCCTACCTGTGGATTCTTGTCCAGCCAGCCGAGGAGCTCCTTACGGTCTATGAATTCGGGCTCGGAGAGAAGATTCTTCGGGCCGTTGTCAATGGTAAGTACAGCAATATTATCCTCGGCGTGAAGCTCAGATAAATTTGACTTTAACATTTTTGCCTCTTACTGGTTAACGATGTCGTTGCCGTACTGATATATCTTGCAGAACATCTCAACAACGTCGCTCATTGTCTCCATAGGAGCCTTGAGCATATACTTGCCGATGCTCTGGAGCTTGATATCGAGGTCGAACTTGTCAGCTGTCATCTCGATGAGCTCAACGAACATGAGTGAATCGCTTCCGAGATCCTCCTGAGGATTTGTATCCATAGTGATCTCGTCCCTTTCAACTTCACACTCTTCTGCGTAGTAATCAAAGATCATGTCCTTGATTTCCTGTCTGATTTCTTCTGTGATCTCTCTCATTTTTTTTACCTCCGAAATATTTTCTTTCCCCTTTTGGGTATACTTGAGATTTATATATGAAAACTTACACATCCTCAAGGGTGTAAATTTTGCATTTTCTGTTCACGCGGGAGAATTTGCTGACAGCGCCGTTTGCGCTGACGTCGAAGAACTCGGTGACTCCCAGTTCCTCAAGCTTCTGTATTGCAAGATCCCAGCGTATTGGAGTATACACGTTGAGCTGATTTTCCCTGAGTACCTGCTCTCCCTTTGTCATAACCTCCCTGTCGAAGATAGAGAGGATAGGATAATCGGGATCCTTATACTCTGTGGAAGCGCAGAAATCAACGTACTCCTGCGAATAGTCCTTCATTATCGGGTGATGATAAGCGACGCCCGTACCGAAGCTGAAAGCTTTCAGTGCGCCCTCGTTCTGGCAGAGGGTGAGGGCTTTCTCGACCGAGTCTGCCTTACCGCTGACCATAACGTGGAATTTCGAGTTGCCGCTTCCGATGACTATCTCATCGGATGAGAACTTATCCCTGAACATTTCCTCGATATCGCTGTATGAGAAGCCTATTACCACGCCCATGTCGAGCTTCTGGTCGTGCTCCTCGAGGCAGCGCATTGTAGCGCGGTTCATCATGATGATACCGTGAGCAAATTCATGGCTGACAGAGCCGAAACAGCTGCTTATGCTGACTATTCCCGAGCTGTAGCCTGCGCCGATATCGGGGATTATTCCCTTGCTTATGTAGTATTCAAAGACCACCCTGTCGCATATCAGAGAGATTATCCACTCTGCTACGCGGCCGTCGTATGCCTTGTTCTTTTCAAGATCCTTGTTCAGCCCGAGTCTGCCGAATGCTTCATCGAGATAAAACTCATACTTGTCCATCAGTTCAGGCGGCAGCTTGACAAGAAGCTTTTCAGGCTTCGAGCCGATGCCGTTGAAAAGAAACGCTCTGTTGTACATTTTTTTCATGCTCCCCTTATTAACATAAGTAAATCTTAACACCTATTCTGCACACTGTCAAGAGAAAAAACGGCTCTAAAAAGCGATTTTTAGAAAAGCAATAAAAAAGTGTCGAGTCCACAACAGATTTTTATAAAATAGGATAATTATACTATCTGTAATTTGTTAACTAGTGATTAATAAGGCTGAATTTTTATATTAAAATCATGATTTTGGAATGGCACTTTTAAGCATTTTTAATACCGTGAGCCGTACTGCCAATTTGGGATTTCAATATGGCAGTACCAATTTTTTGCGCTGCCGGTCCCGGCAGACTGTGCAGTAGTTATAGATTTTACGCCTGTCCGTAATATCCGTCTACTTTGAGTAGACGCCCCCCGTGTGACAGGCACGAGTGCTTAAAAAAGCCTTTTCCATTTGGAAAAGGCTTTTTAGTGATCGGTGATCAGGATTTTTGTGTGTCTTTATCAGCTCCGCTCTGAGGCGCTGCTGATAATTGATGTAAATAATGTCGGGACAAACGATTCAGACGGTGTGTTGATCACGGCAGCTCTGAAAGCAGCCGATGTAGTCGGACTCATTGTAAACCTTAAATTTATGAACGCCGCCGTGCTTTTTGCGTGCGGCTGTACGGGATTTACTGATTTACCGCTGACAGCTTCGGAAAAGCTGCTTGACAGTCGTGAATGTTCTTACTTTTCGGGATTTTTTATAAGCTTTGCTTTGAAAAGTGCTGTTCCCACAGCACCTGTGATGATCGTGCATACTATCATTTCAACAAGCGCGTTTACGCCTACGAAACTGATGATGAAGGGGATAACGCTCTTGCCTTTCATAAGTCCCTGAACGTACTCGGTTTTTCCGAAGAGGAATACGAGCGACAGCATAAAGAAAGCTGTGTTCATAAGGGCTGTAAAGAAACCTGTAATGAAACAAGAGATACGTGCGTCTGTAAGCTTTGAAGCTCCCTGGAAGATGAGACCTGCAAGGAAACCGTCAAGCAGACGAGGTATGAAGCGCTGTATGAATGCAAAAAACGGATTGATCTCTACAAGTACCGCTCCCATACCGCTCGGAATACCGATACCGAAGCACTGCAGGAAGCTGAATATACCAAAGACACCGCCGATGATCGCGCCCCCGACAGGGCCCAGCGAGATCGCTGCTATGGCGATAGGGATGATGTTCAGCGTTATTACCAGCGGACCTACGGGAATAGAACCGATCGGCGTAAACGAGAACACGGCTATGACCGCAGTCAGCAAGCCGAGCAATACCATGCTTTTGACGTCGAACTTAAAACTTTTCATTTTCAAATTTCCTCCTTGTTACTATTCCTCTTGTGAGGATATAATACAACATGAATATAATATCATGTTTTTGAAATAAAGTAAATAGCCTTTTTGATGAATTTTCGTTCATAAAATGTTCCAGAATAGTTCATGTTTTATAAATAGAATTTCTATATACCCATATATATCATCATAATAATACTACCTGTAATCTTTTCTGAGGATCAGCTTGCATAATATGTTTTATTGACTACACAAAAATTGGTACAGCCATTAGGCGTGCTATTGCGGCAAGGGGATATATCGGCTGATGAAGTTTGAAGAAAGTGGTAATATTGTAAAATAATGCACAAAACTGTCGTGATAATTTCTTAATATTAGTTGAACGTAAATATTGCAATTTGTATATCATTGTGTTATAATATAAAATGCAAAATTCTGTAAATATATCATATCGCGTACAGGCGGAAAGGTACAGTTACGGGGAAATTGTGTAAAAACAAAAAACAATAAAAGAAAGGATGGATCGATAATGAAGAAAACTTTGGGTAAACGCCTGGTAAGCAGTGTTACCTCAGGAGTTGTGGCGCTGAGCTACATTCTGCCCTCATGCGTGGGAATGCAGGCTTATGCGGCTGACGCAGCCGACGGACTGCCGATCGTTGACACACCTTATGAGGAAACGATGTGGTTCAGGAATAACCCGCTGGGTATTGCAGGCGATTTCCATTTGTTTGCTTTTGATACCATTGAAACCACCAACGACAGAGCTCACATCAACGGAAACATCGCTGCACCAAACTATATCGTCGGTTCAAATCACGGACAGCTCAATACTGCGGGCACAGGAAGGCTCCTTAACGTTGTCAGGGACTCATTCATGCTCAAAGAAGGCGGAGACTACGAAACGAAAGCCAAAGCGGAAGGAACGAAGGAATTCTCACTCGGTAAGATGAGCGACTTCTTCTTCCCTGAAAATTGCGGATTGTCCGTAAAGAAGGGTGAATACGTATTCGGATACGGATATGTCGAGACTGAAAAGGCAAAGCTCGATTATCCTCATGACGCAAGCAAGTATGCATTTGTAAGACTTGATCTTCCACAGTCTGAAAGCTACTATGTAAAGCTGCAGCCGGGCGGAGAATTTTCTTCAAACTGTTATCTTGCCCATGCAGGAGGAAATCTCATCGACTTTGAGGTCGAAAAGGGCAATTACGAAAGACGTTCGGACAATTACGCTACATTTGACAACTGCTATGCAGACCTCAAGCTGGTGGAAAATCCCGATTACGCCAACGATCCTGCAAATCAGTCCGCATACATCGGCACTCTCACACTGAATGCCGAGGGTACGAACGTGCTCAACTTTACTGCCGACGAGGCTGACAACTACAAGAACCTCAAGGTCGCCGGCATCAACTTCAAGGACGGTCAGTTCCATGACGACCAGACTCTTGTTGTCAATATCGACCTCAAGGGCAAGAAGGAGTTCGTATGGTCGCCGGAATGGACATACGAATCCTCTTACGATCCTTCTTACAAGCTTGTTAATTCCGAGGAGAGCGCTCTCAGCGGAACAAATATAATCTACAATTTCTTCAACGCTAATTCAGAGGGCACGAAGGTACTCTACAACTACGGCGAAAAGCTTGAGCCGTGGGGCTGCGTGCTCGCTCCTGACTGCGAGGTAGTTCCGAACAACATGAGCGGTACTATCATCGCCGACAAGATAACTCTTACAAACGAGACGCACATGGCGCCTTTCATGAACCCTGTAAGCGAAAAGGCTCAGGTAAGCATTTCCGCCAAGAAGACATGGGACGACGAGGGAATAAAGCATGACGACGACGAAGTCGAGATCGCTCTCTATCGTTCCAAGAAAGCGGGTCTTCCAAAGGTAACAGACGAAAAGTATGTTGTCAACAAGTATGATGACTTCGTTGAAGCTGTAAGAGAGGCAGGAAAGACAGATACTCACTTCAGCTATCAGGAAGGAAATGCCGTTAAGGACGTCAATACAGAAGGCGATTCGGACATTATCGTTTCCAAGTTCGGCTTCGGTGAGGAAGAACCGATATTTGTGCCTATCACAGACGCTGTACAGGCAAATATAGCAGACGGTACCTATACATTTAAAAAGGGAACCGTTGATTACGTTGTTGATGTTGCGGGCGGCGAGATAAAAGATATCAGCGGCTCGGGCATCGGCTACAAGGAACTCGGCACCAAGAAGCTCAACGCTTCCAACAACTGGACAGCTTCATGGGACAATCTCGATAAGACTGATGCCACCGGCCATACGTACTTCTACTATGCCGATGAGGTCAACGTTCCCGACGGATACTCTGTTGAGTATACCGAAAACGGCGTATCAGGCGGAAACAGAACTATCGGCGTTGTTAACAAGGGCGGCAGCGGCGGTACACCTGCAAAGGTAAGCTTTGCAAAGTACAGCGACGCTATGACTGTCACCGAGGACGGCGACGGCAATATCAAGAGCGAGTACGCTAAGGAGTTCCTCTCAGGCGCTAAGCTCACTCTCACTGCTAAGGATATTGAGGACGCGACCCTCAATAAGAGCACATACTCGAATCAGGACAAGAATGCTGAGTGCAGTGTGAAGTACAGTGAGAAATCCATCACATGGACAAGCATCGACAAGCCTGTTGAGTTCTACGGACTCCCCAACGGACTCTACAAGCTCACAGAAGAAGCTCCCGACGGCTTCCAGCCTGTCAAGGAGACAGATATCAGAATAGACAACGGTACTGCTACGGTAGTAACTGCCGACACAGGCGTTACAGCAGCATCTGTTGCTCTGCTCGATACAGCTATCGAAATCGTTGACGAGTCATTTGCAGTGACTGTAAAGAAGTCCGACGGAAACGGCAAGCCTGTACAGGGCGCGTATTTCAGATTAAAGGGCACGTCGGGCGAGAGCATGAAGAACGTAAAGGCTCACGACTCGAAGTACTTTGCAGCTAACGGCAAGGGCTGGGGCGAAAAGGCTGACAAGAACCTTTACCCTTCAAAGGCAAAGGAGTGCGAGATAGCAAATCTTGCTTCCGACGGCAAGTCGTTTGAATGGTACTCCACAGGTTCGGACGTTGTTTTCACAGGTCTGACCGAGGGCACATACACTGTTGAGGAGATAAACGCTCCCGCAGGTTATTCAAAGGACAGCTCAAAGACATTCACAGTAAAGAGAACAGACGGTATCCTTGCAGCAGACAAGGGTACGCTGGAGTTCACAGACAAGAAGGACACCGTTAAGATAAGCAAGGGCGATATGGGCTCGGTCATCATTGACGGCGCAGAGTTCGTTCTCAGAAAGAAGGACGGCACTTCACTGGGAGCTCTCACAACAACAGACGGCAGCGCTGACATTTCCGAAAAGGTGAGCAAGTCTCATGACGCTCTCAGCGGAACCAGCGGTGTTAAGATAAAGGATCTTACAAAGGGTCAGAAGTATACTGTCCGCGGCGGCACTTTCAAAAATGTGACCGTTGACGGAAAGGCTGCTTCTTCCTCCGGTAAGAACACAATTGAGTACAAGGGTACAGTATCGGGAGATACACTTGAGATAAAGGGTATCGTAAGCGGTACATACGTTATCGAATTTGAGGACGGAAGCATCTACACGGTAGACGTTGAAGAGGGCGCTTCTGTTCCCGAGGTAAAATGCGAAAAGCTCCTCGGACTCACAGACGGCGGAAAGGCTTGTGAGTTCACAGGCGGCTCCATCGACATCATCGGTCTTGACGACGGCGATTATGTTCTCGTTGAGACAGCTTCTCCGAACGGCTACACAAAGGTCGTATCCGAGTTCGGCTTCAATGTTGCAGGCGGCAAGGTAACAGTTACCGACGCCAAGACAACAGGAAAGTACAAGCTCTCGGAGGACGGCAGCCAGCTCATTATCCTTGACGATATCTCAAAGATAGAGATCAGCAAGTTCTTCGGCACTGAGGGCAATACAACTCCCGAGGGAACAACTGACGGTGCTGACATGAAGCTCACATTCGTCAAGGCTTCCGAGAAGAAGCTCCCTGCTGAAAAGTCAGGCGACGCTCTCGGCGCAGGCGAATCTGCCGAGTGGAACACAAAGGTCTCCAACCCCAAGACATTCGAGGGACTTTACGACGGTGAGTACCTCCTTGAGGAGACAAAGGCTCCTGCAGGATACGAAGCTGCAGCTCCAAAGACTATCGTTATCAGGGACGGCGTTATCGTTGAGACAGACGCTGACAAGAACGTTATAAGCACAAAGACGAGCGAGGCTCTTCTCAATGTCAAGAAAAACACTATCATACTTGACAAGAAGGCACTCGGCGCAACTGAGATACCTGAGTCGGCAGGAAAGGTCAAGTTCACACTTACTGCAAACGATGAGGGCGCAACTCTCAGCGGCGTTATCATCAACGACGGAACAGCTCTCGGTGCTGTAAAGTCCACAGAGCCTTTCGACGGAAACACAGTTACCTTCACAGGTCTTGAGAACGGTACATATACTCTCACAGAGGACACAGCACCTCTCGGCTACTCGGTAGTAAGCGACTTTACATTTACAGTAAAGGACGGCAAGGTAACAGACGTATCAGCTGTTACTACAGGCAAGGCTTACGTTGACGAGAACGGTCACCTCGTAGTTGAGGACGCTCCCGTAATTTCGATCGACAAGACAGACCTCGGCGGCAAGATGATCACAGACGGCACAGCTGAGTTCACACTTACAGCAAAGGACGCCGACGGTTCGCTCAGCGGCGTGAAGATCAACAGCGAGGAAGCGCTCGGCGATGTGAAGTCCGCAACCTTTGCAAGCAACAGCACAAAGCTCGAATATCTCAAGGACGGCAAGTACTCACTGAAGGAGGATACAGCTCCCGCAGGATATTCAACAGTTTCTGAGTTTACATTCACAATAAAGAACGGTCTCGTAACAGACGTAAGCGCAGTTACGGACGGTGTTACAGAGAAGTCCGAGGACGGCAAGAAGATAACAGTCAAGGACGCTCCGATAATCAGCCTCGATAAGCTCGCACTCGGTGCAGAACCTATCCCCGAGTCGGCAGGCAAGGCAACTTTCGTACTCACAGCAGAGGACGAGGAGAACACTCTTGAGGGAGTAAAGATCAACGGCGGCGACGCAACTGCAAAGGGCACAAAGTCTGTTAAGATCGACGGCAACAACGCTAAGCTCGAATACCTCAAGGACGGCAAGTACAGCCTGGAGGAGACAGTGGCTCCCGACGGTTATACTACAGTTACAAAGTTCACATTCACAGTCAAGGACGGCAAGGTAACAGACGTAAGCACCGTTACAGACGGCAAGGCTTACGTTGACGAGAACGGCCACCTTGTAGTTGAGGACAGACAGTCAGAGATAACTCTTGACAAGCTTGCACTCGGCGCAACACCTATCCCCGAGTCAGCAGGAAAGGCAACTTTCGTACTTACAGCAGAGGACGAGGACAAGAACCTCGACGGTGTAACAGTCGGCGAGGGCTCAAAGGCTAAGACTCTTACAAGCAAGGACAAGTCCGTAGAATTTGAGGGTAACAGCGCCAAGTTCACAGGACTTAAAGACGGTAAGTACAGCCTGGAGGAGACAGTAGCTCCTGACGGCTATACTACAGTTACAAAGTTCACATTCACAGTTGAAAACGGCAAGGTAAAGGACGTAAGCACTGTTACAGACGGTAAGGCTTATGTTGACGAAAACGGTCACCTTGTAGTAGAAGACAACAAGTCCACAATAACACTTGACAAACTTGCACTTGGTGCAACACCTATCCCCGAGTCAGCAGGCAAGGCAACATTTGTACTTACAGCTGAGGACGAGGACAAGAACCTCGACGGCGTAACAGTCGGAGAGGGCTCAAAGGCTAAGACACTGACCGATAAAGACAAGTCCGTAGAATTTGAGGGCAACAGCGCTAAGTTCACAGGACTCAAAGACGGAAAGTACAGCTTAGAGGAGACAGTAGCTCCTGACGGCTATACTACAGTTACAAAGTTCACATTCACAGTTGAAAACGGCAAGGTA
>NZ_JAFYYT010000018.1 GCF_017549005.1 Ruminococcus sp.
CGGTCACAATGAGATGAAGAACATCGACATCGTTAAGCTCATCTGCAAGGAGCTTGGCAAGCCCGAGAGCCTTATCACACACGTTGAGGACAGAAAGGGCCACGATATGCGCTATGCTATCGATCCCACAAAGATACACAACGAGCTCGGCTGGCTGCCTGAGACAAAGTTCGCAGACGGTATTAAGAAGACTATCAAGTGGTATCTCGAGAACCGTGAGTGGTGGGAGACTATCATCAGCGGCGAGTATCAGAACTACTACGAGAAAATGTACGGAAACCGCGCACAGGTCTGAAAACTGAATAAAAACAACGTCCCCCGTTCCTGTTTATGACAGTCGGGGGATATTTGTTATTGAACTGCGGAAAAAAATTCTGGCGGAAGTGAAATATTTCACTGAAAAAATCGACTATATAGACAAGAGGAACTCAATACCTCATGAAAGGAGGGTTTCCCGAATGAATGATGCATCAATTATGGAAATGTTCCGGAAAAGAGATGAAAACGCGCTGAAAGAGCTGAAAAGCAAGTACGACGGACTTTGCTGCTATATTGCGGGAAATATCCTGTACAGGCGTGAGGATATCGAGGAATGTGTAAATTCTGCATACTATGACATATGGAACAAGATACCGCCCGAGGAGCCCAATGACCTGAAGACCTACCTCTGCCGCATTGTCAGGAACAAGGCTATAGACCGCCTGAAATACAACACGGCACAGAAGCGCAGCTCGGATTACGAGGTTTCTCTTGACGAGCTTTCGGAGTGCATACCCGACAGGCGAGGCGACGATATCTCTGCGGAAAAGCTGGCAGGGATAATCAGCAGCTTTCTGCGTACTCAGAAGGAGCTTCACAGGAAAGTCTTCGTCAGGCGCTACTGGTACGGCGACAGTATCTCAAAGATAGCGGAATTTTACGACATTAACGAGAAAACAGTCGCTACCTATCTTTTTCGGACAAGGAAAAAGCTGAAAGAATACTTGAAGAAAGAGGGTTATGATTATGGATAAAAAGAAATTTTTTGAAGCTGTCAGCATGATCGACGACGACCTTATAAAGGAAGCCGAGATCAGCCTCGCAAAGCTTGCCAAAGCCGATCACAAGGGCGCTGACGACGATATGACCGTATCCGGAGTCGAGATCTACAGCAATAAGATAAAGTGGCGAAGGATAGCTGCAACGGCTGCTGTACTGGTGCTTGCGGTGGGCTTCGGAGCGGCAGGATACAACGTATTCAAGCACCGCACTCCAATTGTAAAGGAAGAGACAGAGCTTTCAACTGAGGGCAGCACTGAGGCTGTCACAGCTGAGGCGGCAACAAAGGAAAGTAACGATAAAAAGGAAGAAGCCGTCACGACTTCAAAGGCTGAGGAAAATAAAGAGAAAAGCATGGTGACTTCCGCGGCTGAGGAGAAAAAAGGCGCTGAGAAGCCAACAAGCGCTGCCGATAACGGTGAAAAGCCCGTACAGGCAACAGAAACGGCGGTTCAGCAGGCAGCCCCCCCCTCAAAAACAGAGAAGCCAAAGACTACAGTGAAAACCACTTCAAAAACTACCGCAAAAGTTACAACAAAGGAAACTACCAAGCGCACAGAGCCTGTTACTACGACGACAAAGCCTGTGATCACAGAGAAAATGGACGTATTCGCCCGTCTTAACGAGCTGACCTATTCTCCCGAGACCTGTGACGGACTTCCGCAGTATTGTCTGAACGCTCCCGGAGATACGGAGGTTTTCGCCTTTAATTTCAGCGAGAAATGGGTATGGAGGAACAGTTCGACAAGCAATCCTGTATTGGAGGAAGCTGACCTGCCCGATGATATCATAGAGTATCTCAGGGCGCATGGCGAGGAGATTGGTATGTATATTGCACAATACAGCACTCCGATACCGTGGCAGCGCTACGATTTCAATGCTCAGTATATCCGTGCCCACTATTTTGGCGATGATTATACATCTTTCCCGAAGAGAAAGGTCATAACCAGCCGTGCGGAGCTTGACAGCTATATTGAGCAGAACAAGGGAACATTTACCCTTGACAATGGTCAGGGAAGCAGTGTAAGCTTCATTGACGCAACAGCAAAATATGACGATAACTGGTTCAACAGCCACAAGCTCATTATTGCGGTTCTTCGGGAGAGCAGCGGCTCTATAGGACATGAAGTCGTGCAGGTAGGCGGCCTGAATATTACCATAAAGCGCATTGTACCTCAGGTCGGTACAGATGATATGGCTTACTGGCATATCCTTATCGAGGTAGACAAGGATAAATATGTAAACAGCGATTTTCAGATCTGCACATATGATGAAAAACAATATTAAAAAGCAAGAAGGCAAGCGGAATGCTTGCCTTCTTTTTATGCTATCTTTTCAACCTTGTATCCCATACCTTCGAGGAGGTTGTCAACTCCGACGTCCTCGGAGTAGTGGAGAGCGCCTACCATGAAGAGGCAGTTCTTTCCTTCCTTGAGGAGCTCGGAAGCCTTGTCAGCCATTTCCTTGTTGCGGTCGTTGAGCATTGTCTTCTTGTACTCTGCGTAATCGTCCTTGAGGTCCTCGGGGATATCGTCAACGTCCATGTCGGAATCGAAGAGTATATCGCCGCTGCCCTTTGCCCATGCTTCGTAGATATCAGAGATATCCTCTGCGTACTCATCGATGTTGTCCATATCGTCAAGGCAGTCGCTGAGAACGTAATCGGCAAGCTCGTCGGAATAAGCCGAAAGAGCGCCTATCTGTGTATCAAGGGTCTCGATATTGATAACTTCCTTGTTATCATTCTTTGCAAGCCCGATAAAGTACTCGTCCGTGCCCGAAGTCTGAAGATTTTCAAGTCTGAGGAGCATTATCGAATTGAGCTGATTGATGAAGAAGCCTGTGTTGTACTGGTCTAACATAGCGTTGTAGCCGCCCATGGATTCAAAATAATCAGTGAGCTTCTTGTAGGTCTCCTCAGAGATATGATCGGTTATCTTTGAACCGTCATTGTAAATGAAGCCCTGCTGGAACTTAGTAAAGGCAGCTGCGTCCGACATAAGAGAAACGGTGTCGTACTCAACGGCGATAGCCTCGCAGTTTTTGTAGATATCCATTAATTCCTCGGGGTAATCTTTTGCAGCCTCGGGAACAATGTGCATAGTTCCGAGAAGATAGAGGGAATTGCCGCTTTCGGGATCGGTGACCTTCCAGAGCGGAGGATTGATATCCGTAGTCTTGATGAAGTCGTTTATGTCGGCTGTTGTACCGAACATATTTGCAGGTATCTCATCCTCGGAAGCCTCGTCCGAAGCATTTTCCGAAGGATCGGCAGCTGTAGTTTCCGCAGCTGTTTCAGTTGTGGTCTCCTTTGCGGTATCCTTGTCCGAAGCTGTTTCCTTCCTGCCGCTGCATGAAGCAGCTGTAAGAACCATAGCGAAAGCCATGATAAGAGCAGCAGTTCTTTTTATTTTCATTTTATTCTGTCCTTTCATTACAAAATATAAACTATTATACTACCGAAAGCGGAGTATGTCAATGAATGAGAATGATGATTATATAAATCAGCCTGTATTTTACGGATTTGTTTCAATAATTCGTGAAAAAAGCGGATAAAAGCCTTGACCTTTGTGAATTAAGGGTATATAATTAAAGAAACAGTATTATTTCAGCTCGTTACGGGCGGTTTGTTTTTTGAGGTATGATATGGAAAAGATACGCAGGCATTTTATTTTTTACGGTTATGTACAGGGAGTCGGCTTCCGCTGGAGAGCCTCTCATACAGCACAGAGATTCGGCATTACAGGCTGGGTGCGCAATCTTGACGACGGCTCTGTGGAAATGGAAGCTGAGGGCACTGAGAACGATATAAACGATCTTATCGACGTGCTGAAGGGCCATTTATGGGGAAGTATAGACGATATGATCTCCGAGCATATCCCCGTGCAGGGAGACCATGTATTTGAAATAGTATAAGTATCTGTGAAATGGCTTGACAAAGTCGCTCACAGATGATATAATAACTTTCGAGCGTTGCTCCGACAGTTCGTTTGCGCCATCCTGTCGTTAATAAAAACCAGGGCATCCATATACCGCAGCTCATGCTGACGGTATAGTTCGTTGTGTAAGGATGCATCTGCTGCGGCAGGTGCTTTTTTATTTGGAGTGATCATATGTACAGATTAAAGACTTCATCGGCATTCGACAGCGCTCATTTTCTCGCAGGCTATGAGGGAAAGTGCGCCAATATCCACGGACACCGCTGGAAAATAGAAGCAGAATTTTCGGGAGACGGACTGGTCAGCAGCGGTACGAAGCGCGGTATGCTCATTGATTTCGGCGATATAAAGAGCGCAGTCCGCGCCCTTGCGGACAGCTTCGACCATGCACTCATATATGAGGAGGATTCCCTCAGAGCTGAGACAGTTTCCGCTCTCAATGCCGAGAATTTTAAGCTCATAGCTGTGAAATTCCGTCCGACTGCCGAGAATTTCGCGGAGTACTTCTACAATGAGCTAAAAGAGCAGGGACTTCCCGTCAGCAGCGTGGCTGTGTATGAAACGCCCGAAAACTGCGCGGTATATGAGGAAAAGACATGAGATATCCTGTAGTTGAAAAGTTCGTCAGCATTAACGGCGAGGGACAGCGTGCAGGAGAGCTCGCGGTGTTTATACGTTTCAGGGGCTGCAACCTGAAATGCAGCTACTGCGATACAAGATGGGCTAACGCTGCCGACGCGGAGGCGGAGCTCATGAGCGCTGAGGAAATAGCAGAATATGTGGCTTCAACTGGCGTGAGGAACGTTACTCTCACAGGCGGAGAGCCCCTTCTGCAGCCTGAGCTGAACGTTCTCACCGATATTCTCATAAGCTCGGGAAACACCGTCGAGATAGAGACAAATGGCAGCATTTCCGCTGCGGAGCTTGCGGCAGGTAAGTACCGCCCATTTTTCACATTCGATTACAAGCTTCCCGACAGCGGCATGGAAGCTCATATGCTTACTGAAAACTACTGTCTCCTTACGCAAAACGATACCGTAAAGTTCGTTTCGGGAAGTATCAGCGACCTGAGAAGGGCTGCGGAGATAATAAAGGAGTTCGGCCTTGTAAGTAAGTGCAGGGTGTATATAAGCCCTGTGTTCGGCAGGATAGAACCGGCGGAAATAGTGGATTTCATGGCGTCGGAGCGCCTTAACGGTGTAAGGCTGCAGCTGCAGCTGCATAAATTCATTTGGGATCCCTGCAAGCGCGGAGTATGAAAGGAGAAAACATGGATACAAAAGCGATAGAAATGCATATAAGAGGTATTCTTGAAGCTATCGGCGAGGACCCCGAGCGTGAGGGACTTCGCGAAACTCCGCAGCGTGTCGCACGCATGATGGAGGAGGTCTTCGAGGGCATAGCTTATACCAATCACGATATAGCGCAGATGTTCGGCAAGACCTTTGAAGCCTCGGACGATACGGCAGTCGTCATGAAGGATATCACGGTTTTCAGCTACTGCGAGCACCACATGGCGCTCATGTACGATATGACGGTAGACGTAGCATATATACCGAAGGGAAGAGTCCTCGGGCTCAGCAAGATAGCGAGGATATGCGACATGGCTGCAAAGCGGCTCCAGCTCCAGGAAAAGCTGGGCAGCGATATCGCGGAGATAATCGCCGAGGCTTCGGGTTCGCCTGATGTGGGAGTTGTCATAAAGGGCTGCCACAGCTGCATGACTGCCCGCGGCATCAGGAACGCTTCTGCAAAGACCGTTACGAAAACATGGCGCGGAGAGTTCAGAAACGACCCCGAGCTGAGAAATTTACTGAACTGATAAGGAGATAAATATGAAAGCACTGGTTTTGTTCAGCGGCGGTGTTGACAGCACCACCTGTCTCGGCATAGCCGTTGATAAATACGGAGCAGACGAGGTACTTGCCCTGTCCGTTTATTACGGTCAGAAGCACAGCAAGGAGCTTGAAGCTGCGGAAAAAATAGCCGCTCACTACGGAGTACAGCTCAAAAAGCTTGACCTTGCGCTGATATTTGCGGATTCTGACTGCTCACTGCTGAAAGGCTCGACACATGAGATACCGAAGGAGTCCTACGCGGAGCAGCTCAGCGAAACGGACGGAGCTCCCGTATCCACATATGTTCCGTTCAGGAACGGGCTTTTCCTGTCATCGGCTGCGAGCATAGCTCTTTCCAACGGCTGCGAGGTCATATACTACGGAGCCCACAGCGACGACGCTGCCGGAAACGCCTATCCCGATTGCAGCAGCGACTTCAACGAAGCAATAAACCGCGCGATATACCTGGGAAGCGGCTGTGCGCTGAGAGTTGAGGCACCATTTATCGGTCTCACAAAGGCTCAGGTAGTAAAAAAAGGGCTGGAACTGAACGTGCCCTATGAGCTCACATGGAGCTGTTACGAGGGCGGAGACAAGCCCTGCGGAAAATGTGGTACCTGTATCGACAGAGCAGCTGCATTTGCGGCAAACGGCGCAGCAGATCCTGCGCTTGCGAAAGGAGTATGACAATGACAGGCAGAAATGAAAGCGAAAAGGGAAGCATATCTCTCCTCGGCAATAATAAGACCACCTATTCTGCGGATTACGACCCGTCCGTGCTTGAGACCTTCCCCAACAAGCACCCTGACAACGATTATTTCGTGAAGTTCAACTGTCCCGAGTTCACCAGCCTTTGCCCTATCACGGGACAGCCTGACTTTGCAACGATATACATTTCCTATATCCCTGCCGAAAAAATGGTTGAGAGCAAGTCGCTGAAGCTTTATCTTTTCAGCTTCCGCAACCACGGCGACTTCCACGAGGACTGCGTGAATATCATCATGAAGGACCTCATAAAGCTCATGGAGCCTAAGTATATCGAGGTATGGGGAAAGTTTCTCCCGCGCGGCGGCATTTCCATAGACCCCTACTGCAATTACGGCATTGCAGGCACAAAGTGGGAGCAGCTCGCATGGGACAGGCTCGCACATCACGATATGTACCCCGAAACTGTCAATAACAGGTAGTTTGGGGTATAGTCTATGAATACAACGAAAGAGCAGCCCATGCGGACTGCTCTTTTTTCCTGTTCTCTATAGACAGGTTTTGTTACCAAATCGCTGTTATCGCCGAAGATTATCTCATTGCAGATTATATGAAAAAGCGGGTTTTCGGGCTGTGAGAGCTTCACGATAATTATTTGCAGTACAAATGACCCTCTGTATTTTTATTGCAGCATATCTTTTTCCATTTTCAAGCTATACTGTCAGGCGTTGAAAAAAATATAAATTTTTTTGTAGTGATTGTCAATTAAAAATGGCATAGCTTTAAATATTGTTTACAAATGACTGTATTGAAAATACAAAAAATAAATGCTATAATAAAAAAACAGGGGGGATATTATGAAAAAAGCACTGAAAATAACAGGTATAGTATTTTTGATACTGCTGATAATATCGTTTATTATAGGCTATTTCATCACATCAGGCGAAATGAAGAAGAACTTCGGGCGAGGGGACTACCCCGACCCGAAACTGACGCTTACATGGTTCTACGACCACTACGAAAAGGATTATCCCCGCGAAGAGGTGAGCTTCAGATCGGGCGATAACACGCTGAAAGGCTACCTTTACGGCATGGACAACAAAAAGGGACTCATTGTATTTGCACACGGTATCGGAAGCGGTCACGAGTTCTATCTCAGTCTTATAACCAATCTTGTTGACCGCGGCTGGAGCGTTTTTGCCTACGACTGCACGGGAAGCGGCTACAGCGAGGGCGAGGGTACAAGAGGACTTGCACAGTCGGTCATCGACCTTGACAACGCTCTTGATTTCGCAGAAAGCGACAGCCGCACAAAGGATATGGAAAAGTTTGTGGCAGGCCACAGCTGGGGCGGCTATGCGGCGGCAGCTGTGTTGAACTTTGACCACGACGTAAAGGCAAGCGTTACAATGTCGGGCTACAATACGCCTTTTGCGGAGCTCGCCGAGACCTGCGACAACAGCTACGGAATGGCAGGGAAGCTCCTTTATCCGCTGATATGGATGTACAACAAGGTGGAGTTCGGAAAAAACTCCTCTTTATCGGCAGTTGACGGCATAAACAAGTCTGGGATACCCGTACTGGTGATACACGGCGAGAACGACGAGGTCATCAGGTATGACGGAGCTTCCATAATAGCGCAGAGAGACAGGATAACCAATCCAAAAGCGGAGTTCCGCACTATGTCAGACGAGGGCAGGAGCGGACACAGCTCCATATTCAGCACAGCGGAATATGCTGAGTACAAGAAGAATGTCTATATCCCGCGGGCAAACGAGCTGAACGAGAAATATAACAATGATGTTCCCTATGATGAGCGTGTAAAGTTCGTTGAGTCCATTGACCGTGATCTGTACAACGCCACTAATCCCGATATAATCGACCTTATAGACGAATTCTTTGAAAAAGCGGCATAATACTGCCGGGGCTGCGGATATTCCGCAGCCTTTTCTGTTGCATACTGCTTTCTATTGACAAAAAAGTTATAAAATGATATAATCGACCTATGGGAAAACGGCTCGCTTCGGCGGGCGATCTGAAACGAGGAATTATATGAAAACGGCAGTAATGACTGATACAAACAGCGGTATTACTTTGGAAGAGGGCAACAGGCACGGCATATACGTGCTTCCCATGCCTGTAATGATAGACGGAAAGGACTACATGGAGGAGCTTACGCTTACCCATGAGGAGCTGTATAAGGCGCTGAACGAGGACAAGGAAATAGTATCTTCACAGCCGTCGCCCGGAGCTCTTACGGAGATGTGGGAGAAGATACTCTCCGACGGATATGACGAGCTTGTATATATCCCGATGTCAAGCGGTCTGAGCGGTTCCTGCGATACGGCTAAGGCGCTTGCCATAGATTACGGCGGAAAGGTATGCGTAGCTGACAATCATCGTATATCCATAACCCTGCTGGATTCCGTATACGACGCGAAGTACTATGCTGACAACGGCATGAGTGCCGCGGAGATAAAGGAACAGCTGGAAGAGGACGCATATCTCAACGATATATATATAACTCTGCAGACTCTCAAGCGTATCACGAAAACAGGACGTATCACCTCTGCCGGAGCAGCTATCGCAACGGTTCTGAATCTGAAGCCGATACTGAAGATACAGGGCGGAAAGCTTGACGCATACGCAAAGGCGAGGGGAATGTCGGCAGCCGAGGAAAGAATGCTGCAGGCTGTACGAAAGGACCTTGAGGAGAAATATTCGGGCATTCCGACTGAGCATATCAGTATAGGCGCGGCAGGTACAATGGAAACTCCCGAGGAGGTAGAGCGCTGGGTGAATATGGTAAAGAACGAGTTCAGCGGCTACAAGGTGACGTACCGTCCACTTGCGTGCAGTATAGCTTCTCATGTGGGAACAGGCACACAGGGCGTAGCTGTTGGAATTACGGCAAGACCATTGACAAGTGAATGATAAATAAAAGAGCGTGATAAAAATCTTTATCACGCTCTTTATTATTTGCGTATGATCCTAAGTGATGTGAGCACCGCTGCCTGCGGCTCATTTAAGGAATCCGTTTATTATCTGTTCCTCGGCTTCTGCCTCGGTAAGGCCGAGAGTCATGAGCTTTATGAGCTGTTCGCCTGCTATCTTGCCGATAGCAGCCTCATGAACGAGAGCTGCGTCGATATTATTTGCTTCAAGAGAGGGAACTGCAAGGATACGTCCGTTGTCCATAATGATAGAGTCGCACTCTGTATGACCGCTGCAGGCTGCGTTACCGATAATGCAGAGGTCGAGCTTCTGATATGAATCGTCGCGTGCTACAGAACGTGAAACCACGTCTGCGCTTGAACCGTCGCCCCTGAGGTCGACCTTGTAGATACTGCCTGCCTGCTGCTGACCGTGTGTCATGAGCCTTTCATGGACGATAAGCTTTGCATTTTCCTTGAGTTCGGCGATAGTAGTCCTTTCTGTGGAGTCAACGCCCTTTATCTGCACCATTTCCATTTCCATGGTGCTGCCCTCTTCCATGTAGACCTCGGTAACGGGATTGAGAATGCGCTTTCCGCTTCCGTCGCCTGAGCCGTAGTGCTTTTCAACGTACTTGATACGCGAGTTCTTTCCGATATAGAAACGGTGTATACCGTCGTGCTCCGAGTCCTGCGAGCCGCAGTTTTCTATGCCGCAGCCTGCAACTATGAGCACATCGCAGTCCTCTCCGATGAAGAAGTCGTTGTAAACGTTTTCCTTGATACCGCTCTGACTGAGAACTACGGGGATATGCACGCTTTCGTTCTTTGTGCCGTCCTTTATGCGGATATCAATGCCGCTGACGTCGGTTTTGGACTGTATATCAATGTTTGCGGTAGTATTTCTGCTGATAGCCTGTCCGTTCGCGCGGAGATTGTAAGCTCCCTCGGGGATATCGTGGAGATCGGCGACCTCCTGAAAAAGTCTTTTCTGAACTGCGTCCATCTGAATCATGTCTGCCGCCTCCTTACTGTATCCTGCTGCAAGCGTTCACAGCGTTTTCCGTACCTGTTATTTCGGGGAGTATGATATCCCTGCTGCCCTTCTTGACGATCTTGCCGTCGGCAATGACAACTATTTCGTCGGCGATATTGAGGATACGCTCCTGATGCGATATAACGATGATAGACCTGCCGCGGCGGTCCTTACGCATATTCTCGAAGATACGGATGAGGTTATTGAAGCTCCACAGGTCGATACCGGCCTCGGGCTCGTCAAAAAGCGCGAGTTTCACATCTCGTGCGAGAACCGTAGCTATCTCTATACGCTTGAGCTCGCCGCCAGAAAGAGAGGCGTTTATTTCACGGTCGATATAGTCCTTTGCACAGAGACCGACCTCTGAGAGGTACTCGCAGGCTTCGGAAACGGAAAGAGTCTTTCCGGCAGCTATCCTGAGAAGATCGACTACAGTCATGCCCTTGAAGCGCACAGGCTGCTGAAAAGCGAAGCCGATACCCATACGTGCGCGGTCGGTTATGCTTTTTTCGGTGATGTCCTCGCCGTCAAAGATTATCTGACCGGAATTGTTCTTGATTATGCCTGCAACGACCTTTGCGAGAGTTGACTTTCCGCCGCCGTTGGGACCTGTGATAACTACGAATTTATTGTCCTCCACCGTGAGGCTTATATCACGGAGGATACCCACGTTTTTTCCGTCGTTTTCGGCGTTGAAAACGATATTTTTCAGTTCGAGCATTTTTTACTCCCTTCGGTTCCGGTAATCAGCAATAAGTGGTCAGATTGCTGTATATGAAAGTGAGATAAATACACGGTTTACTAATTACCTTATAACATTGTTATTACATTGTCAATTATAACATGGAGACCTTTCAAAATCAACAAGGGCAAAGTTTTTGTTGCACAGAAGAAACATTGTGAAAGAGCAGAAACAACGCAGAATAGCCCAAATCATGTTAATATATACTAACGCCAATAATACATATAGGAAAACTTATGATATTGACATAACCGTGGTTTAAGGGTATAATCCTGTTATGGAAAGGAGCTTATGCCATGAAGATAGAACACATAGCAATGTACGTAAACGACCTTGAAGCTGCCCGTGATTTCTTCGTGAAGTATCTCGGCGGCAGTTCAAACGGCGGCTATCACAACGGAAAAACAGGTTTCCGCTCGTATTTTATCAGCTTTGATGACGGTTCGCGGCTGGAAATAATGAACCGTCCAGGTATGGACGATATGCGGAAGTCCGCGGCAAGGACCGGCTATGTGCATATAGCTTTTAGCCTCGGCAGCGCAGAACGTGTTGACGAGCTGACGGAAAAGCTAAGGAAAGACGGCTATGAGGTCATAAGCGGACCGCGGACAACAGGTGACGGTTACTATGAGAGCTGCATTTCCGCCTTCGAGGGGAACATAATTGAGCTGACAATATGACAAACGGCTGTATTTCGGTACTGAAGTTTCTGCCCGAAAAAATCCCGAAAAAATTTTCAAAAACTACTTGACAAGTAAGATTTACGGTGATATAATAACAACAAGTTAAACCGTTGAAGCGGAGATAAAGTTAATTATGCTTCCACAGAGAGCCCGCGTTGCTGAGAGTCGGGTGAAAAACAGATTAGCAAATGGACCGCCGAGGGTGCAGTCAAATGATCGGTGAAATGACGTTCCGTCATTGTCGGTCAGAGTATTCTGCAACGTTAGGATGTGCGTTAATCATCAGGGATATGACAGTATCCTGTTAAGCGCACGGCAAAGCCGTGAATCAAGGTGGTACCGCGGATAAGATTATTCGTCCTTGACAGATCATAATTGGTCTGTCAGGGACTTTTTTGTTATCCTGACAGGCTGCGGAGGTGCTTTACATGAATTTTTTACCCGAATTTGACACAGTCAGACGCTACGCAGAAAGCGGAAAGTACGACATTCTCCCTGTAAGCTGTGAGATACTGTCGGATATCTGCACTCCTATCGAAGCCATAATGAAGCTGAAAAGCATTTCGACTCACTGCTATATGCTGGAGTCTGTGGCTGAAAAGGAGAAATGGGGACGCTACACGTTCCTGGGCTACGACCCTAAGCTGCAGATAACTGCGGCAGGCAGCGAGCTGACCATAGGCGACGTAAAAATGACATCAGACGATCCGTCAGTACAGATAAGACAGATCCTTTCAAATTACAGAAGTCCCAAATTCGACTATCTTCCAACTTTCACAGGCGGACTTGCAGGCTACTTTTCCTATGATTTCCTCGCATACAGCGAAAAAACGCTTCGTACCGATGTGAAGGATACCGAGAACTTCAAGGACGTGGACCTCATGCTTTTCGACAAGGTCATAGCCTTTGACAACTTCCGTCAGAAGCTCATACTCATTGCGAATATGAGACTTGAGGAGGGAGAGGCAGGCTATAACAAGGCAAAAATGGAGCTTCAGCAAATGGCGGAGCTCCTCAGGAACGGAACTGCACGGCGCGAACCTGCGGGACACCTGAAAAGCGAAGTTACAGCCCTTTTCAGCAAGGAGGAGTACTGCGGAATGGTCGAAAAGGCAAAGCGCCATATCCGCGAGGGAGATATCTTCCAGATAGTCCTTTCAAACCGTCTCTCCGCAGATTATGAGGGCAGTCTGCTGAATACCTACCGCGTACTGAGAACTATCAATCCTTCCCCGTATATGTTCTATTTTTCGGGTACGGACGTGGAGATCGCAGGAGCTTCTCCCGAAACTCTCGTAAAGCTTGAGGACGGAGTCCTACACACTTTCCCCCTCGCAGGAACACGCCCCAGAGGCAAGACGGAAAAAGAGGACAAGGAGCTTGAAGAAGGACTGCTCCGTGACGAAAAGGAGCTTGCAGAGCATAATATGCTGGTCGATCTCGGAAGAAACGACCTCGGCAAGATAAGCAGGTTTGGCACTGTGGAGGTAGAAAAGCTTCACAGTATTGAGCGCTATTCCCACGTAATGCACATCGGCTCAACTGTACGCGGCGAGATAAGGGAGGAATTTGACGGACTTGACGCAGTGAGCGCAGTTCTCCCTGCAGGCACTCTTTCGGGGGCTCCGAAGATACGCGCCTGCCAGCTCATAGCCGAGCTCGAGGACAACAAGCGCGGAATCTACGGCGGAGCGATCGGCTACATAGACTTTACGGGAAACCTCGATACCTGTATCGCTATCCGCATAGCCTACAAGAAAAACGGAAAGGTATTCGTAAGGAGCGGCGCAGGAATAGTTGCTGACTCGGTTCCCGAAAAGGAATATCAGGAGTGCATAAACAAGGCCGCTGCGGTAGTAAACGCACTCAAGCTTGCAGAGGAGGAAGAGATATGATACTTCTCATTGATAATTATGACAGCTTTTCATATAACCTATATCAGATGATAGGCGCTATAGAGCCCGATATAAAGGTGATACGCAATGACGAGATGACTGTGGGGCAGATAGAAGAACTTGCTCCCGACAGGATCATTCTTTCCCCGGGACCGGGACGCCCCGAGGACGCAGGAATAATAATCGAAGCTGCAAAGACGGTATGCCGTAAGATACCGACCCTCGGCGTATGCCTCGGACATCAGGCTATATGTGCGGCATACGGAGCTACAGTTACCTACGCAAAGCAGCTAATGCACGGTAAGCAGTCCGTTATAAGCTTCATGAATGACAGTCCGCTTTTCAGAGGCATAGACGAGGGAGCTCCTGTGGCGAGGTATCATTCCCTTGCAGCGGACGCAGCTACCATTCCCGACTGCTTCAATGTGACGGCAGTTGCGGACGACGGAGAGATAATGGCGGTCCAGCATAAGGAATACCCCATATTCGGCGTACAGTTCCACCCCGAGTCGATAATGACTCCCGACGGACACATAATGCTGAGAAATTTCATAGAAATGTAAATCAAGGAGTTGTTATTATGATAAAAGAAGCGATCGAAAAGATAGTAAACAAGGAAGACCTCACCTATGACGAGGCATACAAGGTAATTTCGGAGATAATGTCCGGTGAGACTACTCCCACTCAGAATGCGGCTTTTCTCTCGGCTCTTTCCACAAAGAGCACAAAGGCTGAAACGATAGACGAGATAACAGGCTGTGCGGCAGCAATGCGCGACGCAGCTGTAAAGTTCGAGAACGACATGGATCTCCTCGAAATAGTTGGAACAGGCGGCGACAATGCTCACAGCTTCAATATTTCCACCACCTCCGCATTCGTTATTGCAGCTTCGGGCGTTAAGGTCTCAAAGCACGGAAACCGCGCTGCTTCTTCACTTTCGGGAACTGCCGACTGCCTTGAGGCTCTCGGGGCAAATATCGACCTTGACCCCGATAAGTGCAGACAGCTTCTTGAAAACGTGGGCTTCTGCTTCTTCTTTGCCCAGAAGTATCACACTTCCATGAAGTATGTAGGTCCTATCCGCAAGGAGCTTGGTTTCCGCACGGTGTTCAATATTCTCGGACCCCTTACCAATCCTGCCTGCCCTAAGCATCATCTGCTCGGAGTTTACGACAGCGTTCTCCTTGAGCCTGTTGCGGAAGTTCTCATGAAGCTGGGTTCAAAGAACGGCATGGTAGTTTTCGGCAAGGATAAGCTGGACGAGATATCGCTGAGCGCTCCCACAGCAGTATGCGAGTACAGGGACGGCTGGATGAAGAACTATGAGATAACTCCCGAGCAGTTCGGCTTTGAGCGCTGCACAAAGGACGACCTCAAGGGCGGCACTCCTGAGGAGAATGCGGCTATAACACGCGGCATACTTGACGGCAGCATAAAGGGACACAAGAGAAACGCAGTCCTCCTCAACGCAGGCGCTGCTATATATATCGGCGGCAAGGCTGAGACTATGGCTGACGGTATCAGAAAGGCTGAGGAGCTCATAGACAACGGCTCTGCCCTTGCAGTAATGGATAAATTCATTGCAGAATCAAAGAACTGAGGTGCGGTATGACTATTCTCGACCAGCTTGCAGACTATGCCCGCGAGCGTGTGGCGGCAGCTAAGAAAAAGCTCTCCGCAGAGCAGGTAAAAAGGCTCGCGCTGGAGCTGCCAAAGGGCGGTTTTGAGTTTGAAAAGGCTCTGAAAAAGGAGGATATCGCCTTTATCTGCGAGTGCAAGAAGGCTTCTCCTTCAAAGGGCGTTATCGCGGAGGATTTCCCTTATCTTGATATCGCAAAGGAATACGAAGCGGCAGGTGCGGACTGCATATCAGTCCTCACAGAGCCGAAATGGTTCCTCGGCAGCGACGAGTATCTCCGCGAGATAGCTGCAAATGTGAGTATCCCCTGTATACGCAAGGACTTCACCGTAGATGAGTACATGATATACGAGGCAAAGCTTCTCGGGGCAAAGGCGGTACTGCTTATATGCTCCATACTTTCACAGCAGCAGATAAGCGAATACATCGGCATATGTGACGAGCTGGGAATATCGGCTCTCGTCGAAGCTCACGATGAAGCGGAGCTCCGCACGGCAGTTGCCGCAGGAGCGCGTATCATAGGCGTGAACAACCGCAATCTCAAGGACTTTTCAGTAGATACAGGCAACAGCCGCAGGCTCCGCGAGCTTGCTCCCGGAAATGTGAGCTTCGTCTCCGAGAGTGGAGTACAGACTGCGGAGGATATAAGGCTTCTCCGCGAGGCAGGAGTAAATGCGGTGCTTATCGGCGAAACTCTTATGAGAGCCGCTGACAAAAAGGCAAAGCTCAGAGAGCTGAAAGGATAATATGACTAAGATAAAAATGTGCGGACTTCGCCGCAGGGAGGACATAGAGTATGTAAACAAGCTCCTTCCCGATTATATCGGCTATGTTTTCGCAGAAAAGAGCAAGCGGTACATATCCCCCGTAAAAGCGACGGAGCTTACGGAGCTCCTTGACGAAAGGATAATCCCTGTGGGAGTTTTCGTGAATGAGACCATTGAGAATATCGCTTCTGCCGTAAAGAGCGGTGCGATAAAGGTCGCTCAGCTCCACGGAAACGAGAGCGAGGAGGAGATAATGGCTCTGAAAAGCAAGGGTATTCCCGTGATAAAGGCTTTCAGGATAAGCTGCAGAGCTGACTGCGAAAGGGCTGAGCGTTCCTGCGCGGACTTTGTTCTCCTTGATTCGGGCGGAGGCTCGGGAGAGACCTTTGACTGGTCGCTTATCAGCGGCATTAAGCGGAAATTCTTCCTTGCAGGGGGGATAACTCCCGAAAATGTCGGCGAAGCCATAGAAAAACTTGCCCCGTATGCTGTGGACGCAAGCTCATGCCTCGAAACCGACGGCTTCAAGGACTTTGAAAAGATGAAAGCCTTTGCGGAGGCGGTCGGAAAGGTCTGAGGTGAAGCTATGGAATATCTCGAAAACTTCTATAACAGCTTCAGCGAGGACGAAAGGCTCCTCACACAGCACGGTCAGGTGGAATATCTTACCACAATGAAGTATATCCATGATAATCTCGGCAGCAGAAAGGCGAGTATCCTTGAAGTCGGTGCAGGTACGGGGCGATACAGTACAGCTCTTGCCCGTGAGGGACATAATGTCACCGCTGTGGAGCTCGTTGAGCATAATCTTGATATCATGAAAAGCAAGCTCACAGGCAGTGAAACGATTGAAGCAGTACAGGGAAACGCTCTCGACCTGTCGCGTTTCGGTGATGAGAGCTTTGATATGACTCTTGTTCTCAATCCTATGTATCATCTGTACACAAAGGCGGACAAGATACAGGCACTTTCCGAGGCGGTAAGAGTCACAAGGCACGGCGGCTTCATACTTGCGGCTTACTGTATGAACGAAGCCGCTGTTATCCAGCACGCTTTTCTTCACGGAAATCTGAAAAAGGTGCTTGATAACGATATGGTCACTCCCGAATGGCACTGCAAGAGCGAGCCAAAAGAGCTTTTTGAGCTTATCCGAACGGAGGAGATAGCTTCTCTTTATGCAGGCTTACCGGTGGAGAGGATAAAGCTCATAGCGACTGACGGAGCGGCTTGTTACATCAGCGAATGTATCGACAGCATGGACAGATACACATTTGAAAAATACATGGAGTACCACTTCGCTACCTGCGAAAGACAGGACCTGATCGGTGCTTCAAATCATACGCTGGATATCCTGCGTAAACTATAAACCGAAAGGAAAGATAATATGTCAGAATCAAAAGGCAGATTCGGCGTTCACGGCGGTCAGTACATCCCCGAAACGCTTATGAATGCAGTCATAGAGCTCGAAAAGGCTTACGAGCACTATAAGAACGATCCCGATTTCAACCGCGAGCTAACAGAGCTCCTCAATAATTACGCAGGAAGACCCTCCCTGCTTTACCGTGCAGACAAGCTCACACGGGAGCTGGGCGGAGCTAAGATATATCTCAAGCGCGAGGACCTCAATCATACAGGCTCTCACAAGATAAACAACGTTCTCGGACAGGCTCTCCTTGCAAAGAAAATGGGCAAGACGCGCCTTATCGCCGAAACAGGAGCAGGTCAGCACGGTGTTGCGACCGCTACCGCTGCGGCTCTCCTCGATATGGAGTGCGTGGTATTCATGGGCGAGGAGGACACCAAGCGTCAGGCGCTCAATGTTTACCGCATGAAGCTCCTCGGAGCTGATGTTATCCCGGTAAAGAGCGGAACTGCTACCCTCAAGGACGCTGTTTCCGAGGCTATGCGCGAGTGGACGACACGTATCGCCGATACTCATTACTGTCTCGGCTCAGTTATGGGACCTCACCCGTTCCCAACTATAGTACGTGATTTTCAGGCTGTTATCTCCCGTGAGGCAAGAGCTCAGATACTTGAAGCTGAGGGCAGGCTCCCCGACGCAGTCATCGCCTGTGTGGGCGGCGGCTCAAACGCTATCGGAAGCTTCTACCACTTCATTCCCGATGAGGGAGTACGCCTTATAGGCTGCGAGGCGGCAGGAAGAGGCATCGACACATTTGAAACGGCTGCAACCGTCAATACGGGAAGGATAGGTATCTTCCACGGTATGAAGTCATATTTCTGCCAGGACGAGTACGGTCAGATTGCTCCTGTTTACTCTATTTCCGCTGGTCTTGACTATCCCGGAGTAGGTCCCGAGCACGCACATCTCCACGATATCGGCAGGGCTGAATACGTGCCTGTAACAGACGATGAGGCTGTAAACGCTTTCGAGTACCTTTCACGTACTGAGGGTATCATTCCTGCTATCGAGTCGGCTCACGCAATTGCTTACGCTATGAAGCTTGCTCCGACTATGGACAAGGACAAGATAATCATAGTAACGGTTTCGGGACGCGGCGACAAGGACTGCGCTGCGATTGCCCGCTACAGAGGGGAGGATATCCATGAGTAATATAAGATCAGCCTTTGCAAACGGCAAGGCTTTCATACCTTTCATAACCTGCGGTGATCCCGACCTTGAGACTACCGCAAAGATAGTAAGAGCTGCCGCAGAAAACGGCGCAGACCTCATAGAGCTTGGCATACCTTTTTCAGACCCTACTGCTGAAGGTCCCGTTATTCAGGGAGCCAATATCCGCGCTCTTGCCGCAGGCGTTACAACGGACAAGGTCTTTGAGCTCGTAAAGGAGCTCCGCAGGGACGTTAAGATACCTTTCGTATTCATGACCTATGCAAATGTGGTATTTTCATACGACGCAGAGCGCTTTATGGCAAGGTGCTGCGAAGCGGGCGTTGACGGTATCATTCTCCCCGACCTTCCGTATGAGGAAAAGGACGAGTTCGCAGATGTTGCAAAGCAGTACGGAGTTGACCTTATTTCCATGATCGCTCCTACCTCAGAGGACAGAGTTGCCATGATAGCAAAGGAAGCAAGCGGCTTCATCTACGTTGTTTCAAGTCTCGGAGTTACAGGCGAAAGAGCCGAGATAACCACGAATATAGGCGAGCTTGTGGAGCTTGTACGCAGAAATACGGACGTTCCCTGTGCTGTCGGCTTCGGTATCTCAAAGCCCGAACAGGCTAAAGCAATGGCTGAGCTTTCAGACGGAGCTATCGTGGGTTCGGCAATAATCAAGCTCCTTGAAAAGTACGGCAGGGAAGCGGCTCCATACGTTGGCGAGTTCGTTAAGGAAATGAAGAACGCTGTTGTCAGTGAATAGTGATCAGTCAGGGCGGCTTTGCCGCCCTTTTGATTTATATAAGAAAGGGTGCAAACGGCGGTAATGCTTTCTATAAGGGGGCAAAAAATGCAGGAAATTAAACGGAAAACCGTTTAATATCAGAAAAATTAATTTCAGAATCTATGTTCTGCACAAAAATGTGCGCTGCAATTTGTGGAATAATACAAAAATCTCCCGGGAGCAGTCTGTGTTGAATGCTTCCGGGAGGTTTTTGTCTGAAATAAGAAAGTCCCCTCGGTCATAAGGGGGACTTTCTTATCTATTATTCAGAGAGGTGGTACAATCATATTCAAAAAGCGGAATCCTTTCCGCAGGCAGTCTGGTCAGGGGGAACGAGATCACAGATCCCGTTCTTGCCAGTTCTGCCAAGGTCGGAAGCCATAATATCCGACTTGCTGCCATACGCTGAGGGGCGTCATGCAGCTTTATATCATTTATGCATACCGTCAGGGAAGGTTTGCCTCTATTCATGTTTATGTCCTGTAACATTTTAAAGCAGCGGTAATGCATAATGATTTGGTGTTTCCAATTTGTAACTAAATAATACAGTTTGAAATAACTTTGTAAACTCATTTGAACACTGTATATATATGTCCACTGTATTATCTGTAATTATTATACAATAAAGATTCGGCCAAAACAAGACAAAAATTGTTCTGTTCTTATCGTTTATTGCTGTTTGTAACCGTGCTGTAACAGATATTTACAAAAATTGTTTGACTTTTATATGCAACATATATATAATGATATAAAAAAAGCACACTCAGGACATAAAAAGGATACATCAGCATTTTATAATGCTTTTATAGATAAGGAGCGCGTTACTTATGAAAAAAATACTTCTTGTAGAGGACGATGCCGAAATATGCGAGATAATCACCGAATACTTCGGGAATAAGGGAACGGAAGTCGAGGCTGTTCGTAACGGCGGCGAAGCTTCTGATATGATAAGCGGCGGCATAGAGGGATATGAGCTTGTGCTGTTGGATATCATGCTGCCCGAAGCGGACGGTTTTACGCTGTGCAGACAGCTCCGCATGAAAAGCGACGTACCTGTTATATTTATTACTGCCCGTGGGCGCGAGGAAGATATCCTCAGCGGCTACGACCTCGGCTGCGACGATTATATAGTCAAGCCATTCCTGCTTTCAGTGCTGTACAGCAAGTGCGAAGCAGTTGTGCGGCGTGCAGGAAAAATCGGAAACAATACTCAGCTCATCTGCGGTACTATCTGCCTCGATACACGGACTCTGCGGTGTTTCGCGGACGGTTGCGAGGTGGAGCTGCCGCCTAAGGAGTTTGCTATACTCCGATATCTGCTTGAGCATGAGAACTGGGTCATCTCCCGTGATACCCTGCTGAACAGGGTGTGGGGCTATGACTACTTCGGCAGCGACCGCGTGGTGGACAATCATATAAAGAAACTCAGAAAAGCCCTCGGCAGCGCAGGCGCACAGATAAAAACTCTTGTGGGACGGGGGTACAAGCTTGCGAAGGAGTAGATCAGATGAAGAACAAGCTTTTTAAAAGGAAACCGAAACGTACTTCGTTCCTGAAAATGTTTTTAAAAGGTATGATAATACCAATTATAATAACGATGATCGTCGGAAATTATACTTCCTTTTTCGTAAAGATGCAGGTCTACACCCTTTTGGAGAATCAGGCAGATAATGTTGTGACGTCCTATATGCGAAGCATCAGGCGACAGAATGAGCAGAAAAAGTATCTGCCGAAATATATCTTCTTAAGTATGCTCGGTTCAATCGCTCCTAATACCGAAGGTGGATATCTTGATCCTGTGACATGGGTGGAGCCAAAGTGCAGGTCAGTAACTTTTACTGTTGACACGAACGGTGATATCGTCGATTCATGTCGTGAAGTGATGTGTATGGGTATAAGAATGTCAGAAGCGCCTGACAGTACCGAATACTACGTCTTTGACCCTCAGGAATACGATATTCCCGAGCTCAGAGGACTTTTTGAGGAGCATTTAAGGGACATAGAGAGCAGAGATCACAGCAATGAGCTCGACATCACAAGTCTTTACATCAATGAAAAAGAGAAAAAAATGATACCTCATACTATAAATGTCAAGAGATACAGATGGGATAACGGCTTTCTGAACTATGGTTATTTTGACTTTTCAAGTGTGTTGGAGAAGGAGTACACGATCACGGTAGACTGCGATGTGGAAGGGTATGTTTTAAAGGAGATAGCTTCGCGCCATAATATGGAGGAATATCCGCATGGCGTCGCGATACAGGGCATTTACGGCTGTGATCCGGGACTTGTCGATGAAATTTACGGGGAATACAGGGACAGGATTAAAGAATGGCTTGACAGGAACAGTTCGAGGGCTGTTTTTAATGATATGTTCGATTTTGGCAAAAATACAGATGTTGCTTTTGAGAGAATATATGATGATGAAGAGGAAAGAGCCATAATAAGCTTCATTGAGACTGATATGAATGGGCTGCGTTCATGGCGCAGAATGATATTCTTTATGAGCTTGTTATTCGGCTGCATGACGCTGTTCGTATTGGTGGTCTGCCTGACAAGAAATGCTAAAAACAAGGCTCAGTACGCCTTTGAGGACTATCAGAGGGCGCTTACCAACAATCTTGCCCATGATCTGAAAACGCCTCTTGCAGTTATCGGCGGCTACGCGGAGAACCTTATTGAAATGCGCAAGGAGGACGGCAGTGAAAAGGAGCTGAATTACCTCGGCTCTATTATGAAAAATGTGGCGTATACCGATGATATCATCGCAAAAACACTGAAACTCAGCGAGACCGAGCAGATAAAGAAACTGAACAAAACGAAAGTCGATATAAAGGAGCTTGCGGAGAGTGCGGCAGACAAGTACCGCACTGTTCTGGAGGAAAGAGGCATAGAGCTGGATATCAGCGGCGGCGGAGAGGTCTCCGCAGACAGGGATATCCTCGGAACAGCTGTGGAAAACCTTGTTTCAAATGCGGTGAAGTACACGAGAAACGACGGTACTATCAAAATTACTGCTGACAAAAAACGCTTATGCGTAGTGAATGATACTGCTGAAAACGTCGATACAAAGGACCTCCTCATGCCCTTTGTCAAGGGCGACAAGGCGCGGAGCGACAAGAACAGCCACGGCCTCGGACTTGCAATTGCGGCAGCTGCCGCGGCACAAAACGGCTTCAGGCTTAAAATCGACTGTAGGGATAAGAGATTTACGGCGATGATCGTCTTTTAATTTGATATGGGGTAAATAAAAACAGGCTGCATTTACAGCCTGTTTTTTATATATTCTTGCTCAGCTGAAAGAATGCAACGGCGCTTGCAGCGGCAACATTCAGTGAATCTACGCCGTTTGCCATTGGTATCTTTATTGTGTGGTCGCACCTGTCTATAGTCTCGTCGCGGAGTCCGTTGCCCTCGGTCCCGAGTATCACGGCGAGCTTCGGCTCGGCTCTCAGCCTTTCGTCGTCGATACGCACTGTATCTCGGCGCAGAGCCATTGCAGCACAGGCAAAGCCCATTGCTTTCAGTTCTGTGATATAGTCGGGAGCTCCCTTACCGAGGTACGTCCACGGGAGCTGAAAGACCGTTCCCATGCTTACGCGGACTGTTCTGCGGAAAAGGGGATCGCTGCATGAGGGCGTGAGCAGCACAGCGTCAAACCCAAGAGCTGCCGCTGAACGGAAAACAGCGCCTATGTTGGTCTGGTTCATGACGTCCTCAAGAACGGCTATACGCTCGGCTTTTGCAAGGATTTCCTGCGGTGTGGGCAGTTTTTTACGCCGCATGGCGCAGAGTGCGCCCTGTGTGAGCTTAAAGCCCGTCAGCTTTTCAAGTACGGACGATGAAGCCGTATATACAGGGATATCGCCGCAGCGCCCGATGATGTCCGCCGCCTGACCGCTTATGTACTTCCTTTCGAGAAGAAGTGAGAGAGGTTCATAGCCCGAATCCAGAGCTGTGCGTATTACTTTCGGGCTCTCAGCCGTGAAAATGCCGTCTCCCTGCGAGAAATAGTCCAGCAGCTTCTTCTCGGAGGTATCGGTGTAGGGGAGGAGCTCTTCCGCATTAAGATCGGTTATTTCGATGATATTTGCCATTTTCGTGACTCGCTTTCGTTAGTTTTCGGCGTTATAGCTGACAATAATGTCCATGCACAGGCGCAGGGCGGGCTCAAGTGAAGCAACACCGAAATCCCGTCTGTCATAGTTTTCAAGGTCGGCAAGGGAATCGGCTGTGAAAAACAGCATTCCGAAGTCGATACCGCGGAATTTTGCACAGGCTGCAAGGGAGGCGCACTCCATGTCCACGGTGTCGCAGCCCTCGCTGCGTCGGTGGGCGACGGTATCGGGAGTTTCGCGGAAAAGTCCGTCGGTAGTCCATGTTGTGCACTTTCTGAACGGGATACTGCGGCTGCCGAGGACTGTGCAGATGTGGTCTGTAAGGGGCATATCGAGCTCAATATGGCGGGAGGGCGGAAGATACTTGTAGGAGCAGCCCTCGTCGCGGAGAGCTCTCACGGGGACTATGAACTCGTTTTCTGGCATGGGCGTGAGAACTCCGCATGAGCCTGCGGAAATTATCTGTTCTACGCCGCAGGCAAGGAGTATCTCCATGTTCTGTACGGCTGCCGGAGCTCCCATGGGTGCCTGACAGAGGCATATCTCTTCGCCGCCGCAATTAACGGTATATATGGGATAATCCCTTGTAATGGTGGGGATAACGCCTGTGATGACCGCGTTATGTTCGGCGGCGTATTCGTCCATGCAGCTGCCGAGAAGAGCGTATACCGCCTTTTTCGGGAGCTTCAGGTTCCTGAGCTCGGATTTTATCCCGAAAAGGGAGGTCACGGAGGTGTCGTATTCAAGTATGGGCATATCGTTTTTGTAAAAAGGCATTTCTGATTTCCTTTCCTGTGAGCAGTGAAACGTTCGGCACACAGCCCTGCTCACATCGGTTTTTCCTGATTTTTAGACAGTTATGACATTATTATAATCTATTTGTACGAAAAAAACAATATATTCATAAAATTTTAGTTGAAATTTTTATTGGAATGTGGTATAATAGTTACGATAATTGAAAATGAGCGGCAAATATTGGAAAAATATTTGGCTTTAGCGTGTATCGGTGCCGCGGAAGATGTGTGAAACGTGCGGCACATACGCTGATCTGCATTTTTTATGAAGGAGGTGCGCCATGAAAGAGCTGCTGGAAACATTATGCGACAAGTATCTGCTCAATCTTGGGCTATTTACCGACTTTTACCCCCTCGAAAGGGACGTGCTCTATCCCGTGTGTGCAAACGTTTTCTGCGCGGCTGACGCGGTCTTTGACCTGGGAAAGTTCAAGGACAGCATGAACCTGATAAAGGAAAATCCGAAAATGCTGTCAAGCTTCCGCAGTACGGTGCGTCCGCTGATAGCGTCGCTTATTTCAATAAGCGACGACCCTAAGGGCGAAATGGAAAGATACCTCGGCTGCTATGAGCTTTTGCGGAAGTATTTCACCAATTCAGAGCATCTGGCGCTGCTTTCGGTACTGCTTGTGCGGATAGCTCCTGCGGAAGAGGCTGAGGACTACATAAAGCGCGGCAGACAGATCTACGACCGAATGAAGAAGGAGCACAGGATACTAACCACAAAGGAGGACGTTGCCTTTGCGGTAATGCTGGCTTTTTCCGAGAAGTCCGACGACGAGCTCATCGAGGATATGGAGGCCTGCTATAAGCTCCTGAAAAAAAGAGCCGACAATAACAGTATACAGACTGTTTCACATGTTCTTGCAATGGCAGGCGGCACTCCCGAGGATAAATGTGCGAAATTCGGCGAGCTTTATGACAGCATGATTAAAAAAGGCAGGAAATACGGCAAACACTATGAGCTTGCAATGCTGGCGGCGCTTTCTATCACGAAGTTCTCGGCGGCGGAGATACTCGACGATATAAGCGACAGCGAGGCTTTCCTTTCACAGCACAGGTCTGTGGGAGACCTGTCCGAATTCGGCAGGACCGAGCCTGTCAGCCATGCATTCCTGCTGCTGACTATCGCTTACGCAAGCGATGAAAATGTGAGCAGCGAAAACGAAAGACACGCGCTTCTTGCGGCGAGACAGGCTACTCTCTACTCTGTGCTGGTTTACAGTATGATGACTGTCGCACCGCTTGTTCCGGATTGAACGTATAATGAATATTCTGACCATGAAATGGAGGTTTTTGACATGAAGGCAGACAAGTACATGATACAGGAAGGCAAAAAGACCGATATCCGTAAGCTTCCCACGGACAGCAGGGAGGATAAGGTCGATAAGGACGAGATCATCGCAAAATACGAGGAAAACAAGCGTGACCTCGTATTATTGCAGGACAAATTCTACGCTGACGCAAGAGAGGGACTTATCGTCGTGATACAGGCTCTTGACGCTTCGGGCAAGGACTCCTGCATAAAGTATGTTTTCAGCGGCATAAATCCTCAGGGAGTAAAGGTGCATTACTACAAGGCGCCTACCGCTGATGAGCTCGCTCACGACTACCTGTGGAGGATACATCAGAATATCCCGCGCAGAGGCGAGATAGCAGTTTTCAACAGGAGCCACTATGAGGACCTCGTTACCATTCAGGCTGAGGATATATGGAAGAATTACCATATGTCGGAAAGAGTCCTTGACGATACAAAGAAGAAGTTCTTCGCAAAACGCTGCGAACAGGTGAACAATTTCGAGGAATACCTCTATGAGAACAGCTACCGTATGGTCAAGATCTTCCTGCACGTTTCAAAGGAAGAGCAGACCGGACAGCTCCTCGAGAGGATAGAGCTGCCCGAAAAGAACTGGAAATTCCGCGCAGATGACCTCAAGGTAAGGGACAAGTACGACGCTTATCTCAAGTGCTTCAACGATGTGATAAACAAGACTTCCACTAAAAACAGTCCGTGGTATGTGCTCCCGGGGGATCAGAGGTGGTATACGAGGTATCTCATCACGGAGATACTCCTTGACGCTATTAAAGCCTGCAAGCCCGAATATCCCGAGCTTCCGCCCGAGGAAAAGGAAAAGCTGCCTGAGTGCAGAAAGGTGCTCGAGGAAGCTATGGCTGAGTACGAAAGCGGCAGAAAAGAGAAAAAACCGGAAGAACCCAGGAAAAAATCAAAAAAGAAAAGCAAAAAGTGATACATTTCATGCTGTTGTGGAATTGATTGGAACATCTTTCAAAACATCGGCATTTATTTAACCTGAAACGGACTTTTGTAAGAATAATACGTTATTTTCTTGACTTGCAGAAGAAAGTGTGTTATAATTTAATGTGTATAATTTTGAGCTTAGGAGGAAGCTATGGGCAACAGTGAATACCGCAAGACAATTGACTATATCTTAGATCTTATCAGAAGCGGAATGCTGCAGGTAGGGGACAAGCTTCCGACAGAGCGCAGTATCTCGGAAAAGCTCGGCATAAGCCGCAATACTGTCCGCGAGGCGCTCAGAGGACTTGAAATTCTCGGTATAGTCAACGGAAAACAGGGCTCGGGTAATTATCTCACCGATAATATCTCGGATTCTATCGCAAAGGCTATGGACGTCATGCTGCTTATGAACAAGACCTCTAAGGAGGAGATATGCTCGTTCAGACGCAGTATGGAAAAGACCGTATGCAGCTATCTTATTGCAAGAGGCTGCTCTTCGGACAATAAACTTAAAATAGTTGCCGCCCTCAACCGCCTGAAGGAGTCTGAGGGAACGAGCAAACAGACTGTAGCAGACAGGGACTTTCATTATTCCCTTATCTATGCTACCGAAAACAGCTTCTGGATAACCTTCATGAATGCTGTTTCGGAGGTGTATATGAGGTGGATAGACGATTTCCTGACGACATCGGGGCAGGATGTCAAGGAACAGCTCCAGGACGCCCACGAAAAAATGGTGCAGGGTATCATTACGGGCGATACTGAGTTCTGTTTCCGTGCTATAGACGCACATTATGATATAATTGATAGAAGCTTCGGCTGATGAAAGGATTGTTATGAGCAGAGTACGTTTCTTTGCCGCTCTTTCTGCGGCGCTTATTGCTTTTAGTGCTGTTTCGTGCTCGCATCAGATCCACGTGGACGACACGGATACAAATGCGAAGACTACAGTCACTGGAGAAGGGGAAAAGGAAACTACGACAGGTACAACAGAAAAAGAGACTGACGATATCAACTCATACATCAAAGTAAAAAAAGCTAAGCCTGCAATGTGGAAGGTAACGGACGACAAAACAGGAAACGAAATGTATATGCTGGGTATCATGAGATTTGCTACCAAGTATACTATGGATCTTCCCGATTATGTGGATGACGCATATCAGAAATGCAGCGGAGTTGTTCTGGAATCGGATTTCAACGCCATGCTCGACCCGCAGCAGTTCCAGGAATATACAAATCACATCGTTTACAACGACGGCACTACCGTAAAGGATCATATCTCAAAGGAGACCTATGAGACGGCTATAGAGTATCTGTCGAAATACTCATATTACAGTGAGGCTATGGACGGATATACCGCAAACGGCTGGGCTTCACAGGTGAACGGCGCGTCCATTCAGAGAGTTGAGAACCTTGTTATGGAGAATATCGACTCGAAATACATGACCAAAGCCACACAGGACGGCAAAGAGATACTGGGACTTGAGGGGCTTGACGTACAGATCGAGATCATGGACGCTTGTTCGGACGCGCTTTCGGACTTCATGATATACGATACGGTCCGCAGAGCCAGGGATATCAGGAGCTTTACGTCAAATCTTGCTTACCAGTACGACTGCTGGGCAAGGGGAGATGTGGACGCTCTCGACGAGGAGTACTACTGGAACGACCGTTCCTCAGACCTCGACGACGACTATGCGAAATACCTCGAGGTTAACCTCTACAAGCGCAACAGGAATATGGCTGATAAGCTTGGAGAGTTCATGGAGAGCGGAAATAAGTACTTTGTTGTTATAGGAGTTACTCATTTTTCGGGAACGAAGGGCATAGACGACCTTCTTGCGGAAAAGGGCTACAAGGTCGAGCTTGTAAAGTGACCTGAAATTACAAAGAGCGCTTGTGCGTATTGCACAAGCGCTTTGCTGTTATTATGTGCATTCATACAAAGCTGATATCCCGGTTTTCATGCTCGGGAACGAGAAAACTCCGCCCTCAAAAACCAACAAAAAAAGCGCCTGTTCATTTACAAATTCGGCGCTTTTTGATAAATCTTTCCATAGCCCCTTGACATGGGACAAAAACTGTATTATAATGTTATAATGTATCAATATGGAATAGTATCGCTATTTTGCAAGATATTATAGCATACTTTGCACAGACTTGTCAATAGTTTTGCAGAAAATTTTTCAGATGATACGGCAGCTATAAACAGAACTGCTGTTCCATGCTCTGTGTGCGCAGGGGAATGCAGTAAAAAAATACAAGGAGGTTCCGCCTATGGTGAATGTTACACCTAAGCAGCTGGGAAAGAATGTCAGAATGAGCTTCGGTAAGATTACCGAGCCTCTGGAGATGCCGAACCTTATCGAGGTGCAGAAGAACTCGTATAAGTGGTTCAAGGAAGAAGGTCTTCGCGAGGTGTTCCGCGAGATGACCGCCATCACTGACTACAACGGCAATCTCGTCCTCAACTTCAAGGACTACCGCTTTGACGATACTCCCAAGTATTCTCTCGCAGAATGTAAATCCAGAGGAGCTACCTATCAGGTCTCGATGAAAGCGACCGCTACACTTGCAAACAAGGAAACGGGCGCAGTCAGCGAAAGCGAGATCTATATGGGCGACTTCCCTCTCATGACTGACAGCGGAACTTTCGTCATCAACGGCGCTGAGCGTGTTATCGTATCTCAGCTCGTCCGTTCGCCGGGTGTTTACTATTCATTCACAAAGGACAAGACAGGTAAAGACCTCTTCAGCTCGCAGATAATCCCTAACCGCGGTGCATGGCTGGAGTATGAACAGGATTCAAACGACGTTGTTTACGTTCGTATAGATAAAAACAGAAAAATACCGCTCACTACTTTCATCAGAGCTCTCGGCGAAGAGGGTACCGATGAGGAGATATTCGAGATATACGGCGACGATGAGCGCCTCAGACAGACTATCCTCCAGAAGGATCAGACAAAGAACCGCTCAGACGCTCTCATAGACGTATACAAGAAGCTCCGTCCGGGCGAGCCTCCTACGGTCGAAAGCGCAGTAAGCCACCTCAATAACCTCTTCTTCGAGGCTAAGAGATACGACCTCTGCCGCTTCGGACGCTACAAGTACAACAAGAAACTGGGTATCGCTTCACGTCTTTCGGGCAGAACTCTTGCACAGCCTATCATCAACGAAATGACAGGCGAGATCCTCGCTGACGCCGGCGAGACCCTCACATACGACAAGGCCTGCGAGATCGAGCAGGCAGGCGTTTACAGCGCTTACGTAAACGTTGAGGCTAAGGAGTACTATACCGACGACCGCGGCGAGACATCGGTCCGCATGGTCGAAAAGACAGTCAAGGTCATCGGTAACGGTATGGTCGACATCAAGGGCTATGTTGATTTCGACGCCGAGAAGTACGGCATCAACGAGAAGGTCTCATTCAATGTCCTCAAGGATATCATCGACAATGCCGCAGACGCTGACGAGCTCGAGGAAACTATCAAGAAGAAGGCAGACGAGCTCTCACCGAAGTACATCACCCTTGACGATATCAGAGCTTCTATCAGCTACTTCCTCAACCTCTGCGAGGGCGTAGGTACGGTTGACGATATCGACCACCTCGGAAACAGACGTATCCGTTCCGTAGGTGAGCTCCTCCAGAACCAGTTCCGCATCGGCTACACAAGAATGGAACGCGGTATCCGCGAGAGAATGAACCTCCAGACTCAGGATGTGAATACGCTCACTCCTCAGACTCTTATCAACATAAGACCTATTTCTTCGGCTATGAAGGAGTTCTTCTGCTCCTCACCTCTGTCACAGTTCATGGATCAGAACAACCCTCTTGCCGAGCTTACACATAAGAGACGTCTTTCAGCCCTCGGACCAGGCGGTCTTTCAAGAGACCGTGCGGGATTTGAGGTCCGCGACGTTCACTACAGCCACTACGGAAGAATGTGTCCTATCGAGACACCTGAAGGTCCTAACATCGGACTTATCTCATATCTTGCTACTTTTGCAAGGATCAATGAGTACGGCTTCGTTGAGGCTCCTTACAGAAAGGTAGACAAGGCTACCGGCGTTGTTACCAATGAGGTCGTTTACATGACTGCCGATATGGAGGACAACTTCGTTGTTGCTCAGGCAAACGAGCCCCTCACAGAGGACAACAAGCTTGCAAGACCGCGTGTCAACGCGCGTTACCGTGAGCAGATACTCGAGTGCGAGCGTGAAAAGGTCGACTACATGGACGTTTCGCCTAAGATGGTCGTTTCTGTAGCTACTTCCATGATCCCGTTCCTCGAGAACGATGACGCTAACCGTGCCCTCATGGGCTCGAACATGCAGCGTCAGGCTGTTCCGCTCCTCAAGACAGAGCGTCCTTTCGTCGGTACTGGTATGGAGTACAAGGCTGCCGTTGACTCGGGCGTATGCGTTGTTTCCGACTACGACGGAAAGGTAACATATGTTGACGCAGACAAGATCACAATGGTCGATACCGACGGCGTTGAGCACAAGTACGAGCTCATCAAGTTCAAGCGTTCAAACCAGGGTACCTGCGTGAACCAGAGACCTATCGTCACAGCAGGCGAAGAGGTAAAGAAGGGACAGGTGCTTGCAGACGGTCCCGCAACTGCTGACGGTGAGATCTCACTCGGTAAGAATGCTCTCATCGGCTTCATGACATGGGAAGGTTACAACTACGAGGACGCCGTTCTCCTTAACGAGCGCCTTGTAAGAGAAGATGTATTCACATCAGTTCATATAGAAGAATACGAGATCGAGTGCCGTGATACAAAGCTCGGACCTGAGGAGATCACACGTGATATCCCCAACGTGGGCGACGATGCACTTGCAAATCTCGACGAAAACGGTATCATCCGCATCGGTTCCGAGGTTAATTCCGGCGATATCCTCGTTGGTAAGGTAACTCCTAAGGGAGAAACAGAGCTTACAGCCGAGGAAAGACTTCTCCGCGCTATCTTCGGTGAGAAGGCAAGAGAAGTACGTGATAACTCACTCAAGGTACCTCACGGCGAATCGGGAGTTATCGTTGACGTAAAGGTATTCACGAGAGACAACTGCGACGAGCTTTCGGCAGGCGTAAATATGCGCGTTATCTGCTACATCGCTCAGAAGCGTAAGATCACTGTCGGCGATAAGATGGCCGGCCGTCACGGTAACAAGGGCGTTGTTTCACGTATACTCCCTGAGGAGGATATGCCGTTCCTTCCTGACGGTACACCTCTCGATATCGTGCTCAATCCTCTCGGCGTTCCTTCACGAATGAATATCGGACAGGTTCTTGAAGTACATCTCGGTATGGCTTGTAAGGCTCTGGGCTGGCACATCATGACTCCTGTATTCGACGGCGCTCACGAGGACGATATCCGTGAATGCTTCAAAATGGCCAACGAACACGCCAAGGAGCACAAGGACGATATGTTCGAGCTCAAGGCTATGGATAAAGTTATCAACCCCAATGCTCTGGAATTCACAGAGGATTGTAAATTTACACTCTATGACGGACGTACAGGTGAAAAGTTCGATAACCGCGTAACTGTGGGCTATATGTACTACCTCAAGCTCCACCACCTCGTTGACGATAAGATCCATGCACGTTCAGTCGGTCCTTACGCTCTCGTTACACAGCAGCCTCTGGGCGGTAAGGCTCAGTTCGGCGGACAGCGTTTCGGAGAAATGGAAGTTTGGGCTCTTGAAGCTTACGGTGCTGCTTACACCCTTCAGGAGATCCTTACAGTCAAGTCTGACGATACTATCGGACGTGTCAATACCTACGAGGCTATCGTTAAGGGACAGAACGTTCCTACTCCGGGTATCCCCGAGTCCTTCAAGGTTCTTATCAAGGAAATGCAGTCACTCTGTCTCGACGTCAAGGTCCTTGACGAAAATCAGGAGGAGATCGACCTCACTCAGAGCTTCGACGACGATGATCCGATGCCTTCACGTTCATATGATGACGAGGATACTCTCGACAGCTCGGATATGAGCGAGAGCGAACTCGGCGAGGCAGGCTTCGGCTTTGAAGGCGAGGACGATGAGGAAGGAGATCTCGACTTTGTTGACGGCGACGATGAGTTCAGCTATGAGGACGACGTTGATATGGACCTCGAATCCGAGGACGACGACGTTCTTGATCTTGACGACGGCGGCGATGATTTCGACTTCGACAGCGAAGACTGATATAAGGAACACAAATCAAGAACAGCGGATACGAATAATGAACGGCTGCGGTCTGTGTGCAGACTGCGGTCGGCAGTTCCTAATTCATAATTCCGAATTAATATATTAGGAGGTAGCAGTTTGGAATTTACAACTTTTGAATCAATAAAGATAGGTCTTGCTTCGCCTGAGCAGATCAGAAGCTGGTCACACGGCGCAGTTGAAAGACCTGAAACTATAAATTACAGAACTCAGAAGCCCGAGCGCGACGGCCTTTTCTGCGAAAGGATATTCGGACCTACCAAGGACTGGGAGTGTCACTGCGGAAAGTTCAAGAAGATACGCTTCAAGGGCAAGATCTGTGACCGCTGCGGCGTTGAGGTCACAAGAGCAAGAGTAAGAAGAGAGAGAATGGGTCACATCGAACTGGCTGCTCCTGTTTCTCATATCTGGTACTTCAAGGGCACTCCTTCCCGTATCGGTCAGGTGCTTGAGGTATCTCAGAAGAGACTTGAGGAAGTTCTCTACTTCACAAAGTACATCGTAACAGACCCCGGCAATACAGAGCTCCTCAAGAAGCAGCTCCTCTCCGAGAAGGAGTACCTCTCATACCTCGAGAAGTACGGCGACGACTTCAAGGCAGAAATGGGCGCAGAGGCTATCAGAAAGCTTCTTAATGAGTATGACCCTGCAAGATATGATACACACAAGCAGAGACTTATCGAAATGGGTAAGGTATCTCTCGGCGGCAAGAAGCTCGAGTGCTTCAACAAGCCTACAGAGTGCGAGTGCGAGGAGTGTCAGAAGTTCAGGGAGCTGGAGGACATCGACTGGAGAAACAACCTCGAGATCGTTGCTGACGACCTCAAGGCTGAACTGGTAGGTCTCCCGGCAGGACAGAAGAAGGTAAAGCTCCTCAAGAGACTCCAGATTATCGAGGCATTCCGCCTTTCAGGCAACAAGCCCGAGTGGATGATTCTCAGCGTGGTACCTGTTATTCCGCCTGATATCCGTCCTATGATAATGCTCGACGGCGGACGCTACGCTACATCAGACCTTAACGACCTCTACAGAAGAGTTATCAACAGAAATAACCGTCTCAAGAGAATGCTCGAGCTCGACGCTCCGGACATCATCGTAAGAAACGAGAAGCGTATGCTTCAGGAAGCTGTTGACGCTCTCATAGACAACGGCAGACACGGCAGACCTGTTACAGGTCCCAGCAACCGTGCCCTCAAGTCGCTTTCCGATATGCTTAAGGGTAAGCAGGGACGTTTCCGTCAGAACCTTCTCGGTAAGCGTGTTGACTACTCTGGACGTTCGGTTATCGTCGTTGGACCTGAGCTCAAGATGTATCAGTGCGGTCTTCCTAAGGAAATGGCTCTCGAGCTCTTCAAGCCATTCGTACTGAAGAGACTCGTTGACAAGAAGGCTATAGCTAATATAAAGAGCGCAAGAAAGCTCATCGACCGTGCCGACAATAAGGTTTGGGACGCTCTCGAGGACGTTATCAAGGATCACCCTGTTATGCTGAACCGTGCTCCTACGCTTCACAGACTCGGTATCCAGGCATTCGAGCCTATCCTCGTTGAGGGTCGTGCTATCAAGCTCCACCCGCTGGTATGCTCTGCGTTCAACGCTGACTTCGACGGTGACCAGATGGCCGTACACCTTCCTCTTTCGGCAGAGGCTCAGGCTGAGGCAAGATTCCTCATGCTTGCTGCAAACAACCTGCTCAAGCCGTCAGACGGTAAGCCTGTTGCCGTTCCTTCACAGGATATGGTACTCGGTTCCTACTACCTGACAATGGATAAGCCCGGCGAACCCGGCGAGGGCAAGGTATTCCGCGACGTGAACGAGGCTCTCATGGCTTACAACGAGCATGACGTATCGCTCCACGCTAATATCAAGGTAAAGATAACAAAGGATATCGGCGACAAGAAGGTATCCAAGATAATAGACGCTACAGTCGGCAGACTTATCTTCAACGAGAATATCCCTCAGAACCTGGGCTACGTTGACAGAACCAACTCCGACAAGCAGTTCGACCTCGAGGTTGCATTCCTCGTAGGTAAGAAGCAGCTCTCTGATATCATCGAGCGCTGCATCAAGATCCACGGAACAACTACCACATCTGAGGTACTTGACCGTATCAAGGCTCTCGGATACAAGTACTCGACAAGAGCAGCTCTTACCGTTGCTGTCTGCGACGCTACCATTCCTCCTCAGAAGAAGGAGATACTCGCAAAGGCAGACGCAGAGGTAGAGCAGATCACATCAGAGTATGAGTACGGTTATATCTCCGCACAGGAAAAGACAAAGAAGATCATCGCTCTCTGGACAAATACCACAGACGATGTTACAAAGGCTCTTAAATCCAACTTCGACAGATACAATCCTATCTGGATGATGGCTGACTCGGGTGCCCGTGGTTCTATCTCACAGATCCGTCAGCTCGCAGGTATGCGTGGACTTATCGCCAATACTTCCGGTACCGTTATCGAGATCCCGATCAGAGCTAACTACCGTGAAGGCCTTAACATCCTGGAGTACTTCATCGCTTCACGTGGTGCGAGAAAGGGACTTGCTGATACGGCTCTCCGTACCGCTGACTCCGGTTACCTTACACGTCGTCTTGTTGACGTTTCTCAGGACGTTATAATCCGTGAGGAGGACTGTGGAACTACAGAGGGTATCGAGGTATTCGAGATCAAGAACGGCAACGAGATAGTTGAGCCTTTCGCAGAGCGTCTTGTGGGAAGATTCCTTGCTGAGGACCTCCGCGACGAATCAGGCGAGCTCATCGTTTCACGCAACAAGATCATAAACGACGCTGACGCAAAGAAGATAATCGACGCAGGCATCGAAAAGATCAAGATACGTTCAGTCCTCACCTGTAAGTCAAGAACAGGCGTATGCGCTAAGTGCTACGGTGCTAACCTTGCAAACAACAATATGGTTTCAGTCGGTGAAGCTGTTGGTATCATCGCTGCTCAGTCTATCGGTGAGCCCGGTACACAGCTTACCATGAGAACCTTCCATACCGGTGGTGTTGCTTCTGCCGACGCAGAAGATATCACACAGGGTCTTCCACGTGTTGAGGAACTTTTCGAGAGCAGACGTCCTAAGGGTGCCGCTATCCTCTCGAGAATTTCAGGTAAGATACACATCGAAGAGATCAAGACCACAAGAAATATCATCGTTACCAACGACGAGACAGGCGAGTCTGAAAGCTATATGATCCCTTACAACCTCAAGATCAGAGTTCAGGAGAACGAAGAGATCGAAAAGGGAACACGTCTTACAGAAGGTAACATCTATCCTGCTGATATCCTCAATATCCTCGGTACACAGGCTGTTCAGAACTACATCATCAATGAAGTTCAGAAGGTTTACCGTTTACAGGGTGTTGATATCAACGATAAGCATATCGAAGTTATCGTCCGTCAGATGCTCCGCAAGATCAAGGTAGAGGAAACAGGCAGCAGCTATCTGCTTCCCGGTACTCTTGTTGACAGCAAGGAGATCGACGCTATCAATGAAGAGCTCCAGGCTCGTATCGACGCAGGCGAGTACAATGTACAGCTTGTTCAGACAAGTCCTGTTCTTCAGGGTATCACAAAGGCTTCATCAAATTCAGACAGCTTCATGTCAGCAGCTTCGTTCCAGGAGACTACAAAGGCTCTCACAGACGCTGCTATCAGAGGCAAGAGCGACCGACTCCTCGGACTCAAGGAGAACGTTATCATCGGTAAGCTCATTCCTGCAGGTACAGGTATGGAGTGCTACAGAAACGTTGAGGTCGTTAAGAATGAAGGCTACGGCGAGCACAACGCAGCTGCTCCTATAGCAAATCAGATATAATGCAAAAGCTCCCGGGGAGTAATTCTTCGGGAGCTATTTTTAGTAATTAGTTGTATGGGACATCGGTCCCTGCAAAATGGAGTATAAAAATGAATATCAAACTTGAACGCATAGAGCTCAAAGACTGCGAAAGGCTCTGGAAAATGCAGGTGGAAGCTTTTTCGGGACTCCTCGAAAAGTACCGTGACTACGATATAAGTCCTGCAAACGAGCCAATGAGCCGCGTGGAGGAAAGGCTTCGTCAGCCGTTTACTTACTGTTACTTCATCATGGACGGCGAAACGGCTGTTGGAGCTGTCCGCATTGTGGATATGAAGGACGGCTCTGCAAAGCGTATATCGCCTGTATTCATTATGAAGGAGTTTCGCGGAAGGGGCTTCGCACAGGCGGCTATGAGAGCTGCAGAGGAGATTCACGGCAGAGATAACTGGAACCTCGATACAATTTTGCAGGAAGAGGGTAACTGCCGCCTTTATGAGAAAATGGGCTACCGTCAGACAGGCGAAACTCAGGTCATAAACGAGAGAATGACTATCGTAAACTACGCCAAGTAAGATTTTGGTTTTTTATTCGTCGCCGCAGGGGGCACTGCAACTCTTAACTCTTGACTTACTTTGCATATCATGTCCTCCTGCTGAATATAATTCAGTGAGGTGACAGCTATGAAAAAGTTCATTGCAACTGCCTGTGCAGCTGCTTTTCTTATATCGTCAGGCTGCTCGGCTGTTCTTCCCACCGAAAACAGGAGCAGTGCAGTCAGCAGGGAAGCTCCCCAGGCAGCAGAGTCGAAAAGAGGCTATGTGCCTATGAATTACCCGAAACAGATTGGAATGTGGCTCCCGTATGTGAAGTTTCCCGAATATATGCAGGGGAAAAGCGGGGAGGACTTCCGGAAGAGTGTGGCGGAGATACTTGAGGACGCAGCCGCTGAAAGCGTAAATACGGTCTATTTTCATGTCCACCCAAACGGCGACGCATATTTTTCCTCGGATATTTACCCAAAGGGAGCTTATCTCGACGGGAACTACGATCCTCTTGAGATAGTTCTTGAAGAAGCTCATAAGCGAGGAATTTCTGTCCATGCATGGATCAATCCCCTGCGTATGCAGACAAACGAGCAAATGGAGAATCTGCCCGACAGCTTCATAGTGAAAAAGTGGATTGATACGGGAAAACCATTTGTAAAGAACGTGAACGGGAGATGGTACCTTGACCCTGCTTACTCCGAAACGGTAGAGCTCCTCGGCGGTACGGTCCGTGAGATCGTGGAAAAATACGACGTTGACGGCGTTCATATCGACGATTATTTCTACCCGACGACTTCTCCCGGTTTTGACAGCGAAGCTTTCGCAGAGAGCGGAGCTTCAGACCTTGCCGCATGGCGAACCGAGAACGTGAGCCGTTTTGTGAAGAAGCTACACGATACGGTCAAGGAGAGGGACAAAAGGCTTCTTTTCGGTATTAGTCCACAGGGTAACATCAGGGCTGACTATGAGACACAGTATGCCGATGTGAGAAAATGGGGGAGCGAGAGCGGCTTCTGCGATTATATCGTTCCGCAGATTTACTTCGGTTTTGAAAATGAAACTATGCCGTTCCTGCCTACTCTGGACGAATGGGTGAAACTCACTGAGGGTAGCGAGGTATCGCTTATCATTGGGCTGGCTGCATATAAGCTGGGACGTGAGGACAAGTGGGCAGGAAGCTCCGCAGAACTTGAGTGGATAAACGATCCGGATATCATAAACAAGCAGATTAATGCCGTAAAATCTTCGGGTGCCGACGGCTACGCCCTTTATTATTAAAAAACTCTTGACAGAACCGCGATAATGTGCTATACTTTTAACAGTTTGGGGCATTAGCGCAGCTGGGAGCGCATCACACTGGCAGTGTGGGGGTCAGGGGTTCGAATCCCCTATGCTCCACCATTTTAAAGGCTCGGGAATGGCTATATATAGCCATTCCCGAGTTTCACTTTTTTTAGAAAAAGGCGGTTGTTCTTTATTTGTTCTTTATTAAATGATATAGCTATTATGAGCCAAGCAGATCAAGCGCCTCTTGGCTCTGTTTTTTTATTTGTAAAGTCAAGAGCTGCACTGACTGCATCAGCTACTTTTGCTCTTGCTTCATCAAGTATGTGACAGTAAATATTGCTTGTTGTAGAAACCTCGGAGTGTCCTAACGCTCCCGACACAGTTACGATATCAACGCCCTGGTTGACAAGGAGCGAAGCGAAGGTGTGTCTGAAGCAGTGGATTCCACGGAATGGAATATCATTCTTTTCGCAGAAACCTTCAAACCATGAATAAGGCTGACCGTTATACATAGGCTCACCGTTCCATTTAGTGAATAAACGATCATTCTCTATCCATTTATCTCCGCATTTGAATGCATGTTCAGCTTGTTCGCTCTTGTACTTTTTCAGAAGGGACATTATGTGCTCCGGGAACTTCAATGTTCTCTGTGAGCGCCTTGTCTTTGTAGTATCGGTGTATGTGCCTTTCATTGAAGTATAGTTGCTTGTTCTGCGGATACTGATAATGCTACTTTCAAAGTTTACATCTTTCCATTCAAGTCCAAGCATTTCCCCACGGCGAAAACCACTGTATATCATAAGAGTAAAGAACACCTGATACTTTATCGGTTCGTTTTCGAGAAGATTGAGAATCTTCTGTATTTCAGCGGGAGAATAGATCTCCTTTTCTTTATACTGCCCTTTGGGGATAGAAACTTTTTTGCATGGGTTCTGACTGACAACATCCATTTTCTCAGCATAGGTAAAAACTTCTGATATTAAACTGTAATAATGCTTTATTGTTTTGGGCGAAAGGGGATTACCATTACGCTGATTTGCACCTTTGGACGAAAGAGAGTTAATAAACGCCTGTATCTGTCTCGGATTCATCTTGTCGATTCTGATATGACCGAGAGCAGAGTAGACCCTTGGACGCAGTCTGAGCATTCGCTCGTATGTCGTATTACGAAGATTGTTTTTCGCATAACTCTCAAACCATTCTTCGCAAAAGGTTTCAAACTTTACTGCTACACTCTGATATCCCTGATTGCAGGCTTCTTCAAATAATACAGCCTGCCTGTTGACCTCCTTTTCTATTTGTTTAGCTGACATTCCTGGTTCAGGTTTCCAAGTAATAGTCTGAACCATCTGCTTGCCTTTGCAATTATAGCCGCAACTTACCTTGATAAGGTAACTGCCGCCTCGTTTTGTGATACTGGCCATAATAATTACCTCCTCGATAATATTACAGCGTACCTTTCCACGCTGATTATATCACTTTCTCGCTTTAAAGTCAATACTTGCAGCTGGTGAATTACATGGAAAGGTCAACTGCCAGTTTTTGCCGTTAAACAATGTCTGCTTGTTCAGAGAAGTTTTGAAAGTATCTTTTTCAATAACTTCCAGATATTCTCCTGAGTCTGCTTTATCTGCTGCATATCTTCTGCATAAATGTTATCGGTAGCATTGATACGTTTTGCTATCTGATTGATATTTCTCGCTACGCCCGAAATGGAACTTGCGATATTATTGAAAACGGAATAGTCCACTTTTATGATACGTCCTTCAAGTGCCATTTTTCTCATATACAGCGACTGATTGGTCATGTTAATTTTACTCATTTTCAGCCTGATAGCTGCAAGCTCATCGTCATCAACATAGAAATTAATCATGTGCTTTCTTACACGGTTTGCCATATCTTCCCTCCTTGGAAAAATATCATAAACATCATCGAAAAGGGTCTGGGAATCTCCCAGTAATGTCTGCTGCCTTTGACACGATTTTTCTTGAAAAATCGAAAGTGTAATGACACAGGCGTTGCTTGCTCCCCACCAAAGGAGCAAGTACAGTTTCTTCAGAAACCGCTGAAGTGTCTTTACAAAGGCTATGCTTGCTCCCCTTCCCAAATCAACTTTTTCAGTATCTGAAACATGTGTAACGTACCACGTACCAAGTGTACCAAACGTAACAGATTATACATTCCAAATAAAATGTGGTACATCTGGTACGTTTGGTACGTGGTACGCGGAGTGGAGTTAAAAATTCGGATTCACTTCATATACTGTTGTGGTCTTTTTTCCGTCAGGTGCATTCTTTCTGACCTGGCGGATATATCCGTAGTCTATGAGTGCCTGCAGCGGCTGCGTCATTTCGTCCATTGTTCTGAACTTTCTGCACAGGTGAAGAAGGTCTCTGCCTGTTGCTTCAGTTACATAATTTGCTCTCAGTTTCTTTAGGATATATTCCGCTGTTGTTAATGTAGTGTCGCCGCCGATCATTCCATATGCACAAAGTGCCTGTGCTTTGTAAAAAACTGCAATATCTATTGCGGCTCCGAGGATCATCATATCGACTTCAAGATTTTCAGGATTTACTCCTACTGATATACATTTAATACAGTGAAGCAGTCCGCATAATCTGAGTATCAGTCCGTGAAACTTTCCTCCCCAGTCAGGACACTCTGCAAACTCCGTCATAAGAACGGGTTCTATTGCTGTGTTGTAATAATCAGCAAAGGTCTTTCTTGCTGTTTCGTCAAATCTCAGCGCTGTTTCATCACTGAAATAATTAAACTTGTACTTCAATGAACCATATACAAGTTTCTTATAAGCTTCGGTTATCCGACTATCTACAGGTCTGGTATCATAGTTTCGGCTTCCGACCTTTGACTTAGGAAAACAGTACAGAAATCTTGCAACGAGTCCGCTTGACAGAAATGCGTTGTTATTCATTAATTCATCAAGAATATATGGCTGACCGCAGAGACAGATTGAAAGATACGGCTTTGATAATACTATCGGATCGCTGTTGTACCTGTCCTTTATAAACATTTCGCCGCCCCAGCATTTCAGTATCAGATCAATATTCGGTGTTCCGTTGGAATATCTGCCGCCGAAATTTTTGAATACACCTGCTTCATCTGACATCATAAGCAATGAACCGTTGTCATCAAGGTTTTTAACAAGAGCTTCGGGCGTTATGTCATCTATGCATATCCTTCTGAAAAAAAGCTTGTCCATACTTTCAAGCTCAGCCCTTTTTTCGGCTATCTCGTTTGATTCAAATTCGCTTGACTCCTGCATTTTCTTTATTTCCTTTTCAAGTCTGTTTCGTTCCTCCTGAAAAGCGTATATTGCTTCTTTATTGGAAACGTTATACTCATCATTGAATGAGATAAAAGGAGATTTTATAAACCTCATAACAGGAGATTTCCTTTCCGCAGGATTTGCAAGTATTAATGAATACAGCGTAACAGGTTCACTGTGATCTTCCTTTCCATACATTCTGTAAACGCCTGAAAAGCAATATGACAATGCACTCAGAAGAGCAGTTGCTGCCATTGCGGTATCCGTTGATGTTGTCTCAGCAACACTGAGCGCCATAGCTTTTATGATCGATGGAAGGCAGTTCACAGGAAATTCCGGCAGCATTTCCTTGTCTGTCCTTAACGGCTTTGGCTTAGTCCATTCTACATTCTTCATATTCAAATACATCTCCTCTTTCTTTCTGTGTTTGCAGAGCATATTCTTCACGAAATCTGCACAGCAAATGATACTGCATCACCGTGAGCTCCGCCACCTGTTGCATGGTAATACTGCCACGAATCTTTTCAAAGATGTTCATGCAGCATCACCGCCCTCGGGTTCGTAGTGTCCGAAGACAGCTTTCATAAGAGCTTCCTCGGAAATGAGGTACTTCTTGCCAGCCTTGAAGCATGGCAGGTCTCCCGAAATACACATCTGTCTGATACGGTATTCCGTCAGTCCCTCGATAAGCTTCGCCGCCTCTTTGATCGTAAGCACTTTTCTTTTTGGTGTAGTCATAGTTATGACTCCTCCTTTTAATAAGATCAGCATTGCCGCTGACATACGCTTTTAAGCTGTATGTATTACAAGACGGCGAAAGGAACTATCATTTGTTAGCCCACTGTGATTTATTATGTTTTCAGGTAACTCTTGCAACGTTGCAATCCCATTATATCGAACCCAAACGCTAAAGTCAATAGATGTGATAGTCATACTCTATTTACAACTATTTCACATCTATTCTGACATATACTCTACTTTTTCAGAAGCAACATCTATTTTTTGAAATTCGTCTCTTAAACGGCTTGATTACGCTGTTTAAATTTTTCTATTGTAAAATCCAGCATTTAAAAAAAGTCCCTACTAACAAAAACTGACAGAAAAAAATTTTTGATGTAATTCTTCTGAGTTGACTATATAAAGTAGATGTGATACAATGAATAAAACAACTGCTAAAGGAGAATTGCCATGACAGGGTTTTCAGCGTATTTTAACGGGAATACCGTATACATAAACGGAAAAAAGAAATATGTACTGGGCGAGATACTTGAAAAGATACTCGATAAGCGTTACCGTGAGCTCGATAAGCTCTATTCGGAATGCAGGCGATATGAAGCTATACTGCATTATCCCGAGGATATGCGTGAAGCTAATGAAAGTGAAGAGCTGTTTCAGGAAGCGATATCTTTCTATGATAAAATAGAGCAGATGATAGCTAATACTCCTCCGTACAGCTCTATGGATATGCAGCGCGATACGCTGCGGAGGATACTCAATGAGCATAGCTGGGCGTTTGATGAAGATGAGTTGGGCGATGATGATGATCTGAATGAAGATAATATAGAAGAGCATTATCATTTCTATGTACGTATTGGCTCAGGTGATATGGAAGATTCAGAGCTTCTCAGGGATATTTACATACTTAATGATAAGCTAAAAGCCTTTGCAGCAGAAATGCGTATCTTCATAGAGGACATTCTTCGGATAAAGCGCACCTTTGAACCGTTCTTAGAGAAAATACACAGTGAAAGCCGTTATCTTGATAATAACGAAACAGCACAGGTTCTTGCAGACTTTAACGACATACCTAAAAACAGACTCTATCCTTATGAAAGATTAGAACCGTCAGGAAATATGCAGTTATCCTATAAAGTTCTGAGGCAAAGAAAAAGCTCCGAGCTGTGTCAGCACTATACTTTCACAACGCTCGGAGGCTATCTGTATATTGAATTGTTCAAAGGTCTGGAACTACATTATCTTCCAAAGAAATGCGGTTACTGCGGTAAATATTTTCTTCTCACAGCAGGTCTTTTCTCTGACTACTGCACAAGAGAGATCGAAGGTATGGACGGCAGGGTATGCCGTGATATGGGACACAGGAAGAAATATGCTGATAAGGTTAAAACAAATCCTTACTGGAATATTTACAGCAAGGCTTACAAGCAGCACTACGCCCGCTACATGAAAAAGAAGATGTCTCAGGCTGAATTTGCTGAATGGGGAGATTATGCTCTTGAACTGAGAGATAAGGCTGAAAACGGAGAGATAGATTTGGAGGTCTACAGAGAGAAGATAAGGAAATAGCGCCTTATGTCAAGGTTGAAACTAATTCTGTTGTGCCTATAAACATTGGTTTGAATTGTTTAATTAAGTCTATGAACTTTATATTTTTATACGGTGATACTATGCAGTACAAAGCCTATACTGTCACAGAGACAGTATAAGGACCTGCTACGAAAAGTAAACCAGTCGGGAAGCTATGAAAGCAAATTCAGAATTATATCAGAATATATTGAGAAACTCCTCTATAATGCATCATAAATCATCTACGTGACCTTTCTGTGCTCATCGAGGAGCGGTTGGAAGTTCACGGCGGTCAGCCTGTCCATGTTTGCGAGCGTAGCTATCTGATTGAGGTTGCGTCCGATAGCTTTCTGCTGTCGAACTATCTCGTCAATGCCTGTTACAACAACGATTACCAGATAACCAAGATGTTCATCAATGACCGCAGGCAGATATTGCGGCATTTATTTCTTCTTTGAATTCTTTACTGTACTTCATAGTCGTTTTCCCTTCCTGGTTTTCGGAGACTTTTGCTGCTGTATAATTGAATTTCCTCTTGACACTGATATGAGTGAAAAAAGAGCGGACTCAGATGAGCCCGCTTAATAAAACTATTACAATTATTTAGCACTTTTTTCTTGATTATATTCTGAAATATAAAACTTTGTTTTCTTTACAAACATTATTATGTTTTATATATTGAATAAAGTGGATTTAACTCTCAGACCATTTTTTAAAAATCTCAAGAATGGAGAATAATTTTTCTGTATCGCCAGCACCATTAAAACTTCCATCTTCAACCCAACATACAATCCAGTCATCATCGCCGTTATCAATCTTAATTCTTTCAAATTTTTTGTATTCTAACGAAGTTTCAATCAAGTTGATTTTAACAGCCCATCCTGGATTGTCCAATGTGCTAATAGTGACCCCATATGAATGCTCCCAATCACCATCACAATTGGATTTATACCATCTTTCCAACCATTTTAGCATATTCATACATTTTACACCTCCTTATGGAATTTCCCAAGGTTCAGCTGGTCTTATACCACCAGGAGTATTCGGGATAGACTCTTTCAGGTCAGTATTTCCAAATTGGTCCCGCAATAAAGTACATCCAAAACCATGCTGTAAACAGACTAAGTGTTGTTGAAATGACCCAGTAAATTATCTTATGGGCTTTTGATGATAGTGGTACAACGAAATATGTTATGAACAGGAGAATCACCATTATAGCAAAAAGTGATAGCTCCAGCAAGGCTAATGTCATTAAGCTAAGGAAAAGTAAAATAATCACAGGAATCAAAAAGATCCTGTGATTATTTTTTTTGTATATAATGTAAATTTTTGCAAAAAGGTATTGACAAATAGCCAAAAATGTGCGGCGCAGCTAATCAG
>NZ_JAFYYT010000019.1 GCF_017549005.1 Ruminococcus sp.
AACAAGCATTTGGTATTTTCGCTCGCTGTGCGGCGCAAAATACAATGCTTGTTATTTTTGTTGCGCTATGGCGCATATTTTTTCGCCTGAGCTTATCTCTCTGCTCAGGCTTTCGATGCTCCGTCAGCGAATTCGTGGAGCGAATGCGACATCTCTCACCGCCGCTTCGGTCGGCGGTATCTCGCTCACGCTCCAGCGTGATGCCCTCAATCATCATCGGTGTCAATATTCTAAACTGGTACGGCGCAGGTATTGCGCAGTCTGGGCGGCAGTTTGATGAAAGTGGGGGTTGCTTTTTCGGGGCTGCTGTGGTATAATATAACGCAAGGATGTTTGTCCGCTTATCATTGTGAGGTGTTTGTAATATGGAATGGATTATCATTACAGTTATAGTTATCGTTGCCGCACTGGTTGCTTGTATATTATGGGCTAAACAGCTTTCAAAACATAAATTCCAGTGTAAAGCCTGTTCTAAGGAATTTAATGCAAAATGGAATAAACTTCTGTTTGCAATTCACTCCGATGATTATTATGAAATCAGATGTCCATATTGCAATCATAAAGGATGTATTGAAAAACAGAATAGTGATTGAAGATAATTACTTCTCCTTGATAGCTGTGTGAGCGTCCTCCGCTCCGCAGCTTTTTTCATTTTCCCCATAACAACTTGACGAACTCGAAAACTCTAATGGCGCACAAAGTTCATGCGCCCTGCGAATAGACAGATAGCTCCGAAATTTGCTATAATATTATCGTGGGGTTAAATCAAATCTTGCGATACTCAAAACCGAAAGAGGTGATGCGAATGAGTAAGAAAGCGAAAGCTGAGGTCGCTGACGAGTCCGCCGTTATCATTACGGATGCCGTGCTTGCTGAGAATCAGGCAAAGCTCGATAGCTACGAAAAGTCTATCAAGGCAGCGCAGGAGCGCAGACGTAAGGTCATCATCGAAAGCAAGCTCTACACCTACGATAAGCTCTCACAGCTTTACGGCGGTGCTGAGGGACAAAAGCTTCTCGATGCTGTGACTGCTGAGCATACGCTCATCGGCAAGCTGACCGACAGCGGAATGTCTTATGCTGACATTGAGGGGCTTGTCGATAGCTCTGACGGTGCAGACAGCAAGTCGGGCGATGATGCCGACAGTGGCTCTGCCGATGATGAATTTGTCGGACAGACTTCTTTCTTCGGAGATAATTCCTACAAGGATTAACATATTTCCGACAACAAAACGATAGCTGTGAGAGGGGCGGCAGCAATGCCGTTCCTCACGGCTATAATCACAACTGATAACCATGAGGGTAAGAGATATAAAGCGATGCCCTCTGACCTATAAGCGTAGATATAGATAAGCTAAGGAGATAAATTCGCTATGAAACAGAAAACTATGCAAGAGCTGAATGAGCAGTACAAGGACTGCCCTCAGCGTGAAAATGAATACACTGTCTGCGGACAGAAGATGATCGTGGTGAGCCACTTCATCGGGGATAAAGACCTTGACGATGAGCTTTACCGACTTGCGTTCGACAGGGCGCTCAACGAGGTACTGAACAAACCTATCCGAAGCTGTGAAAGTGTCTGAAAATTTCAGAAACCACTTGCTTTTATCGGTAAGGCGCGCTATAATGGGTGTATTACCGATAAAAGCTGCTTTGGAGGAAAGGAGTGTTTATGTTACCAAAGCAGGATAATTACAAGGTGGGTATCTACCTCCGCTTGTCTAAGGACGATGAGCGACAGGGAGAATCCCTCTCAATCGAAAACCAGAGACGAGTCCTCACAAACTATGTGAACGAACAGGGCTGGTCTATCTATGACGAGTATGTCGATGACGGAATTTCGGGCGTGTCCTTTGACCGCCCAGGGGTCCAGAGAATGCTCGATGATGCAAAGGCAGGCAGGATAAATCTTATCATCTGCAAGGATATGAGCCGTTTCGGAAGAAACTATATCCAGGTCGGACAGTATGTAGATTACCTGTTCCCGATGTACAATATCCGTTTCATTGCACTGACCGACAACATTGATACGCTCAACAGCGACAGTGCTTCAATGGATATGCTCCCGATCATGAATGTTTTTAATGAGTGGTACGCTGCCAACACTTCAAAGAAGCTCCGTGCCGTGTTTGAGAGCAATGCAAGGTCGGGCAAGTATAAATGCACATACTGTGCATACGGCTATTTCAAGAGCGATGACGGCTTTAATACTCCGATCATTGATCCGTATGCCGCCGCTATCGTCCGCCGTATCTTTGAGATGAGGGCTAAGGGCTTCAACCCGAAAAAGATAGCCGATATTCTCAATGCAGAACATATCCCCACGCCGTCTGATTATCAGTATCAGCGAATTGGCAAGCCGAATCCCCATAACACCTCGCACCTGTGGGGCAACATTAATGTTCAGCGTATTCTGAAAAATCCGATCTATCTCGGCAAGCTCGCTCAACTGCGTACCACCTCGGTGAGCTACAAAAACCACAAGATCGTTCAGAAACGCCCGGAGGATTGGGCGGTGGTCGAAAACAACCACGAGCCTATCATCACCCAGGAACTGTGGGACAAGTGCCGTGAAATCGACAGATCGGTGAGCCAGGGCAAGCGTGACCATAAGGGTGTTACTGCTCCGCTTTCAGGTTTCCTTTACTGTGATTCCTGCGGTTCAAAGATGCGGCAGCATAACGGTGGCAAGGGCTGTAAGCCTTCCTACACCTGTGGTCTGCATAGTCGCTGTGGCGGTGATGTGTGTTCTACGCACTTCATCAAGCAGTATCTTATTGAAGCCACGGTGCTTGCCGACATTCAGGCGAAAAGCCGTATGGTACTGCGTGAAGCAGATGCAAAAGCAAGGTTTATGGCATACAAGTCCAGACAGCACGAAAACCGTTCCGCTGAGGAAAAGAAGCGTGAAGCTGAGGTCAAGAAAAGACTGGACGAGCTTGACAAGCTGATTCAGGGTATCTATGAGGATAAAGTCCTCGGTCGTGTTCCCGAAGATGTTTGTATCAATCTGCTTGAAAAGTACAGCACCGAAAAGAAATCACTCTCTGCGGAGTACGAAGTGATCTTAGAGCGTGAAAAGGCTGACAAGAAGGACGAAGCCGATGTGGACGAGTTCATGAGCCGTCTGCGTAAGTATGCAGGAGCTACGGAGCTTACAAGAGAAATGTGCCTTGATCTGATTGGTTATGTGACCGTTGATGAAAACACGGGTCGCACTAAGCCCCGAAAAATACACATTTACTACAAGTTCCTTGATAAGGAGCTTGCTGACAAGCATAACGCCCTTGCGTGAGTGAGGGCGGTTTATTCCAACAATTTATAGTGTCCATAAGTATTCCTTACATTAAAAAAGGAGTAATATCTATGAAATTGATGAAAAAGGTTTCAACTGTTTTGCTTACGGCGTCAGTCGCCGCAGCGTCAATGCAGATGCCGGTTTCGGCAAAAGAGCTTGACGGAGGTAAGAACTATAAGGTCATGATCATTAATTTTGATCCTGTATTTGACGTGGAAGGTAAGGAAGTCAAAATGCACGATCTTATGGAATCATGGAATGACCCGTATGAACTTGCGGATCGTTTTGCGGACGCCATGTCCGATGTCAGCTACGGCAATGTGAATTACACTGTTGCCGAAAAGATCGAGCTGAACGAATTCCCGGCAGATAAGGAAGGAAAGGCATATACCGCAGATGAATACTACAAAACTTTTGTGGAAGCCTGCAATGCCAGCGACGGCAGATACTGGGACTATGAAGGTTGGGGAAAACAAGACTTTTCTTTCGATTATGACAGATATTTCAGCAAATATGACGTTTATGAAAAGGTAAACAGCGGCGAAATAGATGAAGTGTGGTTCTTTGGCGGTCCAATGACGGGTGTTGAGCTTTATGAAACAATGATGACAGGTAAGGACGCTTTCTGGGTGAACGGAACCCCGTTAGTCAAGGAGGATTGCAGGAATTTCATTGCATACGGCTTCAACTATGAGCGCGGACTCGGCGAAATGCTTGAGGACGCAGGTCATCGTACCGAGTCCATTATGAGCAGCATTTATGGCAAGCCTGATTACAAAAAGGACTACTCCGAGTACAACGACTGGGAGAAATTCACCGCTTACGACCTTGTCTCCAAGGGAAATGCAGGTGTGGGAAATGTGCATTTTGCTCCCAACAGCAAATCTGATTATGACTGGGGCAATACCGACTATGTTCAGTCGTACTGCGATAACTGGCTCAATTATCCTGATATTTCAGGAGCTTCAAAGACTGTAAACTGCTCCGCGTGGGGCGGCGGCAATATGGAGGAGCACCACAGATGGTGGTTTAAGCATCTGCCTCATGCGGAGGGCGTCAATGAAGAAACAGGTACGTACAACAACTGGTGGAAGTACTTCTCCCTCGAATATCTAAACGAGGAGTCTGAGAAAGTCCGCGCTATAACTCAGTGTACATTTGACAGCATTCCTGATGTTACATACACAGGAAGCGCTATCGAGCCTGCCGTTACCGTAAAGGACGGAGATAAGCAGCTTGTACCGAACGAGGATTATACTGTAAGCTATGAGAATAACATTGGTGTCGGCACCGCATCAGCTGTAATACAGGGAATAAACGGCTATGAGGGTACATATGTGCTGAACTTTGAGATAGTACCCGAAGAGAAGCCTGAGATCGATATTCCTTCGGACTCACAGGATACTTTTATGAGCCTGCTGATGATGCTCATGAGGCTGCTCTTTTCATTTTTATGATCGTTTTTGCAAACATTTCTTTTTAGCTTTTTGATTTTGTGATAAATTCTCTCTCTTTCTGATTTCTATGCCGCATATAGCGGACAGGCGGGAACTTCACTTGTGGAGTACCCGCCTTATTTTTTGTCGGCTGTCTGATAATGTGCTTCAAAAGGATAAAAAGCCCAAAAAGTGTTGCACTTGCTGCAAAATTTGCGTTATTATTAATGATGAAGAATTTGCTGAAAAAAATGTGCACTCAATAACCTCCGTTATGACGGTTATTGCCCTGAACTATGTTCAGGGAGCGCAAATTCTTTTAGAATTTGAAATTTGCGCTGCACATTTCTTTATGTCAAGCTCATTTTGCCCTTTCGGGCAGAACAAAGTGCAGGAAAAAGAAGTTTTTCCTTGCATTTTGGCAACTAAAAATTGACTATAAAAATAGCCAATTTTAAGTTGTTGAGCAGACATTTAAAAGTGAAGGAGGACTTTATGACCGATGAAAAGATATTGACTCTTATGCGCGAAGCTCCGTCAAACGGTCAGCGCGCGCTTTTTGACAAGTACTATAATTATGTTTTTTCAATAGTCAGCAGGATAATAAACGGCTTCGGAAGCCAGAACGATTCCGAGGAATGTGTTATAGATGTTTTTGCTTCCATAATGATGAAAATGAAGCCTGATGACAATATATCACTGAGGCCGTACATAGGAGCCGTTGCCCGGAACAAGGCAATAAGCATGAGACGGTCGCTTGCGTCGAAAAGTGGTTTGTGCGTATCTTCAGACGACGAGTCTGTTGCTGAAATAGCAGGCGATGAGAATATCGAGGAAAATACCGATAACTCCGTGCTTGCGGAACAGCTTCTAAGTAAGATTGGGGAGCTCGGGGCTCCCGATTCAGTGATAATTATACAGAAATACTACTACAACAAAACGTCAGGGGAGATCGCGGAAATGACAGGTATGAGTCCTGCAGCTGTGCGCGTCAGATGCGGACGTGCTATGAAACAACTTAAAAAGCTTCTGAATGCCGATGGCATCACGCTTTAAGGAGGGATATAATGAATACTAAAAGAAAGATCATTTATATCCTGCGGTGTGCGGATAAGACTTCGGTCGAGCGGCTTATGGAAGAAGCGGCAAAAAAGGACGAAATATTTGCAAAGGCAATGTGGAGAGCTGAAAAAGACAATGAATATACCGATGTTGCCGAGGGCGCAGAACAGTATAACAGAAGAATGAGCATAATGCATTCAGCTTCGGTAGCGGCTGCGTCAATACTGCTTGTGGCAGGCGTCTGGGGCGCAGTACATCTTATGAAGTCCGTCATAAGACCTGTTGTCCACCATGTAGGCGACAGCAATGTGACTATGGATATCACAGACAGCAGTAATAACGCTGCGGCTGAAAACACAACGAACAATACAGTAACTACGTCAACAACCGTCACATCATCAAACGGGATAGTGACCACTGTTACTTCTGCTGCAACTTCAACAGGCACGGCTGACGTTACCGCAACGGAAACCACGGACACAAACACTGAAACTGCAACTTCAGCAAATGATAATAATGAGGTCACAACTACTGTAGAAACTCAGCAGTCTGAACAGAATGAAACGGGAGAACAGCTCCGCGAGAAATGCATCAATGCTGTATACAATTACGACAGATTCTCCGCTGATTTTACTGTGAGCCGAGGCTCGGAAAAAACTCCTATCCATCTCTGCTTTAAAGGCAGTATCAAGATAGACAATACAGCGATGACAGGTGAAATGTTCCAGAAAAGACTTGCTTCCGACGGACATCTTTACTGTGATGAGCGGCATTACTACCTGAACGACAAGTTTGTATACGCAAGTGACAACGGTCAGGGCGGTTTGCTCACTGATATCAAAAGTATGAGTAAAAAGCTGAATACGGGAGATATATACGACAGAGTATACTATACTGATTATGCAGGCTTCCATTTCATCCGCAGCAACATAGAGAACGAGAAACGCAAGCCTTACGGTAAAGAACGCAGGAACGAGACTCCATGGGAAATAACGGGCGAAAGATATGAAAACGGCAGAAGGACAGCGAGCGTAAAAGGAAGCTATGAAGAAATGTATGACAGAGGCGTAAGTCCCGTTCAGCATGAAATGTTTACTTTTACAGCTGATATCGACGTTGAAACAGGTATTTGCATAGCTTTTGACGTATATCTTGAAGGCGAATTGCCGATAGAGAGTTTCAGGGCAACTAATGTCAGGTTCAATGACGAGGCAGAAGTGCCTTTGACTGCGCCCGAAGTAAGAGCATTCCTTGAGGAAAACGGATATGATAAAGGTACGATAAGCGAGTTCAATGATTATGAGATAAGTGATCTGAACTGAAATATTAGGATATGGAAAAGAATACAAAACAATTGGAGGTAAAAAGACGTATGCATCACTTATAACCGTCTGTGCTAATTAACTTATGAAAACAGCACTCTCTCAGAAACGCTTGTGAACGCTCCGGGAGAGTGCTGTGCGGTTTTAATTTGCAGATATGGTTTTTGTGGTATTTGCCACAATGTTGAGCTTGACTTGAATGAAACGGATTTTTAGTATTATAAAATAATAAATGACTTAAAAAGTTGAGTTGCCTGTCTGTAGTTCTGTATAGTTAATACCTCTTATTTCAGTTCCCCATGCTTTTCGTAATCGGCTGCCTTCAGTATCTCATTTTTTTCGCCGACAAAAACTACCTTGGGACGGTGAGTTTTTATTTCCTCGGGAGTCATGTTCGCATACGCCATTATGATAACGTGGTCGCCTTTCTGTCCCGAACGTGCGGCTGCACCGTTTAGGCAGACAACTCCGCTTCCGCGGTCGCCTGCGATAACATAGGTCTCGATACGGCTTCCGCTGTTTACGTTTGATATGTGTACGCGCTCATATTCATAAAGTCCTGCGGCTTCCATAAGCTCCTCGTCGATAGTGACGCTGCCCACGTAATTGAGTTCCGCCTGAGTGATAACGGCGCGGTGTATTTTGCTTTTGAGCATTGATATTTCCATAGCAGCCTCCTCATACGTCTTCTGTGAAGAAGTTGTCGATAAGGCGTGTTTTGCCGATATACACAGCCATAGCGCAAAGCGCAGGACGGTCGAGAGTCTTTATCTGCTGCATTGTTCTGCAGTCGACTATCTTGACGTAGTCGATACGTGCAAGAGGTTCGGCTTCTATGATTTTTCTCATAGCTCCGATTATTGCAGAGCAGTCCTTTTCACCTTTTCTGACAATATCCATGCCCAGAAATACTGCCTTGGAAAGTACAAGCGCAGCTTTTCTTTCGGCTTCGTTAAGGTAGGTGTTGCGGGAGCTCTTTGCAAGTCCGTCTGCTTCACGGACTATAGGACAGCCGATTATTTCTATTTCCATATTCAGATCGTCTGCCATGTGGCGGATAACTGCAAGCTGCTGTGCGTCCTTTTTGCCGAAATATGCACGGTCGGGCTTTACGATATTGAAAAGCTTGGATACTACTGTGCATACGCCGCGGAAATGAACGGGACGGCTCAGTCCGCAGAGCTCCTGTGTTAGCACGGTCATATCAACGAAAGAAGAGAAGCCCTCATGGTACATCTCGGAGGGTTCGGGATTGAAGATGATATCGCCGCCGTGTTCCTCAACAAGCTTTGCGTCGCGGTCAATATCACGGGGATAGCTTTCAAGGTCCTCCGTTGGGCCGAACTGCATCGGATTTACAAAATCGGACACAACAGTTCTGTCGTTATCTCTGTGAGAAGCGTCGATAAGGCTTGCGTGTCCCTCATGGAGATAGCCCATTGTGGGGACAAGTCCCACGGTGAGTCCCTGTGCTCTCCATTCCTTTACCTGTGCGCGGACTTCATCTATAGTTTTTACAACTTTCATTTCACTTTTCCTCCCTTATAAGCTGTTCGATAACATCATCTTCGATAGCGTAGGTATGCTCCTCAGCAGGGAACGAGCCATCTTTGGTCTCACTGATATAATCAGCGATACCCTGCCGCATTACCGAACCCACATCAGCAAACCGCTTTACGAATTTAGCGGTATGACCCGTGGTAAGTCCAAGCATATCCTGATACACCAGTACCTGCCCGTCGCAGCCTTTTCCTGCGCCGATACCGATTGTCGGGATAAAAAGCTTCCTTGTGATGATATCCGCAAGCTTTGCGGGGATACCCTCTAAAACTACTGTACAGGCACCTGCCTCCTGTATCTTCAGCGCGTCCTCAACGAGCTTTCTTGCCTTGTCAAGGCTCTTGCCCTGCACCTTGAAGCCGCCGAAGGCGTTGACAGACTGGGGAGTAAGTCCCAGATGTGCAACAACAGGAATTGACGCATTCACGATAGCCCTTATCTGCCCGCAGACCTCGGCTCCGCCTTCAAGCTTTACAGCATTGGCGCCGCCCTCTTTGACAAGTCTGCCTGCATTGATAACAGCCTCCTGTATGCTGACCTGATAGGACATGAACGGCATATCGGCTACTATGAAAGCATTTTCCGCACCTCTTGAAACTGCGGCGGTATGATGTATCATATCCTCCATAGTCACGGGAAGCGTGTTTTCATAGCCCAGCATTACCATGCCAAGCGAATCGCCGATAAGTATGGCATTTACGCCGCACTCGTCGATGATTTTCGCTGTTGTGTAGTCGTAAGCAGTAAGCATCGTGATCTTGTCACCTGATTGCTTCTGCTTCAGAAGGGTTGAAACAGTGTTCTTCATATTCAATTTTCTCCTTAAAAGATGTTACCTTTCCGATTGCCCGGATAAGATACAAGAAGAAGTATAACATATAGATATGAACAAAGTGTGAATATAAAGTTTTTCTTTGGTGACAATTACCTAAGGAGCTTCTCCATTTCTGTATAATCTGCCTGGGGATGACGTTCCTTAGCCATTTCTGTCAGCTTTTCCGAGACTGCTCTGTAGATAACGGAGTCATTCTTGCCGCTTATGCAGGCGATATGCTTTTTAACTGTAGATACGTCGTTACGCTCAACAGGACCCGTCAGTGCGGCAGTCGGTCCCACGGCGAAGATACGTTTCATATTGCTCATTGCAAGAGGTTCAAGAGCTGAAAGAGCTTCGTCTGCGGTAAAGCCGCACTGTTCAAGAAGCTCCGTGCTTTCTGCAATAAGTCCGCATACGAGGTTGCTCGCCACAGAACAAGCCGCATGATAGCGGCTCTTGATATCACTTGTGATAATGCGCGTTGGATTGCCCATATCGGAGAGGATAGCGGTCCAATCCGCGGCACAGTCGCCCTCTATGCAGAAAAATGCATTTGAAAGCTCCTTGTATGACTCCGTTTTGCTGCTTATTGGAAAAAGTGGGTGTATTGAAGCGGCTTTTGCTCCGTATTCCGCTATATTTGGAAATGCCTCCGCGGCTGACATCGCTCCGCTGCAATGGCATATCTGCCTGCCGTAAAAAAGATTCTTTGGCAGGGTATTGTATGTCTCTTTTATGGCGCTGTCCGGAACTGTAAGAAAAACTGCATCGCTTTCGGAAACGAGCTTTTCCGCGGACGCAAACAGCTCTGAACCGGTAAAAGCTGCAGCTTCACGGGCAGAACTCTCCGAGCGGCTGTAATATCCCGATATCTCCAGTCCGTTTTCGGCAAAGTATTTTCCAAGAGAAAAGCCGACCTTTCCAGCGCCTATAAATCCGATCCTCATGATATTCACCTCATGGTTTTTTTAGTTTTTACCATAGAATGATAGCATTAATAGTGCGGATTGTCAAGTTTCAGTGATATACAGATGAAATTCCGAAAACAATATTGGAAAAAATTTGCCTGCAGTATATGAGATTATTGCTGTTTCAGAGATAGTGCCGATAAGTGAAATTTGAAAGTCAACTTAATTTGTATCAGTCTTCTGTTCCTCTCATCAGGCATAGATTGGCATTTTTTTCAGCAATCTTTGTTACTAAAATATTGATAAATGCTGATAGGGTAATAGTGTAAAAAGCAGAAGCAAGCCCAGATTCACCAGGACTAGCTGCATATGTAATGCTTCAGTCCAAGAGTATTTCCATACTGCTCATGCGGCTTATATCCTGACCAGTGTAGGCGATCTGCATAAGTGCATATGTCACTTCTTCTGCAATCTTGATCTTGTCCTCGGGTGTATGCTTTGGAATGTGGCATATGACTTGTGCGCCGCTGTAGCGTGTACGAAGCACAGCAATAAGCTCGTCATCAGTTTCGGTTTCGCTTATGACATCATAGTTAGAACGCTCCCAAAGTGAGGGGGGATCTTTCTTATTTTTAGCCATGATCTTATCTCCTTTCAAGGTATTATATGCAGTATCGCTTGTACCGATTGACGAATTATAGGCTTTGATGTAAAATAATATTAATAGCTGATTACACAAAAGCCAGCTCATCAGTTTAATGATGTATCTGATTATCGCATACGGAATTATTCTTGTTTGCGTTGAAGCTGCATATACGTAGCATCTTTGATCGCGTTCCGTTGCATCAAAGCGAACAAGACCAGTTTCCACAATAGCAGCTGCTGTCTCCGTACCGCAGGCATAAAAATAGTTAGAAAAGAAAACGGTATAACGCAGATCAATGTGATCATGAAAGGTTTGACATAAGCATTCGCAATGTTGAAAAATACATATTCTCATGGTATAATTGAATAAAATGGCAGACATCCAGATCTGGAGAAAGGAGCATTCAGCATGGAACTGACAACGGATGAACAGATAATAATGGTCAACGGACAGTCCTTTTTCGGTATGGGCGAGCTGCCGCATAAGGGAGTTCCTCGTATACAGATGCTTGACGGCGGTACAGGGCTCAATTTTGAGCAGCTGTTCGGTGATCTTATGGAAAAGGCAGATCGTCCCGAAAAAGGAACTGCGGTATTCAGAAAAGTACTTGATAATTTTTATCAGCCTGGATCGTTTGAAACCAAAGAAGAACTTGACTTATACAGCTGGCTATGCGAACAGATTCGTGCGATAATTCCCGAAATGACTGCTCCGGGCTGTTATCCGCCGGGAATGCTGCTTGGTGCAACGTGGGATCCCGCAACGGTTTATCAGGTCGGACAGGCGCTTGGACATGAAGCACGAGCCTACGGTGTTCATGTGCTTTTAGGAACTCCGAACATAAATCTTCATCGTGATCTCAGAGCAGGGCGCCTGTTTGAGGGATACTCCGAGGATCCTTACCTTATCACAAAGCTTGCACCCGAACTTGTCAGAGGTGTGCAGTCTCAGGGCGTCGCGGCAAATGTCAAGCATTTTGCAGCAAACAATCAGGAAACAAATCGGCAGGGGATAAATGAGATCATTTCGGAGAGGGCGCTTTATGAACTTTATCTTCCAGGATTTGAGGCTTGCGTCAAGGCTGGCTGTGCGACTGTCATGGCTGCCTATAATCAGATAAATGGTTTACCATGTACTGAAAACAATTGGCTGCTGACGGAGCTTCTCCGTGGTGAGTGGGGCTTTGAGGGAATTGTTATGAGTGACTGGGGAGCGGTGTATAATCCTGCCGCATCAGTCAATGCAGGCTGTGATGTGAATATGCCTGGACCTGTTCCCTCCGGACCGCTCAGGAATGCATTGGCAGACGGAAGGCTTGAGCCTGAGAAGCTTGCGGAGTCGGCAGAACGTGCAGTTGTTCTTGCACAGAAATACGCTTTGCCGCCTGCTGGTCATATCGACGAAGAAATGACTGATAGTGCCGCATATAAAGCCGCAGCTGAGGGAATCGTCATGCTGAAAAACTCTCCGTGCTGCAATGGAGCCGAACAAAAATGCTGTCCGCTGCCTGTCTCTTCAAAAATAGCACTTATGGGTTCAATGGACGGAAAACTGCTGATATGCGGAGAGGGGAGCGCTTGTGTCCGCACAAACCGCGGCAAGGGATTATGTGCGGAATTACGCAGGTGCTTTGCCGATGTTCGGACGGGTCTGTATGATGGAGCCGATACGATCGTCTATGTCCTCAATGTTGCAGGACAGGAGGGCAACGACCGAAAAACTCTGCGCGTTGATGATGAGGAGCAGAAATGTATGAGCGGGCTTTGCGGATATGCAAGGCGGAGCAATATGCGCTCTGTGCTGATACTTAACACCTCGGGGCCTGTTACAGGTTCGGCCCTTGATATGTGGGACGCTGTATTCTGGGTGTCGCTGCCCGGTATGCAGGGAGCTGCTGCAATTACAGATATTCTCTGCGGAAAAGTTGCTCCGTCGGGACGTCTGCCGCTGACATTTCCGTGCAGCGAGGATCATATGCCGACATACCTGAACTTCCCCGGGGACGGCATGACCGTGAATTACGGTGAAGGCATCTTTGTGGGCTACCGCTATTATGTAACGCGCCGTCACCGCAGTTCCGGAGCGGATTATGCAAGATACTGCTTCGGTCACGGACTGTCCTATTCAACCTTTGAAGTCAGGGAGTTCCGTGTTGAAAGCGGAGATATTGCAAACGGTCTGGAGCTGACCGCATATGTGGAAAACACGGGTGATGTCGCGGGAAAGACCGTTGTGCAGATCTATGTGCATGATCCTGTATCGACGCTGACAAAGCCCGTATGTCAGCTCTGTGCATTCCAAAAGGTGTATCTCGAACCTCATCAGACAGAGAAAGTCCACCTTCACGTTGACAGTCGTTCCTTTGAGAGCTGGGATCCCGATCTTCATGCATGGACACTTGAAGACGGGGAGTATGTACTGAATGCTACTGTTGAAGATTCGGGCGCTGTTGACTGGCATGACCGTGCTGGCATTGTTCTGCGATATGACGGCGAATCGCCGTACAGCTGGGGAGAGAATACAAGTATCAAGGAGATATATGAAAATCCTCAGCTGAAAGCTGCTCTTTGCAGTTTCATGCAGTCTCACGGACTTTCATGGGAAATGGTGCTTACAACGTATCAGTATACTGCAATGGACAGCGTAGGAAAGCTGCTGGACAACACAGGCTGTTCTGATGCATTGAAAGCAGAATTTATGGATATCCTGCGGCAGATGCGGTATCTTAAACGCTGACGAGGAGCTTGGAGGTGAAGAAAGGGATTATTGAGCGTATTATATCCGTAATAACAGGAACTGTAATTGTATCATCAGCAAGTCAGTGCTTCCACGAGAGTATAATAACTGCCGATTCAGGTACTGATCCGGCACTTTCTGCTGCTGTATCCGATAAGAAAACAGAAAATCCCTGCAACAAACAGGACGATAAGGAAGTCATCTATGACGGAAAGAGCTGGATACAGCCAATGGAATGGCGATATACTGCCGATACAGGATTTCCTTGAAAACTAAGGCACAATAAAACGGGCTCATCGGATATACGATGAGCCCGTTTTTAATATCATATATCATTATTTGCTTACGTTTTTCAGTACTTCTTTTCTCAGCTGTATCAGATCAAATGCATCCACATTGCCGTCGGAGTTCATGTCTGCTGCCTGAGGCTTTTTCATGTCGGTATCGGAAGCGGCAATAAGCCACTTCTGCAGCATTACAAGGTCTGCAACATTGAGTTCGTCATCGCCGTTCACATCGCCGTACTTAAAGTTGAAAGGCATGAGTCTGACAGTGACTTCTCTGGTCTCTCCGTCCTTGTCAAAGGTCAGGAATACAGGTTTTGCACTGCCATAGTGCTTATTTCCCGAATAACCGACAACTGCGTACTTAACATAAGGCTCCAGTCCTTCAACGGTAACGGCTCCGTCCTTGGGCATTTCGCCGTAATCAGGCATAAATCCGCGTGTATCTTCAAGTCCGAGCTTCTCCACCGTATCTTCATACTCCTCGTCGATGCGTATGATCTCATACTCTGCGGCATCGGCAGGCTTGCCTGTTATGCCGTCAATAATTTTGAGCTCAAGCGTGCAGTTCGTTTTATCACTGCCATTTCTTTCCACGTAAAAACATGGCTGACCAACTGTCATTCCGTCTTTTATCTCAATATTCATTGCTTTTTCGTAAGAGATATCAAAATCCTTTCCAAATATTTTGCGTACAGCTCTTGCCTTATAGCCCTGATCATCAATGTATTGATACTTGCTTTCGTCGTATAAAAGCTGTAAGAAGTATTTTCCGTCGGGGAGATGTATATCTCTTTCAGTCATATCGAATCTTCCGTATTTATCGGTATACACAAGAAGTTCGTAATCGGTGGGATCCATGAGCTTGTATCCCTCATAGGTACCGTCTGACGGATCGACGACGAGGTCTGACCAGTCGTATACTGATACATTAATATTAGGCTCCTTATCCTGTGGAACAGCCCTGATGATAATATCCTGAGTATCGCCAAGCTCTGAAAAATTAAAAGAGGTGCTTTTATCAATATGATAACCCTCGGGGGCGTCAGCTATATCAATTCTGTACCAGCCGTGGTTAGACAGATCCTTGAGGCTCTTTGCAGGTTCGTCAGTCGTATCCCACGCGGCAATAAGATCTCCTTTGACAAGATCGTCATATACTTTCACCTTTACGCCCTTTAAAGGCTCGTTTGTATACATCTCAACTATGGATATATTAGCCTTGCAGCCGTCCTTCCTGTATTCAATTATCTCGGGCTTCATACGGAAGTTGAATTCAATACTATGCGTGGGTTCTCCGTTCACTATCTCGACATCAATATATCCGTTCTTATCGGGGAACACAATATCGTCATACATACCCGTTACGGTCTTTGCGATATCAAAGTCTTCTGTTATCAGTTCATAATCCTTGTCAGTCGGAAATGCATTTATCTTATATTTTCCGTCAGGCAGATACATAGCCTCCCGTGAAACAAGTGAAACGGAGGTGAAGTAATTGCCATTTTCGTCGTATACATATACTGAAAAGGGATCGCGTAAATCTTCTGCTCCTATGAGCCATCTGCCTTCCTCGTCAGGAGCTGCATTTGTCCAGTTGCCTGCATAAATGTGTACTTTTTTCTCTGCACTTTTCGGAATGGCTCTGATGATCACTTCTTTGATTTCATCAGCTTGGTCAAATGAGAAGTTGACCTGATACGGGAGCTCATATTCCTGCGGTATCTTTATAAAGTGGACAGCGTAGAGCTCGGTTGACGAAAGGTTCCCGATCGTCTTTACTGGTTCCTCAGAGGTGTTCCATTGTTCAAATTCGAGACTCGTACCATATGGGTTCTGCACAATACTGAGCTCAATGCCGTCAATATTTTTTCCTGTTTCCATATCAACAACGGAAATCTTTGCAGTTGAGTATAATGCTGTCTCAGCAGCTGAAGCTTTTTCATTTTCTGCCGCTGAACAGAATGCCGGGGTAAAAAATGCTGAATTTGCCGCGGCAAGCACTATTGCTGTAAATGCCGCAAAAAGCTTGTTTGTTTTCATAAGAACTGCCCTCCCTTGTCTTATTACTTATAATATAGCACGTCTTTTGAGTATAGTCAACTGAAATTTTATTAATACATCATGTTTTTTTATAAATATATTTTTTGTCTTATTCTCATACGGCTGAAGAGATGTGTAACGATCGGCGGCTATTGACTTTTAGCTTTGATCTGAATGCTGAAAAGAAGTTGTGGTCATTCACAGAAGTTTTGCTTTTTATTTCGTATGAAAGCTGTTCACATTTTGATTGGCCATTTGTTGCAAGCATACAACAATTCCAAAATGTGCCGATCGTTTCTTCTCTGCATCTTGCAATGTGAAAAAAACTGTGCTATAATAATTTTATAATGTTTGCATATACTAACTAAATATGCAGGAGGAAAAGAAATGTCAGCAGTAGAATTAAAGGATGTTGTGAAGATCTACGGTAAAGGCGACGGACAGCAGACCGCAGTCGATCATGTGAGCTTTACCATTGAAAAAGGGGAATTTGTGGTTATCCTTGGTCAGTCAGGTGCCGGAAAATCAACGGTGCTGAATATGCTCGGCGGTATGGATGTACCGACAGAGGGGAAGGTGATCGTGGACGGCAAAGAGATCTCAGCGTACAATGACCGGCAGCTTTCAGATTACCGTGCCGATACGATCGGTTTCATTTTTCAGTTCTATAATCTTTTACCTGGGCTGACTGCCTATGAGAATGTCGCTCTTGTCAGGGATATCAAGAAAACATCGCTCAGCGCTGATGAAATGCTGGAGCGTGTCGGGCTTTCCGACCAGAAGCACAAGTTTCCGGCGCAGATGTCCGGCGGTCAGCAGCAGCGCGTGTCGATCGCGCGTGCCCTTGCTAAAAATCCGAAGATCATTCTCGGTGATGAACCGACGGGGGCGCTTGATTCTGAAACCGGAAAAATCGTCATTGATCTGCTGCAAAAGCTGTCAACCGAACACGGGAATACAGTTATTCTTGTCACGCACAATGCTGACATTGCAAAGTGCGCTAACCGTATAATTCATATGCGGAACGGCAAGATCAAGTCGATCAGGACAAACGAACACCCTCTGTCCGTGAACGACATTGAATGGTGAGGTGACGGCAATGCTCAGAAGGAAAATGCTCCGTGACATCAAAGCGAATTTCGCGCAGTTTTTCTCGATACTGCTGCTTTCTCTGATCGCTATGTGGTGCTATACGGGATTTCAGGCGAATGTTGTCGGCGGAAATAAGGCAAGAAAGGCTTATGAGAACAGTTCCAATTTTGCCGACGGCTGGATATACGGTGCGGATTTCAGTGAGGAACAGGCAAATAAAATCGCTGGGATCAGCGGTATTCGTGATGTGCAGCGACGGACAGAGGTGCTCGGCAAAGCTGATGAGAAGTACAATACTGCAGAGATGTACTGTTATTTTCAGGACAGCACAAGAGTAACGGTTCCTCAGATGGTTGACGGTGTTGATTTTAACGCGAATGATACAGAAGGACTCTGGCTGTTCAGCCGTTTTGCAGATACATGGGGCATTCATGTCGGAGACCTGTTCACGGTTCATGTTATGGGAATGGATATTGAAAAAACAGTCAGGGGACTGATCGTTATGCCGGAATATGAATTCGCCTGTGCTTCGACAGATACAGACTGTGACTTCCATAATATCGGATTTGTTTATCTGTCTCAGAAAGTGCTACCCGAAGAAATGCGTTTCAGCAATGAGATCATTTTCACCTGCGACGGCAAGGCGCTTGACTATGAAAAGAACATTTCAAAGGCGCTTGACGATAATTACGCATACCTTGCCGACAAAAACAGCATTCGCGGCTGGTACCAGCTTTCGGACGAGCTTGCACAGCACAACAGCTTCTCATATATTTTTTCATTCGTATTTGTTGCCATTGCACTGCTTGTTATCATCACGACGATGAAGCGAATGATCACTCAGCAGAGAACACAGATCGGAACGCTGAACGCTCTCGGTATGAAAAAGCGGAAGATACTGATGCACTATCTCAGCTTCAGCTTTGTGCTGTCCGTGATCGGCTGTGCGCTCGGTATTCTGCTCGGTATGCTCACATTCGTCAGACTGATGGTAAATATGTTCAGTCAGTTTTATACTATCCCTGGCTGGCAGCCGGGATTCAGCTATAAGAGCCTTATTGTTGCGGCGGTGCTGGTGCTTATCTGCACGGGAACTTCCTATCTGAGCTGCAAGCAGATCCTGAAAATCCACCCGTCAGAGGCGCTCAGACCTGCGGCAGCAAAGAACGCCGGTCCCTGTATCTTTGAAAAACTGCCGTTCTGGGATAAGCTCAGCTTCAATGTCCGTTATAATCTCCGTGATATTTCACGCTCGAAGATGCGCGCGTTTATGGGCGTATTCGGGACCTGTATGGGTATGATGATAATGGAGCTCGGTATCGGTGCTTATGACACGGTCGATTATGTCCGTGACTGGTATTTCCATGATATCCAGAATTATGAATATCAGGTCATTCTCAATGACAGCTGTACGCCGGAACAGGCAGAGGAGCTGAAACAGGAAAACGTCGGCGAGTTTGTGGCGATTGATGCGATCTCTATTGCAGCGAAGGATCATCCTACCTCTGACAGTATTATTTCCTGCAAGCTTGCAGTTACAGAGGGAGAGCAATTATACTGCGTTTCTGATCTGGAACTGCAGACAAAGCCGATCCCCGCGGGAACAGTCGCACTTACGATGAAGCAGGCGAAAAAGTTAGGCATTTCCGAAGGGGACATGGTCTACTGGAAAACGGCAACAGACAGCAAATGGAATGAAAGCAGGGTGGGTCTGATTTCACGTCACCCTAACATTACAGGCATTACCATGCTGCGAAAGGATTATGAGAAAGCAGGGATGACCTTTCGTCCGGTCATGCTTGTATCAAAAAACGACTGCGGTGCGGTCGCAGGCAAGGACTGTGTATCTGCCGTTCACAGTATGACCGATCTCATCGACGCATTTGACAAGATGATGGAGATCATGAATCTGCTGGTGTATTTCATGGTGGTATTCTCAGTGCTGCTGATCGTCATCGTTCTGTACAATTCCGGCAATCTGTCGTTCAATGAACGTGAAAAGGAATTTGCAACGCTGAAAGTGCTCGGCTTCAGGAGCAGTGCGATACGCAGACTGCTTTCCACACAAAATCTATGGCTTTCGATTCTCGGCGTGATCTGTGGACTGCCGCTCGGCCGTGTTCCGTTGCAGGCAATGATGGATTCCAACGGCGACGCTATTGACTGGCCGTGTTATATCTCACCGTCCACATATCTGATCTCAGCCGTATTTGTCATGACGGTATCGGTGCTTGTCAGCTTCCTGTTCTCACGCAGGATCAGAAAAATCGACATGGTTGATGTGCTGAAAGGTATGGAATAAAGCAACTGCTTAATAGTAGGTTATGACCTGCATAAGTGCATTGTTTGCGAGAAATATGCGTTGTGATAAAACCTAAGCGGCAGTATGTCACTGATATGCTGTATCATGATGACGATAAGCTCGTTTTTCCCTATCAGAGTATCATCAGAAACTTGAAAATTACTGTGTATCACAGCAAAATCAGCCATTTTTATGGTCAGCCAACGGTTTGTAAATAAAAACAATTAACGTTATCAAGCTTGACAAGAAGAGCTTTTGGTTGTATAATTTACTTATCAAACCCAACGAAAGGATGTACAACAAAATGAATAAGATCATCAGAAAAATCACAGCATTTACAATGGCTATCGCTCTCACAGGTTCTGGAACAGCTGTTACAAAGCTCACACCTTCATCAGGGAGTATGCTCAGTGCAAACGCTGCATACGAAAGTGAAAACAGCACTCCGGGTGCTCTTCAGTTTGAACTTGATATGAACAATGACGGTTCTGGTGTAAAAGCAGGAGCGGACCTCAAAGATCATGTGCTCAATATAAGCCTGAACGATAGTTCACGTACTATTGATCTGAGAGAAACAGGCAGCAGAATGATCAACAGATATATGGATTATATCCGCCAGCTGCTTGACCGTCTGTCAGATGATGAGAATGCTCCGAAGCAGATCAGCTACCGCTTTGCTTCAAAGGAAGAAGGCGCTGAATTAATGCTTTCCAATCAGGCATACTACGACGGTTTCAGCCAGAATGAGCTTGAATACAAAATGCAGAAGAAAAACGCTACAATGGAGGAGTACAAGTCATTCGCAGCCGAGCAGGTCAGGGACTTCACAGAAGCCGAAAAGGAACTGCTGAACGATCAGTTCAGAAAAATGGAAAAGACTCTCAGGAATAACGGATATACACTGCCTCCTCTTGAAGATATAGTCCTCATTAAAACAACGATGAAGGAGGAACTTGGCGCGTCGGGCTATACTCACGGAACTCAGATCTATATGCAGGATATGATACTTGAAAATGCAACTTCGGGCAGCATCATAAACAGGAGAATGTACCGCGAATATCTTGATGAGTTCTTATGGCATGAGCTTTTCCACTGCCTTACAAGAAACAATCCCGATTTCAGAGAAGAAATGTACAAGCTTATCCATTTTACGGTTGCGGAAGAGGATTTTCCTCTGCCTCCGTCTGAATTTGAGTGGCATATATCAAATCCTGATGTTGAGCACCACAACGCTTATGCAACGTTCCGTATAGACGGCGAAGATATCGACTGCTTCCTTGATATGGCAACTACAAAGCATTTTGAACATGAAGGCGATACATTCTTTGCTTATTTGCAGCCTGTTCTCATTCCTGTCGACGGAAGTGATAAATACTATCCATACACTATGGCTGAGAACTTCTTTGACGTCTTCGGCTACAATACAGACTATGTTGACGACCCTGAGGAGTGTCTTGCTGATAATTTCTCATATGCAATGGTTTACGGTATGAGAGGCAAGAACGGAAACGGTTATGCAACTCCGGAGATAATTGAGGGCATCATTTCTTACCTCAGCAAATGATTTTTTTCAGAATAACGCAAAAATAAGCTCTCTTTAAGGGAGCTCATTCATTTTATGTTCAGTTTATCTTCTCAAGTATAAGCTTTATGTGAGTATGCTCGGTCAGTTCAAATCCGAAATCTTTACGTATCTGCCACGAAGTATAGGGGAGAGTGAACACATCTCTGTATACAATCCTGTACGAATCGGGTATCCGTTTCATAAGCTCCTCTGTAAATACAGGAAAGTAATTCTCATGCACTTCTCTGTCCCAGTTCTGTGTATACTTGTATTTCAGCAGAAAATGAACGAGCTGGCACTGATCGGTGATCTTGCCCCATACATTTTCAAAGCTTTCCAGCCATTCTGCGTAAATGCTGTTTCTTATGGCTTCGAGCTGTTCTTTTTTTACAGGGACATTTTCAGCCTGTGAGAACATCATGTCACGTATAGTAACGTATCTGAAACCGCTGCCGAAAACTCTGTTCCAGAACAGATCAATATCATTCTCACCGCCATAGGAATATACCTCATGTATCGTGCTTGAAATGTTGATAAGGCTTTCATCAAACGGAATACCGATCCTGTCCCAGTTGTCATAGAACTCCGCGTCGGAAACATTTTGGCGTGCGGCGTCTATCATTTCGGGACTTATATCATATCCTATGTACTTGTAATCGGGGAACATCGGCTTCATTGCCTTGATAAGCTCTCCGTTGGCACAGCCGAAATCAAGGATATATTCAAACGGTTCGAAAACCTTGTCAATGAAGAACATTTTGTCAAGTATCGACCTCTGCATTCTTGTGAGGTAGATATCCAGGTCTGAAATGCGGTTCATATCTGTATCCATGATTTAATCCTCCGTTTTTGTATATTTATTCTTGCAGGAGCTGTATACGGCTATCCTGTAGAATCGCCATACATTTTATTATACTTCTATTATAGAGCAATGTGGGTATATTTGTCAATCCGTGTAACAATTAAAGAATAAAAAAGACAGCCGATCATTACCGACTGCCTTTCAGAGGGGATATTAAAATTGGAGATAACTTAATAAATGTGCCGGTCACCGATCATGTGACCGGCACGTTTTTATAGGGTTATGCGCGTGTGTGTATCTGACCGCCGCCGAGTGTCTTGCCATGAGCCTTAGCCATATCAGAGATGTTTACATTCTGATAGCCGTTCTGTGCGAGCCATGGGAGAACTTCCTCCATAGCTGCCGCTGTTGTAGCGTAGTTCTCGTGGCAGAGTACGATAGCGCCTTCAAGAGAGCCGTTCTGTGCAGCCTGCTTGATCTTATTTACTATCTGATCTTTTGAAGCGTTGTTCCAGTCCTCTGTGTCTATTGCACAGCTGATGAGCGGAACATCGTAAAGTGCTGATGTTACCTGTCCGCCGCCATCAAGATATGGAAGTCTCATGAGGTGCGAAGGCTCAGTACCAATGATGCTCTTGAGTCTGCTGTTGCACTGCTCCCACTCGCTTCTGATCTGAGATGAACCCATTGAACCGAGTGAAGGATGTGATTTTGTATGGTTAGCAACTTCCATTCCGTTCTCGTATTCATACTTGACCTGATCAGTTGTCTTGATCCAGTCACTTACGATGAAGAAAGTAGCTGTCATGTTGTTCTTGATAAGAGCGTCGATTATCCTGTATGCAGGATCCTGTCTGCTCTGAGCAGAAGCACCGTCGTCGAATGAGATAGCACAGAGCTTCTTGCCAGACTGTACCTGAGCACCGCCGTTGCCGCCTGTCTGCTGACCAGCGCTGCCCTGACCGCCGAACTGGCTCATGTCGAAACCGCCAGCGCCGCCTTGACCGCCGAACTGGCTCATGTCGAAGCCGCCAGCGCCGCCTTGACCGCCGAACTGGCTCATATCAAAGCCGCCAGCGCCGCCCTGACCGCCGAACTGACTCATGTCAAAGCCGCCTGCGCCGCCTTGCCCGCCGAACTGACTCATGTCAAAGCCGCCTGCGCCGCCTTGTCCGCCAAACTGACTCATATCGAAGCCGCCTGCGCCGCCCTGACCGCCAAACTGGCTCATGTCAAAGCCGCCAGCGCCGCCCTGACCGCCGAACTGGCTCATGTCGAATCCGCCTGCGCCGCCCTGACCGCCGAACTGGCTCATATCAAAGCCGCCTGCGCCGCCCATGTTGTGAGCAGCATTGCCTGTGTTTGATGCAGGTGTAGTTGTAGACTTAAGGTCTGGGGAGTAGCTCTCCGGAAGAGACTTTATAGCACCCAAGAGGTACTTCTGAATAGTATTCGCATCGTTTGAAGTAATTCCGCCGCCGGCTTCATAAACGTCTGCATTTGCCGATCCTTTATCGGAAAGCTTGTACTTGTTCGGATTTGCAAGTGCCTGCATTATAGCAACAGCGTCGCCCATATCAACGGAACCGTCGCCATTGGCGTCGCCCCACTTTGAAACCTTAGCTTCAAGCTCTGCCTTAGGATCAGATGTCTGCTGAGCAGTATTGCCGCCATGCTGAACATTGCCGCCCTGACCGCCGAACTGGCTCATGTCAAAACCGCCTGCGCCGCCTTGTCCGCCGAACTGGCTCATATCAAAGCCGCCTGCGCCGCCCTGACCGCCGAACTGACTCATATCGAAGCCGCCAGCGCCGCCCTGACCGCCAAACTGGCTCATGTCAAAGCCGCCAGCGCCGCCTTGTCCGCCAAACTGACTCATATCGAAGCCACCTGCGCCGCCCTGGCCGCCAAACTGACTCATATCGAAGCCGCCTGCGCCGCCTTGACCGCCAAACTGACTCATATCGAAGCCG
>NZ_JAFYYT010000020.1 GCF_017549005.1 Ruminococcus sp.
CATATCAAGGAACTTCTTGATACAGCTCTCGAAGCACTTCTTGTACATGATATCCTCATGGTCGTTTACGGAGAATTCAAGGAAGATGATATCAGCCTTCTGCGAAACGATCTCCTGCTCGCTGCGGACAAGTCCTACAACCGAGGAAGTTCCAGAAAGACCTGCATTTATCTCCTTGAAGCTGCCCTTTGCGAATGTTGACTTAACATAATTCGAGAAAGGCGAAGTATAGTTCTTGCCCTCTGTGATAGAGCCGCCGAGGTAAGCGATAGTCAGTGACTCGCCGCTTTCAGCAGCTGCAAGCTTGCTGTCGAGTCTGTAGGTATTTCCGAAATGCTTTATCGAGCTCTTGTAGAAGTCGATATACTGCGAAGAAGCAGTCTCCTTGTAGTTATCCCACTTTGAAGTGTCGATCTGCGGCGTCGGAGGCTCAACTATCTCCGGCTCAGGCCACTCTGTTATCTTCTTGATGATATAAGACTGGATGAGAACAAGGTCAGCTGCCTCAAACTTGCCGTTCTGGTCAACATCGGCCGCCTTCAGGGCAGAGCCCTTGAGGTCGCCTGCGAGAATAGCCTTTCTTGCAGTTATCATATCAAGAGAATCAATAACGCCGTCAAAGTTCACATCGCCCATTACAGCCTTCTTCGGAGGCTCTGCCCCCTTGATCTCTGTGTCCTTTGGAGCTCCGATCACATCGTCAAGATAGAAGTCGATATAGTCGGAATCGTTCTCGTCTGTCTCAACGTACAGATGAAGATCCGAAGCTCCTTCCGGGATCTCATACTTCTTGTTTGCAAGCTGGAGCCATTCGCCCTTGCTCGCTGTTCCCGAAGCAATATGGTCATACTTTGTTGTTGAACCGTCCGAATACTGGAGAGACAGCTGGAAAGTCTGCTCTGACGGTCCGTTTTCATACATTACGTTAGCGCTGAAGCTGTATTCCGTGCCGGCCTTGAATGCGGCAGAGTCAAGCTCCTTTGCTGCACCGTTCCAATTGTTTTTTCTGCCGCTGACGCTGAGCGAACTTGAACCGCTCATTGCTGCGGAAGATGAAGTCTCAACAGTTTCCGAAGCCCTGCCGCCCCAGCTGCCTGCCGACTTCTCAAAGTCATCGTTGAAGAAGTAGCCGTTCTCGTCAAGAAGTGTTGACGGATCTACCTCCTCTACCTGCTGATTCTGATTTTCTGTCTCAGAGCTGCCATCTGCAGGGGCATTTTCATCTACGGTGATCTTCTTTACGTTTGCGGAACCGCTTGACCTGTAGCCCTCGATATTCAGCGATACCTCATAAAGAGTACCCGACATATCAAGTCCTGCCTTTGACCATGCGTCAAAGTGCTTTGTAACGTCAATAGTGCCCTTCATATAGTTCGTGGTATTGTTCTTTGAGCCGCTGGTCTGACGAATGCTCCAGTACTGAGGGAAAGTCGCCGTACCGTCAAGTGATGGCTGATTATAGCGCATTGTCTTTGCAATATCATAAGTATTGCCGTTAAGGGTTACTGTACCCTTTTTCTCTGCGCCGTCTCCGGGTGGACGCCAGTCACCCCAGCCCTCTACGATATAGTACTCCATAAGCGGAGTCCTTGTCCATCCGTAGACGCACATATAAGAATTTCCCTTTGGAGTGTACTCAACGTCGTAGGTAAGAACTATATTCGATCCTATAGCCTTGTAATTCTGCTTCTTGCTGTCGTAGTTCTTTCCCATACGGGCAAGAAAGTTCTCAATTCCGCTCCAGGAACAGGTAAAGTAGCCTGCGCCCGGATTCATTGACGCCTGACCTGTATAGTTCTGATTCCACATTTCATAGTCGAAGCCGCCTATGTTGCCTCTTTGCTGCTGATCAGCTGCCTTAGCTGTCAGTCCGTTGTTTCCGGGAAATGCTGAATTGCCTATCAACAGCATAGCAGACGCTGTTACGGCTGAAAGCGCCTTCCCGAAAAAGCTTGAATGCTTCATGGATATCACTCCTTTTTAAAATTTATTTCTCCAGTATTCAAAAGCTTTCCACCATAATTATACTTTGCCGCCTCTGTTAAAACAACCTACTTTTTACATAAGAGGTGGACTTTACGATGATTTAGCGGAATTTTCGGCGTTTTATACACTGAAAGCCTTTGAAAACTGGTAAATACGCTTAGTTCAATTACTTTATAAACGTCCGCGCCTGCCAAGCGTTATGCACATAAATATACTGTTATTGTTACTATTATTATACCTTATCTACAACCATATGTCAAGGCATTTATTGCTGAAATCATTGCATTTTCATGCTGAAATAAAAAGACCGCAGTTGCTGACTCTGCGGTCTTTTAAATATTTTTCTGTTTTTTATGTCCGAATCCGAGCACGATAATACTATTGTTTCTTACCTACTGCAAGCTCAACTGCACGGTATGCTCCGTCATATATGCCTGCTTTTTTGGCAATCAGGATATTTGAGCACATTTTCTCGATGATATCCCTGCCGTTCTGTATCATATCTATCATTGCACCCGTTTCGGCAGCAGTTGTACACTCATATGTGCCGTCGCCGATCTCCGCAGACCGGATAGCTCCCCACGCTTCATGGCCGCCCACGCGCTTTATCATCAGCTTCGGGATAGGATAAAACGAAAGCTCACTGGGCTTTGTGATGAGCACGTCGCTGCACCTCATGAGCAGATTTGTGGAATAAACAGCCGCAAAAATATCTGACTGACAGAAAGCGTGTATGCCCCTGATGTTTCCGTCATATGCATTTTTGCAGAATTTCTCCGTATTTGGGAAATCCTCAAAATGTTCATGCACGAAAGGCTTCATCTGCGGAACTTCCCTGACAAGCCTGCTCCATACCTTTGCATGGTCACCCACATTGATGAAAAGCACAGCTTTTCCCATTTTTATGGACGGAAGAAGCTTGCGTATCACAGCAACGAATATCTCCTTCTGTGCTCCTGCACCGCCTACGGACATAAGCCACCTTACAGGCTTGTCATCACGTATCCTGTTCACACGCTTGGCGCAGTCCATTTCGATATTGCTGACCAGTTCGTGGTCGATATAATGACCTGTGTATACTATTGCCTCCTTCGGCATAGGCTTGAGACAGCGCTTTTTGTCCATTCCGCGGAGAGCTCTGTAGCCAAGATACGCCGACGGGGTCTGGACCGTATGCACAGCTCCCTCCGACAAATGCAGTGCCATCGGCCAGTTGTCGGGAATGGCGTTCACAACGTTTGTTAGTCCTGCGTGTACTGCTGCCTGTGACGGCCATACGTGAGTTGCAACAAATGGGATATCCTTGGGAAGATCGCGGAATACGGCAGTCATGAGCTCCGAGGTCTTCTGATCCGCGGCGTTGTAGGTGAGCTTGCGGAAGCCCTCGCTGTTGAGCGGCTCCCATACCAGCTTATTGAAAAGCGAAAACTTCTGCGAAAGCCGCGAGCCCAGCGAATATAGCTCGTTCTGCTGCTCGATTATCTTTCCGCAGGTGGTACCGCCAAAGGAATGCAGGTCAAACCAGTACGGCTTATATCCCATGGAATTGGCTGCTGAGGCTATTGCCATGGATATCCTGTAATGACCGAAACCCATGCGGATATTGCCGATAATAATACTCTTTTCATCAAATTTGCAGCCGCTTTTCCTGCTTATGACCGTGTTCGTCACACCGAGTGCCTTTCCGATGACAGGAGCTTCCTTAGGTGCGAGATGATAAACGACGTCCGTATCATCTCCGAATTTCTTTATGAACTTTGCCTTGGTCTTGAGTGCTTTGTTATATGCTTTACGGGATATTGCGTTTTCAAAAACAAATTTTGAACAATCCATAAAAATTCCTCCGATGTCTTGACAAAGTTTATGAAATATGTTAAAATTATTTATAACCTGATAGGCTCGCTATCAACTTGAATATAGTCTATCACAAAAAAGGAGGTTTGTCAAATGGAAAATGAATTCTCACAGGAAAAAATCAGAACAGAACGCATGGCAAAGGCTGTTGAAATAACTGCACAGCTCTTCGTCAAGAACGGAATCGACGCTGTAAAAATGACCGACATTGCTAAACAATGCGGTTTCGGTGTAGCTACTCTTTATCGCTATTTCGGCACGAAAAATGGTATCACCATTGCTGCAATGACCTATTTATGGGATGAACTGAACAAGATGTTCAGCGGCATCTTCGACTCTGAAGTATTTCTCAAACAGCCGGGCATCAAGCAGGTAGGCGACCTGATGAGAATGTTCATTGTCCTTTATCAGGCACACCCTGGCTTTATGAAGGTCCTTACGGAGTTCGACCTTATGCTCGCCTCCCAGAATATACCGAAGAGCGACCTCAAGGACTACGAAAGGTCCATTATCAATTTCTACCCTGTATTTGAAAAATCATATATGGTAGGCGTGGCTGACGGAACAGTACGCGAAGTTCCGAATATCAAGCTGTTCTACCTCTCATACGCTCACGCTTTGCAGGAACTCAGCAAGAAGCTCACTCAGGGCGAGCTCCTGCCTGGTGACGATTTTTCATTCGCCGAAGAAGAATTAAGTACTATAATTGAAGCCGCAGTTTTCTTTTTAAGAAAGGAATGAGGCTTTTATGGAGAAAAGAAAAACAGCTACCAATAAGGTTTTATGGATCTTCGCAATAGGTCAGCTTGGCTGGTCGCTGCTTTCTGGCATAATTGCCAACTGGCTCGTTTTCTTCTACCAGCCCAGTCAGGAAGAGCTGGCAAAGGGTCAGGTTCTCTTTATCCCCAAAGGTACATTTATCGGACTGACAGCTATCGGAGTCATAACGGCTTTCGGACGTATCTTCGACGCTGTCACCGATCCTTTCATAGCAGGTAAATCGGACTCTCTCAGGCATAAGCTGGGCAGACGCATACCCTTTATGCGATATGCAGCGGTTCCTTTCGGTATCGTTACAGTACTGATGTTCATATCGCCCTTCGGCGCTGAAAACAAGGGAAACGCTGTTACTCTGTTTATTTTCGCTATGCTTTTCTATTTCTGCATGACCTGCTATTGCACGCCGTATAACGCGCTTATTCCTGAACTCGGCAGTACTCAGAACGCAAGGATAAATCTTTCCACATTTATCTCAGTTACCTACTTCTTCGGTACTGCTGTCGCATATCTCGTACCAAATATCGCAAATATTTTCATCGGCAGCATGGGCTATGCCAACAGCTTCCGTATAACTATCGCTATCATGGCAGCTGTCGCAGTTGTATGTATGCTCGTTCCTGCGTTTCTTATAGACGAAAACCAGTATGCAGATACAACGCCAAGCAAAAGCTCTGCTTTCAGCTCTCTCCTGTCCACCTTCAGAAATAAGGAGTTCCGCATTTTCGTATGCTCCGATATTCTCTACTGGATAGGTCTTACGCTGTTTCAGACAGGTCTGTCCTTCTATATCACAGTACTTCTCGGACTGGATTCAGGCATGACTTTCCCGCTTTTCGTTACGATGACGGTAGTTTCCCTGCTTTTCTACCCTGCCGTCAATGTTTTCTCGAAAAAGCTGGGCAAAAAGAAACTCATAGCCTTTGCGTTCCTGTTTTTCTCGTTTGCATTTTTAGTTACCGCAGGCGCAGGCTTAACAGGTATCCCTGATGTTGCTTACGGCTTTATCATAGCGGTACTGGCAGCTCTGCCTATGGCTGTACTGGGAATACTCCCGCAGGCTGTTGTTGCGGACATATCCGAAGCTGATAAGCTCGACACCGGCGAGAGCCGTCAGGGAATGTTCTACGCTGCAAGAACTTTTGCTTTCAAGCTCGGACAGTCACTGGCTATGCTCATCTTCACGAGCATGATACTCATCAATTCCGATGTTGAAAAGGGCGAAACAGGCTACGGTCTCGGCTACCGCCTTACTGCTCTTACAGCAGCTGTGCTGTGTCTCCTCGGCGGAATAGTCTTTTTGCGATATAACGAGAAAAAGGTAATCTCCCGTATAGAGGAGGAACAGAAAAATGCTTAAATTCAAATCGCTGCAATTCCTTTACAGGGACGGCGAAAACGACTTCATGGCTATAACCTCGGGCTCCCTCCGCAATGACAAAATGGAGCTTGAAATAAACACCGACGGGGATATTTTCTCGGTCAGTGTGAAAGCATATGAAACCATAACCATTCAGAAACTTTGTGCGGAATTTGAATACGAATACTGCGAAAACGAGAAGATATTCCTCAATGGCTACCAGTCCTGGACTGACTCCATAGAACATGATACCGACGGAAAAATGCGTGGTATAAGTCATATTCCCGGCGCTCTGAATGAAAAATACGCTTTTTCGCAGTACGGCGACTACAATTTCAGCGAGTACGGCGAGAATATGCACGGCTGGTCCTACGGCTACATCAGAAACAAGGAGCTGTACAGCTTTATCGGTTCTCTTGCTGAATGCTCGGGATTTACGCAGATAATCACTCAGGTCGGCAAGAACTCGGTCATAATAAAAAAGGACTGCGCCGACCTCGACATAAGCGGAGAATGGCAGGCTCTGAAAATACTGCTCACCGAGGGCAGTGAAAAGAAGGTCTTTGACCGCTATTTCACAGAGCTCGGCGTAAAACCGCGTGAAAATGTGAAGCCCCTGTTCGGCTACACAAGCTGGTACAACCATTATCAGGACATAAACGAGAAAAAGATAACCGATGACCTTAACGGTATCAACTCTCTAAACTGCAAAGCCGATGTTTTTCAGATAGACGACGGCTGGCAGACATGTGTGGGAGACTGGCTCAGCGTTGACAGCGAAAAATTCCCCAACGGTATGAAAAAGATCGCTGATATGATCTCTGAGGCAGGTCAGATCCCCGGTATCTGGCTGGCTCCTTTCGTTTGCGAGGAAAAATCGAAAATTTTCAGAAACAGTAAGCACTGGCTTATAAATACGGACGACGAAAACTTTGTAAGAGGCGGATCAAACTGGAGCGGCTTCTACGCACTGGATATAAATAATCCCGAAGTCAGGGAGTATATCAGGTTCGTTATCGAAACTATAGTAAACGAATGGGGATATAAGCTCCTCAAGCTTGATTTCCTGTATGCAGCGTGTATTGTTCCGCGTAAGGACAAGAGCCGCGGACAGCTCATGCACGAGGCCATGGAGTTCCTGAGAGATTGTGCAGGCGACGCTATGATACTTGCCTGCGGAGTTCCGCTTGCTTCCGCCTTTGGCATAGCTGATTACTGCCGGATAGGCTGCGATGTGAGCCTTGACTGGAATGATAAACCGCATATGAGACTAATGCACCGCGAGCGTATAAGCACCCGAAACTCTATTCTTAACACGGTTTTCAGGCGTCAGCTCGACGGAAGGGCTTTTCTGAACGATCCCGACGTATTTCTGCTTCGCAGAAATAACAACTCCCTTACAGAGGAACAGAAGAAATGCCTTGCGGAAGTAAATGCTCTCATGGGCAGTGTGCTCTTTACGTCCGATAATTTCTTCGATTACGAAGCTCCTGAAACGAAAGAGCTCTCCAAAATACTCAGGATAAGAAATGCGGAGATCATTTCTGCAGAGCTAGAAAACGACGTTCTCACGCTCAAATTCAGTATTGATAATAAAAAGTATATCAAACGTTACGATATATGAAGAAAAGGCTGACTAAAAAGTCAGCCTTTTTTGAAATCACATTGCGTCGGTTTTTGTTGTGTTTTGTCGGACGATGTGTTATTATATATATGAAGGAGGGATAAAATTGAAAAAAGACAAGCTTTTCAAAAAGTATCTTTTCTTCATGCTTTGCTCTGCACTCGTTGTGGGAGCTGCCACCTTCTATTTTCATGTTTCGGATATAAAGAAAAATACGACAACAATAATAATCGACCACAATACCAAGGAAATAACAGCACCTGCAAGCACTTCCGCCTCCAAAACCACCTCGAAAAAAATCCCAAAAGCAACCAAGACAACTTCCCTTCCAAATAAAAGTCATACTGCAACCCAAACAGAAGCTGCCACAGAATTCATCTTTCTCGATATCAACTCCGCAAGTTCGGAGGAACTCATGAAGCTGCACGGCATAGGCGCTGTAACTGCTGAGGAAATCGTCAGATATCGCATTGAAAATGACAGATTTGACAATATTGAAGAGATAATGAACGTTAAAGGAATCGGCGAGAAAGTGTTTGAAGAAATCAGGGAGCATATTTATGTTATTGACCCGATCTACGAAACTCCCACGGAAATAGTAACAAATGAAGAAATCACTGAACCCGATTCAGAAACATCGCTTACGTTAGAGGAACTTGCTCCCATAGATATAAATACGGCAGACGCTGAAATACTTGCCATGCTGCCTCATGTTGACGAGGAAATTGCCGGGAAGATAATAGAATTTCGGGAGAAAAACAGCGGATTCAAAAATGAATACGAACTGCTGATGATAGACGGACTTTCACGCAGCGAGGTCAGTGAAATCATTGAGTATATTGAGATAAAATAAAAAGACTATGCATTGCATAGTCTTTTTCAGTGGGCCATTAGGGACTCGAACCCCAGACCGTCCGGTTATGAGCCGGATGCTCTAACCAACTGAGCTAATGGCCCTTATAACATTAATCGGAAGCGTTTTAGCTTCCGATAACGTATATAATGTCGGCACTGATTTAGTTTCCCGGGCCGTCACCAGCCAAGTATCGTCAACGTGAATGAGCTTAACTTCCGTGTTCGGAATGGGAACGGGTGTGACCTCATTGCCATAAGCACCGACTAAATATTGAAGTTTTGAAATGAA
>NZ_JAFYYT010000001.1 GCF_017549005.1 Ruminococcus sp.
CTGATTAGCTGCGCCGCACATTTTTGGCTATTTGTCAATACCTTTTTGCAAAAATTTACATTATATACAAAAAAAATAATCACAGGATCTTTTTGATTCCTGTGATTATTTTACTTTTCCTTAGCTTAATGACATTACCCTCGCGGGAGCTGTTCCTTTCGTATCGTTAGAGCTGTCGACCTTTATCAACTGCCTATGTGAAATTCAGCTCTACCTATTCTGTTCTCAATGCTGATAATCTCACCTGATTCTATAAGAATATACTCAATTTAACAGTCCGCTAAAATAGCCCATATGCATCAGCTCCTTTCGTTGACTTTTTTATGGGCGTATGTTATAATATTGATTAAGAAAGAGCAGTTTGAATGCTTGACAAATCGGTAATTTACCTTTTTTGAGTGGTTCAATCAATGTTTTCTCTTGTTGAGATACAAAATCTTCTACAAGTACGATATACCCAAAATGGTGCATCGTTCGACATCATTGCTGATAGAAAGGAGAAAGAAAAATTTTGATTTCTAAATATCGCACAGAAGATATTAATATGGAAAAAGTGATATCAGAACTTGAAAAAAATATAATTTGACGCTTCCGGATTCTTATAGACTTTTCTGGGTCCGTTACAATGGAGGAGATACTCCGGATACAGAATTCAAAATCTGAAACTTGAAAAAGTTGTGCTTAAGTAAAGATTAGTAATCGGTATGCCACTAAAGTCCAATAATACCAGCTAACAAAAAGGAGAGTAAATATGACATACCAAACATATGATATCTTAATCGCTCGGTTAAAGGCTGCCTATGAAGCGCTTGGCTGCCATGTGGAATTTGAAAAAGCGCCGCCTGCAAGTGAAGCGGAGCTTGCGATAGCGGAGGCGCGCATCAATCAGAAGATCCCGACCTCCCTGCGTTCGTTTTTTGCAGCATATTCGGGCAATGTGCGGTTCTATGCGAAATTTCCGCAGGCGCTCTCGTTTGCTGCGCCCTTTTCGGAGATTTTCTCTGCGGAATTTCACTTTTCACTGGATCTGCTTTACGATTTCCGGCAGAACATTGCGCCGGGTGAGCTGGATCCAGAGAACGATTATGACCGCCCCTTTTTCACGTCGCTTCTCTTTGCGGATATTCCGAACGGTGATTCGCTTGCCTTTGATTACTGGGATTCCTCTGATGACCCACGCGTGATCTATTTGAGCCACGACGGCGATGAGGATGAAAACGGAACAGTACTCGGCAAATCCTTCCGCGATTATTTTGAGCGAATGCTGTTGACGGCAGCTGTCGGAAGTGAGATCTGGCAGCAACAGATTTTTCTGCCAGATAAAGAATCCGGGCTTGATCCGAACTGTAACACAGCTCGTGAGTATCGCGCACTGATCCGCCTGCAAACGGATGATCTGATCGATTGAGGGAAGTAATCATGAAAGAATACGAAGAATGGAGAAAAAGCCATCTGCCGGTTTTAGTTTCGTCTAAAACAGTATCAAATAGTCTGTATCTCGGTGATTAAGTCTATACTAAAATTCGTGTAAACCTCTGAAGTAGTGTATAATAGAAAAGACACTACTTCGGAGGTTTTAATTATGAGCAGAAGGCGAAGAAATGAAACAAAAGAGCAGCGTGGAAGAAGAGTAACGCCTAAGAATCAGACAAGCATATCCCAGAATATGGAGAACAAGATCATCTCCATGTATGCAAAAGGTATGTCTACATCAGATATTGAGTATCATATCCGTGATATTTACGGTCTGTAGATCTCAGATACTACCGTCAGCCGTATCACCGATAAAGTGCTCTCTGTAGCGAAGGAATAGCAACAGAGACCGCTTGAAAGCGTAAACAGTTGTATTTCTCGACGCTATACACTATCATGTCCGCAGTGAAGGACAGATCATCAAGAAGGCTGTATACATAGCCATAGGCGTTAATATGGACGGCAGGAAGGACGTTCTCGGTATGTGAGTAGGCGAAAATGAGAGCGCCAAGTTCTGGGCAGGCGTACTTAATAGCCTGCGTAACAGAGGCGTTGAGGATATTCTTAGAGTCTATCCTAAAATTTGTGTAAACCTCTGAAGTAGTGTATAATAGAAGAGACACTACTTTGGAGGTTTTAATTATGAGCAGAAGACGAAGAAATGAAACAGAAGAACAGCGTGCAAGAAGAGAGCTGATAAGCGATTTTCTATCGGCAGCGAATATCCAGAGCATGGATGATATTCAGGAGCTGTTCAAGGAAGCACTTGCCGGATTTATGGAAGGCAGCCTGGAATCAGAGCTTGATTCTGAACTTGGGTATGAACCATACAACGTTAAGAACAATGAAACAGACAACAGCCGTAACGGACACAGCAAGAAAACTCTGCGTACCAGTATGGGCAAGGTGGATATCGAAGTTCCTCGTGACAGAAACGGCGAATTTGAGCCTAAGATACTGCCTAAGAATCAGACAAGAATATCCCAGGATATGGAGAACAAGATCATCTACATATATGCAAAAGGTATGTCTACATCAGATATTGAGGATCATATCCATGATATTTAGGGTCTGGAGATCTCAGATACTACCGTCAGCCGTATCACCGATAAAGTGCTCCCTGTAGCGAAGGAATGGCAACAGAGACCGCTTGAAAGCGTATACGCAGTTGTATTTCTCGACGCTATACACTATCATGTCCGTAGCGAGGGACAGATTATCAGGAAGGCTGTATACATAGCCATAGGTGTTAATATGGACGGCAGGAAGGACGTTCTCGGTATGTGGGTAGGTGAAAATGAGAGCGCCAAGTTCTGGGCAGGTGTACTTAATAGCCTGCGTAACAGAGGCGTTGAGGATATTCTTATCGCCTGCACCGATAACCTGACAGGCTTCCTTCATATTCATAGTCATATTCGGGAACAGTTGTAGTTATGTTACTTGCAGTTGCTGTCCCTGTTTCATCACCTGCGGAAGATGTTTGCGTAACAGTAATGGCAGGCATAGCTGTTGTTTGAATATGGCTGTTTTTTTGTATCGCACTTGTTTTTGAATAAGAAAGAGAAAGCTGAGTTGTAGTCTCTGTACATTGAGAAGCCTGAGACGACGTTTGCACAGAAGAAGTTTGAATTATCTCATCTGATATTAAAGGCAATGTAGTTGTTATTTCTACAGTGCTTTGTTCAATAACAGCATCATTTCCTGAAAGAACAGGCTTTTTATCGGGATTGGCTGTATGAAAAATTCCTAAAGCTCCGACAGCTATAAATATAGCCGCAGCAGATGCTGCCACGCCATAGCAATGATGTATAACCGGCTTTCTCTTGCAGTCGGCTTCTTCGATGAGATTATCGTCAATATTATTAATGCCTTTGTATAACTTAAGATTACTCATCAATATAACCTTCTTTCTGCAAAAATGCTTTTAGTTTTTTCCTCGTTCTGAAAAGATATGTAGCCACAGTCTTAGAATTCATACCATAAAATGCCGCTATATCCTCCACAGTTTCGGAGTACCAGTAACGCCTCACGAATACTTTCCGGTATTTCTCAGGCTGAGACCTAAGAAATCCGCTTATCGCCATTCCGAGCTGTTCATCTGATATCGTTTCTTCAATGCCTTTTCCGTCAGGTATACATTCCGAAAGTTCATCAAGGGATATAGAAAAATTCTGGTTCCTTTTTGCAGCAGTATTATATTTTTTTCGGTTCAATGCACAGTTTTTAACAAGTTTGCAAAGGTATGTTTTCAGATTTTCAGGCTTGTTCGGCGGAATAGAACTCCATACATCCATATAGGCAGAGTTCATGCATTCTTCCTGATCTTCTTTCAGAGAAAGGATGTTTCCTGCAATATAGTAGCACAGGTTTTCATAACTGTGTTTCAGTTCTTCAACCGCTTTTTCATTTCTTTCAAAAAGTAATTTGATAATTGATGCATCATTCAAAAGGTCAGCCTCCCTTCCTGAGGTCCTCTGTATATATAGACAACATTCGAAACGTAATATTTCACTTTTTTCAAATTAATTTATATGTACCTTATCATTTTATTTGCTGGAGGTCAAATATCGTGCTTTTTTCAAATTAATGTGTCTCTCCCGTTTATGTGGAGACCAGTTTGAACGCTTCATTTTTTTACGTTTATCTCAATCTCAGGTGAAACGCCAAATACTTTTTGATATCCTGAAGATAGAATATTAATGTATGAGTCCATAATAATATTTCTTTGAAATTCTGTTTCAACTGAAAAAACCACAAGTTTGTCTGAATAAAGAACAGGTATCAATGCAGATATCCATGTATTTAGAGCCATATCAGGAATCATTTCATTTTCTTTCAAGGCAATTAAAACCTTATTAAAAGCACTTTTAGCATCAACCGTATCATTTTCACTGGCGTCTATGGTGACAAAGGATTCCATTGTAAGAGGATTGCATTCATTAAAAACAGAAGCTTCGCTTGAATTGGTAACACCTTCTTTTGATGTAAAAACATCATCAAAAACAAGTTCTAATATTTTTGCAGCCTTGTTAAGCTGTTCTGGATTAAGTTTGGCAAGGTTTCGCTGTAAATACTGATACTTGCTCTCGTTCTCTTTTTCTGGAACATCAGCTCCGAGCAGATAATCAGTTGTCACACCAAGCAAACCTGCGAGCCGACTGATAACTTGTATTCTTGGGGTTCGCACACCGTTAACATAATAACTCATCGCAGATTCGGTTACATTTGCCCAATTGGCAAGCTGCTTCTGAGAAATATGCCTTTTGCTCATAATATCATTGATTCTATCGCTAAATATTGACATAATATCACTCCTTATATGATAGGAAAGTGTATCCGGATACTTCCATGCTTTAATCATGCCACAAAATTATAGCATTGTCAATATTTAATTACAATATTGTGAATTTTAGCTGCTGTAAACTGTTTCCTTTCAGAAAGTAATAATAATATGTACCATCAGTGTAGCTATAAAGAAATCCGCCCATTAAAGGGCGGATTTTCGTTTATTGTATGTGATTCCTATTATTGTATCTTGCTACCGCCCCATTCAACGACTGTAAAACCTTTTCTTTCAAATGTCGATAACTGCTGCGGTTCGATATCCACTGCTTCTTCCAACGGTACATATGTCATGAATATACGCAACATACTATCGGGTGTAGGTGTGATGTTCAGTTTGGCTGAGTCCGTATATACATCGCCTTGGAATGAAATGAGATTGTATTTATTATGCTCCATAAGAAGCAGCCAGTATACGATAAACTCGTTCATTTCGTCTTCTGTCAATCCCATATATGTGAGCTTTTCCTTGAGGAAACTCTCTGTATCACTGCCGGCAACGCAGAAGCCCTTTGAGAGGTCAAATCTTGTTCGGCAGTTTACTGCATCCCAGAACAGATACCTGTGGTGTGTGCCGTCTGCCTTGTTCGTAAGCCGCCCGTCTGGATATGCAGTTACATCCCAGCCGTTATTATACTTGGGATAGGTTGTTGATAGCTCTGCTTCTGTAAGTTCAAGCTCAACATGAACATCTGTCTCCTGCTCAGGATACAGGTATATCACAGGCTTTTTTGCAACTTGTTCAAAATAGATCGTCGGAGTTTTGCCGTCCTCTTTAAACACTTTTATCCAGCCATATTGACCGTTGTATTCCGTAAACAGCCATTCGTTGTTGTTGTCCTGAGCACCCTTTTCAATCAAGCGCGTATCCGCAGGAATGCATGCAATGGTGCTATACCTCTCATCTGGACCTAGGTAAAGCTTAAGCCCGTCCTCCCGAACAAAGAATGGAACACCGTACTCGAAGCTCTCATCAGGATTAACATAAGTGGAATACTTTTCCTTCAGATCTCTGAGTTTTGTCATGACACCCGGAATTCGTTCTGAAACTGTCTTTATCTTAGAACCGTCTGAATAGCCGAGTTCGAGCACACACTCGATTTCACTCCATCCAGGTCCGTCGGGATCTTTCATGTTACGAATCATACTGTCATAGTCTTGTGCCATTATCTCACGATATTCCTGCTCTGAGATCTGAATGATAATTGACTTAGGCTCCTGAGCATATGTCAGATCCTGATAAGACAAAAAATATTTTTTGCCTTCACAGTACACTTTATATATGATCATTGCGCCTGCGACTCCGCCGGATTCCGTGACGCTGACCTCAACAGGCAGATCTATTGATTTAAGAAGTGCTTTTCTCATAAGAACAAGATCAAAGACTGTAAGCTTATTATCAAGATCAAAATCAGCTTCTGCCCAGTAGTAAAGCTCCTTATCGTATGCATTGAGCAGCCATTTCTGTAATGCTACAAGATCAGCAATGTTGAATTTGCTGTCACCGTTTATATTTCCTGAAACTTTTATCCTGGTTCTTATCACAAGCTCCATTGAACCATTGTCATATAGAGTAACTTCAGGCTGATCGTCACACAGGAATTCAAAGATATCTGCGGATCTATACAGATTTGCGAGATCGGTCTGATAGACCTGAGGATTGGAGTCTGCATAATATACAGGGCCGGTGTACATCCAGCCGTCCGGAGACATATTTGACCTGAATCTTATATCCGTACCGAACCCAAGATTATGGTTCTTCACTAGCTCACTCGGAATAAGCTCTCCTGTATCCTTGTCATAAAACGTTATCCTTGTTTCTCCCTTTTCAAGGTCGGTCAGATCAGCAGACTTTTCCTCGGGGAGTACCCTTCTGGCAGTTTTTTTCAGCCTGAACACAACGTCAGCTGTGTTGTTGTCATATTTCTTTACGGTAATATGATTTTCAGGTACAATAGTTCCGTTGTAATAACCCGCAGATTTTTCTTCAGCCTCCGGCAGGGAGTAACTTTCAGGTATATCAAGCAAGCCGAAGGAGAAATTGTAACCGTCAAAAAAGTTTCCCAAACCTACGATGGCAGGGTTATTTCTGAATCCGACAGGCTGCATATTGCATTTTATCTCACCATCGGACGTGCTTTGACGAATATCCGTCCATATTCTCGGCATTGCACCCTCAGGGAGAGTAAGCGGCTCGCCTGTGTCATAGTCAACAAGGGTTACTCTCATATCTCCCGAAAGCAGTATAGTCTGTGCATTATCAAGCACAGCACAGTCCGCAGTCAGTGTATATGATGTCGGCTCAGCTTTGGATGTACGAATCCATGATATCTTTTCATTTCCGTCTTTCACAGCCTGATAAACATATATCTTATCAATTGAACCGTCATCATACAAATCCGGTACCTGCATGGTGCAGTCGGACGTCAAAAGATACTTTATGTTCTCATATTTGTTATTGTAGTCAGGCTCCCATTTGTCACCAAGCTGATCCACTGCCATCGTACAGAATACAACATAATTATCCTTGACAGAAACATTATCGTTTTTCTTAGTATACTCATCATACTCAGTCATACTGTCAGGGAGCCAGCTGAAGATATCGGTTTCGGTGATACTTAGGTTCTGGCTGATTGTAAAGCTATATTCAGCAATTGCTGGCGGTTCCCAATCGTCAGGTGTTTCTTTGACCTGTACATGAGGATCAACTATTGTCAGATCAATATCGCCTTGTTTCTGTGGCTGATAGACAAACACATCAAAGCAGGTCTCGGTCAGCTCATGAGTGTATATCTCATGTTTAAGTTCGAGCCCCATTCCTGCAGTTGGTTTCAGTTCATATCCGTATGTATCTGCACTGCGGCCCTTTCTCGCACGGTCAGGATATACTAAACAGATCAGACCATTGTCAATATGCGTAGCTCCATAGGAATTACGGAACTCTACAGCGGAATCAAAATCAGACGGGATCCAATCTGGGAGTTTAGCAATAGCGCCTGTGTCCTCTGCATACGAAATAGGTACAGAGGCATTAAACGTAAGCGGCGTGATTGCTGTTGCAGCTACTATAACAGCAGCGGTCAGTCTTGTGAGCTTCATATCATTCACCTGCCATTCTTCAGATTTGCAGCATTTAACTGCCTGATTTCATTATACAGCGATATCTCGCAAAATGCAAGAGATAATCGTATTTCTATGTTTCTTAGTGTCTGTAATCATAATCGATCCCGTAAATAGGATATCGGTATTCCCTTGAAAAGCTCACATCATAGGAATAATTTGCACTGTCAGAACTGCCGTGCATACTCTCAAGGCTGAGCACCCTGCCAAGCGGAAGAATCTCAAATGATGTCTCACCGTACTGGCATTTCTTTACTCTTATGCCATCATCTGTAATCTTTACGACTTCAATAATATAATTGAGATCATCGGAATCATTCTTCACCCATTTTCCTTCCTGCTTCTCAGTGAACTTGTCGCCCTCGGAAATGCTGAAGTCCATATACTCATCATCTTTTTCAATCCAATTTCCTGCATAGCCGTAACCATTGTAATGAACGACAACATTCATTTTATAATCATAGGAACGGGGATTTGTCAGATTACCGTTATCGCAGCTGATAAGCTGCTTTCTCAGCATAGTGAGATCGAATACGTCTATCCTGCCGTCCTTGCAAAGATCCGCTCTTGTCCAGTCGGGCATGGTCACATCATCTGAGCCATTCAGCCATTTCTGCAAGGTCAGCAGATCCACGATGCCGAATACATTATCTCCGTTTACATCGCCGAGGCACTTCCACTCCACCTTTTCACCATGATATTTGCTCTTAGGAACCGTCGCCTGTAAGATACACAGGTAATCAGTGTTGCATATGCCATAATCGGGAGAGCGTTCAATGTAGTATACGGAGATATTTCCGTCAGAGATCTCCATGTCCCTGATGCTTACACCGCTGCCGCCAGTGGAGTCAACTTCCCAGTCAAGGAACAGCACGTTGTCTTTGAAGAACTCGTCGCCGTACTTGGACATAACCTTCCTCTGCAGGCTCTCATTTGTAAACCAGGAGGACATTATCTCCTGGAGCTCCTCTTCCGATGTCACCACCGCAGGTCCGCTCTCTGTCATTTTTTCATAGTTGATGCCACGAACCGTTGTGGCTATCTTGTCCATAAAGGTAGTACCGCTACCGTTTTTTTGTACGTTAAAGACTATATCCGCGGTATTATAGGGATATTCATCAATGATAGCCTCGTTCCATGTATAAAGCTCATAGCCCTCGGGCAGATACTTTTCATCGATGTAAAGATCATGAACGGTCTTGCCTGTGCGCTCCGTATCCCAGTAATAGGGATTAGAGCCCTCGCAGTACTTGACAGTGCCGCCGAACAGGCTGAGTACATCGTCATTGGGTATCTCTATGGTCTTGCCCGTATCTATATCCACTACTTTTATACGTACAAGATCGCTTTCCAGAATCTCATTGTCGTTCCAGACAACATAGGAACCGTCATACTGTTCCTTAGGTATCTCTACCCTGAGGATATCAAAATCCGAGGTCCTCATGAGCACTCCGCTTATCACAGAGGTATAGTCGATTTCCAGATAACCGTCCTTTTTTACCACGTCCCTCAGACCATGCTTGAACACTCGTCCCCTGTAGGGGTCGAGATAGGTATTCAGCATCAGCACATAATTCTCGAAGAACAGCTCCGAATACTGCTCCGTGAACTTCTTTGCCGCGCTCTCATTCAAATATCTCGAAAGGAACTCGTCAAGTTCCTCCTTTGAGGTTATGACCGCCGAATCCGAGCCGTAATACTTATCGTAGATCTCATTTGCGGAATACTTCAGTTCTCCCGAATAAATGCTGTAGGACGAAAATGTCAGCCTTGCGTCGCTCAGATGCGAGTCGCTCAGGGTTATCTTATTGCCGTTATCCGCAACGGTACAGTCGGCAACAATAGTCTTTTCAACAAGGGGAACGCCTGCGTCAGCGCCTCTTGCGAAGTCCCATCTGATAATGCCTTTTCCGCTGTTCAGAGCCCTGTAAACAGCAACAAAGCGTTGTGTGCCTCCGTCCAGTACCTTTGCTGTTTCCACGGAACATGATGACCGGAACAGTTCCCTGAACATATTCTCATCCACAGCTGAAGTCCAGCTGTATGCCGTACCGATAGCTTTGTCTATACAGAACAGAACGAGATCATCCTTTGCGGATACAGCTCCGTTCTTCTCCTTATATGCCTCGTACTCGGCAGCACAGTCGGGAAGCCAGCCGTAGATATCTGTCTCGGTGATCTCCTTATCCTCGTCTACTGCAAAGGAATAGAAAGCAGAAGCGTTAACGCCTCCCAGATCGATCCCCGCCTTTTGAGCAAGGGCATTGTTCTCCATAACAGGGTCGTATCCGTCCTCAGGCATTATGCATATCTGTATCCACTTGTCGGTCAGTGCCACAGCAAACTCGCCCTGCTTCTCTGGAGCATAGTATACTGCCACCTCATAGCAGCTGCCTGTCTCCGAGCTTTCCGAGCAGTATGTTTCACGTTTGAGTTCTTTCATCATACCTTCCGTTGTCCTGATCTCATAACGTGACGCTCCCTGCTGTTCATCATCTGACGTTCCTGCCATACTCTCCTTGAACACAACACATACAAGGCCGTCCTTTACAAGAGTAGCACCGTATGTATTCCTGAATCCAAGAGCACTTTCAAAGCTGTCGGGTATCCAGTCGGGAAGAGCAGCTCCCATAGCGTGTTCAGCCGCATACACAGCGGAAGGAACGAACACAGAAAGCCTGTCCGCCGAAAGAGGGACAATTGCAGTTGCTGCAGCGGCAATTGCAGCAGCTATCTTCTTGAGTTTCATAATATTCACCTGCCATTCTTCAGATTTGCAGCATATAACTGTCTGATTTCATTATACAATGATATCTTGCTGAATGCAAGAGATATTTGTATTTTAAGCTATATATTCATTAACGTATTAGACTGGCAAAATGTGCGGCTGAAATCGTAAATTTTCTGTGAACACGTAGCATTTTGAAGAACGATAAGTAAAGTGCCAATTTGCAGGTCACGCAGATAAGGGATTCGTCAGACTGTAATGGCTCAGACGATAGTGGATCCGAATAGCGTCTAGGGTAAGAATGCAGTTAACAACGCGAAACTACAACAGGAGCTGTAAGAAGCATACATATCATCAAAAGGGATATACTTCTGAGCATATTTCTCAGCCGTAGAACCTTTATATCCCTTAACAGTTATTTGATAAAGCGTTTAATAAGAGAATTCCCATGAGGCACATATCTTCCTCATGGGATTCTTTTATACATCCAAGAATTTCTCAATAACGATCATTATCTCCTCAAGGCGCTTACCACCGATACCTTTGATTTTGCTCAGCTCTCCATCAAGAGCTGGGTGATCAATGGTTTTGCCTTGTTCTCCGAGAAGCTCATCTCCATACTGAAGAATGAACTTTGTTAGCTCCTCACGGTTCATCTTCTTGATCTTCTTATAGGTATCTCTGTCGATAATTTCTCGATTTGCCATATGTAAACTCCTTTGTCATTTCTCTTATCACCAATTATAGCACATCGCAGGTAATATGTAAATACATATAGCAGAACCGCCCGTGAAGGGCGGCAATGAATTGAAGCTTTAAGACATAGTTTTTTTGCTGTCAGCTTGGAAGCACTTTGGTATTTCTATTGACAAATCCTTAAGCTGAATGTTATAATACCTACAACGATAAATTGGATTTTATTGACGTAAGCTGTATGAATCTGTGTAAGTATGTATGTGGTGCAGTCAGACAGATTCCTTTATCGTTTGCAAAAGGCAGTCTTGGTTAATCAAAAGAAAGAAGGAATTAAAGAAATGGAACATAAGGGAACACAGCACCTTGAAACGGAGCGTCTGATTCTGAGAAGATTCACTCTTGAGGACGCCGAAGCTATGTATGAGAACTGGGCAAACGATGACGAGGTAACAAAGTTCATTTCTTGGCATACTCATCAGAATATCGATGTCACCAGATCCGTGCTGGGTGACTGGGTAAGTCATTATCCCGATGATGACTTCTATCAGTGGGCTATCGTTCCTAAGGAAGGCGACGGTAGACCGGTTGGTTCTATCGGTGCTGTAAAGGTCTTTGATAAAATCTCGGCGGTGCAGATAGGATACTGCATTGGCAGAAAATGGTGGCATCGGGGAATAACAAGTGAAGCGCTGAAAGCTCTAATCGTTTTTTTCTTTGATGAAGTGGGCGTGGAACGTATCGAGGCTATTCACGATACCCGCAACCCAAATTCCGGTGGTGTTATGGAAAAGTGTGGCATGAAGCACGAGGGCACCCTTAGAAGAGCTTTCAAGGGAAATTCAGGCATAGGCGACGTCAAAATATACAGCATATTGAAAAGTGACCTTTGATATATGAGACTGATAAACTTGATTGAAGACAGATCTGTCTATATAATGCGATAAGTAGGTTACTTTCCTAAATCGAAATCTGTAGGAGGATTAAATATGGATAATTTCGAATATAAAGTGGTCGTGTATGATACAAAAGGTTTTTGGGGAGGAAGCGTTGAGTCAAATCAACTTGAAAGCAAACTAAATCTTCTTGGTTGTGATGGATGGGAGCTAGTAAGTTGTACTTCTACAAACCAAAGCTATGGTTCATCCAAAAGCATAGTTTGTATATTTAAGCGAAAGAGGAATTGATAAAGGAGAAAATGATGATACTGTTAGTTGTAGATACACAAAAGGGCTGATTTGATGAAAGGCTGTATTCGTTTGAAACTGTGAGAAAAAATATAAAGCAATTAATAACTGTAGCGAGAGAGAATCAGATTGAAGTTGTATATGTTCAGCATGATGATGGTCCGGGAACTGATCTCGATAAGTCTGCGGATAACTATGAAATATATGAGGAATTTGCACCGAGAAGCAGTGAAAAGCGTTTTGAAAAGAATGTGAATAGTGCTTTTCATCCTGTGACAAGCTTAACAAAATATCTTCTCGCTAAAGGAGAAAAAGATATCGACAGAACATCAAGTGACAGCCAGACAGGAAGCTATTATGGAGCAATATAAGGTTGAGCGTGTATTTGCTGAGAAGATGTCCGGCAAGAATGCCAATCGCCCTGAGCTTAAATCTATGCTTGAATATGTACGTGAAGGTGATACCCTGTACATCGAAAGTATAAGCAGGCTCGGAAGATCCATCAGAGACCTGCTGAACATCATTGATATCCTTCAGAAAAAAGGAGTAACGCTTGTCAGCAGTAAAGAGAATATTGACACCAATACTCCGCAGGGACGTTTTGTCCTGTCAATATTCGCAGCACTCTCAGAGCTTGAACGCGAACAGACATTACAGCGTCAACGCGAGGGTATTGCTATTGCCAAGTCTCAGGGAAAGTATAAAGGCAGACAGCCTATCTCAGTAAACTGGGAAAACTTCGCTCAGCTGTATGAGCAATGGAAATCAGGAAAGATTACTGCTATTGAGTTCCGTAAGCGTATGAAGTTAAACAAAAACACATTCTATCGCAGGGTCAGAGAATATGAGAGCAAACTATAATGAGAAAGCCAGTGCAGCAAATACTGCACTGGCTCTATTCCCAATAGGGTGTCAATTATTTTTGCAACGTTTCAAAAGCCGATATACCACTTATACGGAACATTTTTTTACTGTTTCAATAGGGCTTAGTCTATTGAAAATCCTATAATAGCATCCATCCAAAAGACTGTAAACCACTTGACATAGCATGTAATGAGTGATATAATGTAATAAGAAAATTTCATAAGGGAATGATGTTCTCCCTTGGGAAACCAGAACCGCTTATCAAGCTGATGACTTCTGCATTTTTACGCAGAAGCTGTCGGCTTTTTTATTTTGGAGGAAACACTATGCTTTTATCTCTTGCGATCATTTTTCTTTTAGGCTTTTCAGCAGCAGCTATCTTTGAGAAGATAGGTTTGCCGCGTATCATAGGTATGCTTGGAGTCGGAATAATTATAAGTCCATATGTACTTGATATGCTTGACAGTTCGATACTCGGTATATCATCTGAGCTTCGGCAAATAGCTCTTATCATAATACTCATCAAAGCGGGACTTTCGCTTAATCTATCAGATCTGAAAAAAGTAGGCAGACCTGCGGTGCTGATGTCATTTGTTCCGGCTTGTCTTGAGATCGTTGGGTACACATTATTCGCACCGTTTCTGCTTGACGTAAGCAGAATTGAAGCGGCTGTTATGGGAGCTGTACTCAGTGCGGTATCACCTGCAGTCGTAGTTCCAAGAATGGTAAAGCTTATAGAGGAGAAGCGAGGTACTGAAAAAAGCATACCTCAGATGATACTTGCGGGAGCTTCATGCGATGATGTATTCGTGATAGTTCTTTTTTCAACATTTGTAACAATGGCGCAGGGCGGTTCTGCCAAAGGTGTAGATTTTCTGAATATCCCCATATCAATAATTCTTGGAGTGTTACTCGGAACGGTTGCAGGAATAAGCTTGTATCTATTATTTGAGAGCGCATATCTGCATAATCATAAGATAAGAAACAGTACTAAAGCCATAATCATACTTGGAACTGCATTTCTACTGATGTCTGTTGAAACTCTTGTGAAGCCATATGTCGCGATATCGGGATTGCTTGCAGTCGTAGCTATGGCGTGTGTTATCAAACTAAAATCTGACAAAAGCGTATCTTCACGTTTATCTGAGAAATACGGCAAGCTTTGGATAGGAGCAGAGGTCGTATTGTTCGTACTTGTAGGTGCTGCTGTTGATGTGCGTTACACGCTTGCGGCAGGAGTTCCTGCTCTACTTATGATATTTATTGCACTTGCTTTCAGAGCAGTTGGTGTTATTTTATGTCTACTTGGGACAAAAATGACCATAAAAGAAAGGCTTTTCTGCATAATCGCTTATCTTCCGAAAGCAACTGTACAGGCTGCTATTGGCTCGATTCCGCTATCGCTTGGACTCCCGTGCGGAAAAACTGTATTATCAGTAGCAGTGCTTGCTATACTTATCACAGCTCCTCTCGGCGCTATCGGAATTGACCGTACAAGCTATAGGATACTTGAAAAGGAGAAGTCATGAAAGAGCTTAGATTTAATGAGAAGGTATTACTGAAACCTCAGCGTTCATTATATATCCCATTGAACGAAGGAATCTATAAGCTAAAAATAAAAGTATATCAAGGAAGAATCAGAATAAACCACGGAGTCTATACTCCCGATGGCGGAACATGGCTTGATAGCTCCTCGGGAAGAAAAGCTCATTATGATTTTAAGGCAGGAGATACTTCGTATATTACCATTGATATTAAGACCTCATTTAACAAAACAGACAGATTAAACGTTGTTGTACCAAGTTTGTTCCATTCTTCTGAGTTCTGTATTGATATATGTACATGAGCTGTATGTTCTTATTCTGCCTTCAGAGCAGAAATAATTGACACGTACAGTTTGTAGTGATATACTGATTAATGGTGATTAACTATGAATAAAAATCTAGATTTGTTCCTTACCTTTATGAAGATAGGAGCGTTCACCTTTGGCGGCGGTTATGCGATGATCGCCATGATACAGTATGAAGCTGAACGGCACGACTGACTTACACAGGCGGAGCTTGTTGACTTCGTAGCTCTCAGCGAAAGTACACCTGGCCACTGGCAGTCAATATGGCTACATTCATAGGTATCAGGACAGGCGGTGTCCTTGGTGCTGTTATTGCAACACTTGGTATAGTGCTACCGTCTTTTATCATAATCCTTATCACCGCTAAGTGCTTTGAGAAGTTTAAAGACAGCAAAGCGGTCAAAGGCGTGATGTCCGGATTAAAGCCTGCCGTAGTCGGAATGATCGGCACAGCATTTCTTTCTGTCGGAGTTGGAGCAGGGTATGGACTTGGATTATAACTGGCAACCGTTTTTTACTATGAAAACTTAAAGGAGACCTAAACATGACAGAAGTACAGCTTGTTCCATTGGAAGTATCAGACCGTGGGCAGTTTATTAAAGATAATCAGGAAGCCTTCAACTATGGTGCAATGGAGGAATTTGGTCTTCGTGATGCTCATTTTGAAAACAAAGATGACGAGCAGATTATTTCCAGCAAAACCATAGAAGCCTGCATTGACACGGGTGAAGCATACCGTATCTTTGCTGACGGTATAATTGTCGGAGGCGCAGTTATAAAAGTCTCAGGCTTTCACGGCGATCTTGAACTGCTTTTCATAAAGCCGGAAGTCCACAGCAAAGGTATCGGATATGCGGCATGGTGTGCGATAGAGAAACTGCATCCGGAGGTAACTATCTGGGAGACATTCACTCCCTACTTTGAAACACGAAATATCCATTTTTACGTCAACCGCTGCGGATTCCATATCGTAGAATATCTCAACAAGCATCATCCGGGAGATTTCCCTGCGAATGAATTCGATAGCGATGATCCTCAGTTTCCTGCGGGAATGTTCAGGTTTGAAAAGCATATAAAATAAAAACATCATCGTACCACTAATACATTGATGGATGCTCTATCTATTCACTTCTCAATGCGGAACATCACACCTGATTTCTATGAGGAGATAGTCGATTTATTATAATAAGAAAACCAGCTCCGTGAGGAGCTGGCCTTTTTTTGTATCGTTATACTGTCTTTCGTCTTGTGCTTTATTCCTCAGAAAAATCAGTGTCCAGAGTAATCTGTAACTGATAATCGGGAAATGCTTTCTGAACATCAGAAACTATCGTCTGATATGCGTCTCTGCGGTTTGGAGCATCAAAGCTGATAACCACATCGAAACGGATATTGTTTGTTTCTTTTGTAAGGTAGAAACCGTGCATCTGCAAAACGTTTTCGTGTGAGAATACGATATCACGAACCTTTTGCTCAATGGCTTTTGCTTCATCGTCTTTGGTGTTGATCGAATACACGCCGATTGCGGTAAGAATGACCTGATGCTGACTGTATACTTTCATTTGTATCTCACGGATAAGACGGTCTAATTGGTCTGCTGAATAGGTATCGGGAACTTCGATATGAACAGAGCCGTTCCATGCATCCGGACCGTAGTTGTTCAGTACGAGATCATATGCTCCCTCAACGCCCTCAAACTCAGTGACAGTCTGCTTTATGCTCTTTGCAAGATCAGGATCACTGCGTTCGCCGAGTATCTGCGAGATAGTATCTTTCAGCATCTCAATGCCCGATTTGATGATAACAAGCGAGATGATAGCACCAAGCCATGCTTCAAGCGACAGACCGAAGATCATGAATATCACGGCTGCTACAAGCGTAGAAGCAGAGATGATCGAATCAAGTGTTGCATCTTCGCCAGAATTTACGAGGGAATCGGAATTGACTTTTGTGCCTACACTTTTCACATATCTGCCAAGCACGATCTTGACCACAACAGCAACACCGACGATCACAAGCGATGCGATTGAATATTCGGGAGTCTGCGGCGATATGATCTTCTTTACCGATTCGATAAATGACGTTACACCTGCATATAGTACGATGACAGATATTATCATAGCACTCAAGTATTCAATACGACCATAACCGAAAGGATGCTTTTTATCAGGTTCACGACCTGCAAGCTTTGTACCGATTATCGTGATTAGCGAACTTCCGGCATCGGAAATGTTGTTGACCGCATCAAGAACTATGGCAATTGAGTGCGTCATAATACCGATCACAGCCTTGAACGCTGCAAGGAACACATTTGCTATGATTCCGATGATACTTGTTTTGATAATGGTCTTTTCTCTGGATGAATCGTTTACAATTGATACTTCTGATAATTCATTACTCATAGGCATTCAGCCACCTTTTGCTAAGATTTTTGTGCATGGCTGTTAAGCCTTATTGAACTTATCCTTGCCCTGCTTACATCTCGGACATTTCCAGTCATCAGGTAAGTCCTCAAATGCAACGCCGTCATGCTCGGCAGGATCATACACATATCCGCAGATGGAACAGACATACTTGCCGCTTGCCTGCTGAGCAGAAAAATCTACCTCTGCAAGTACAGTTGGAACGGGATTATCCAGATCCATGACACGCTTTGCTTCAAGGTTCTCATAACCCTGCGGTGTATGCGTACCGCAGTAAACAGTAGGATTGTTTCTGACAAACTCACGCACACGGTCAAGTGTTTCTCTTGCCGCTGAGAGATCATCAAATACTATGGAAAGCTTGTTCTCATAGAGAGCTTCGTCAACATAGGTAATATCGCCGTGAAGCATATAGAACAGTCCTTCGTTTTCAACGATAATTATGCTGTTGCCGTTGGTGTGTCCTTTTGCCTTGATGAGATAAACACCCTCCGCGATCTTCTGGCTTTCGGGGAAGTTGTGATACGCTCCGTCCGTAAAGTTAACAGGCACGATGTTATCAAGTCCCTGCAATTCAGCGGCAGAAACTTCATCGGCGTTCACATATATCTTCGCATTAGGGAAAGACTTCAGCTCCCCTGAATGATCTGCGTGTTTGTGAGTAAGCAGAATCTTTGTGACCTGTTCGGGCTTGTAGCCGAGAGCCTTGAAAGCGTCCATATAGCTTGAAATATCCTTGCCCGTATAGAGCGGGCTGTTCTCGTCGGGAACTTCTTCGGGCGTTCCGGCAGTCAGTCCGGTGTCAACAAGGATAACCTCCTTGCCCGTGTCGATCAGATAGTTCTGCAAACTGCCGCGATAGCGGATATTCTTGTCAAACTTTTCCGCACCGTCCTCGCCGCCGAATACGAATGGCTGAGAATAAAATCCGTCTTTTCTGAATTTAACTGCTTCGATTTCCATAATATAGCTCCTTTCAGATCATCTTTAAGCAAAGGGCTGTCGATAGCCGACCGACAGCCCAATATCGTTCTTATTTTTCAGCAGGCTCCCACTTGCATCTCACGGGAGATACGATAGAACCATCCTTCTTCATTGCGGTCATGGTCTTGTCAACAACCTTGCGGTCAAGACCTGTCAGCTCGGCGATCTTTCCTGCGTTCAGCGGTTCGCCTGCCTTCTTCATTGCTTCGAGTATATTCTGCTTTTCGTCCATGATATATACCTCCTGTGTTTCATTTGTCGCATACCGTCATGTCGTATGCGATTTATAAACTCATTATATACCTATAAAGCAGGAAATACAAGCTATAATAATGCCCGGATATCTCATAATGAGACATTCAGGCAAAATTCTCTCATTTTATATCCAGATACTTTTTTAACGGCTCAGGTACAGCCTTTTCAAACAGCTCAGCAAGATGATCTGCTGTACTGTCAAATTCCCCAAGCAGCCATTGGCAGGTGATCTGTACCGTGCCAAATACATACAATCTTACGTAGACTTCAAGGTCATGAGAAAGCTCCTTCATTGATGAGTTTTTCAGAACGCAGTCGGTGATATGCCCTATATTTGCATCTGCAAAGTATCGCACAAATGAATCCATACCGCTTGTATGCAGAAGGAGATTTTTCATGTACTTTCTGTTTTCATCAAAGAATCGCATACAGTCGGTCAGGATACGTATCCACTCATATCCTGACCTACCGAAGTTAACTATGATCTCCGAGGTGCGCTGAACATAGTCATAGGCGATCAGATCATATTTGTCCTTGAAGTGGCGATAGAATGTTGCAGGAGAATAATCGCAGTTATATACGATATCCTTAATGGTTATCTTGTCTATTGGAACTGTCTCGGCAAGCTCACGGAAGGACTCGGCGAGTATTTCTTTGGCAGTCTTGCGTTTCATGGTAACACCTCGGTCATTTGTTTTTACCATTATACCATACCACCGGAGAAAGGTCAATCAGCAGAACTAATGATGCTGTCGTTTCCGTGAAATTCTTTTCCTTTACATCCACAAGCATCAAAGTGCCATTGCTTTTTTCAGATACTCCGCCGTTTTCGACCGCTCACATTTCAGCAGTTCTTCCGGCGTACCGCAGAACATGACCTGTCCGCCGTTTGAGCCACCCTCCGGCCCCATGTCTATGATGTAGTCAGCCTGTGCGATGAGTTCAAGGCGATGCTCTACAATAATGACCGTGTTGCCGTTCTGAACGAGCTTTCGCAGGAGTGCAAGGAGCTTTTCAATATCCTTGCCATGAAGTCCCGTACTCGGCTCATCAAGGACATAAACCTCGCCCTGTTTGTGCAGTTCACTTGCGAGTTTCACGCGCTGTACCTCGCCGCCCGAAAGCGTACTTGTGGGCTGTCCGAGCGTGAGATAACCAAGACCTACGTCTATCATGCTTTGCAGTGCAGAGCGAATCTTTTTGCTGTCAAAGAAGTCCATCGCCTGCTCAATCGTCAGGCTCAAGACCTCCTCGATGTTCATTCCTTTGTAAGTATAGGAAAGCGCAGTCGGATTATAGCGATGACCGCCGCATTCTTCGCACGGCACAACAACAGGCTCGGCAAACGCCATATCGTAGGTGATCTGTCCCGTCCCCTTGCAGACCGTGCATCCTCCCTTTGAATTGTAACTGAACCAGCTTGCAGTCACGCCGTTTTCCTTGCCGAACAGCTTTCGTATTTCGTCCATTACGCCTGTGTAGGTCGCCGGAGTGGAACGGATCGAAGTGCCTATCGCTTTCTGGTCGATTACGATAGCATTGGGATTACGGCGTACAAATTCATGGCAAACAAGCGAGCTTTTGCCCGAACCTGCAACACCCGTAACAGCAGTCAGAACGCCCTTCGGTATGGTCACGGTCACTTTTTCAGATTGTGACAATGGGCGTTTTCTATCAGGAAGCCATCCGACCATTTCAGCGGTGATGTATTTAGCTGTATCTTCTGCTTCATCATCTGCGCTGTCAGTGTATCCGCAGATCTCAAGCCGTTCAGATCACCCTCATACACGATCCTGCCGCCCTGTGTTCCCGCATTTTCGCCAAGCTCGATGATATGGTCAGCAAGTTCTATCATCTGACGGCTGTGCTCCACGATGAACACGTTATTGTGCTTGTCGCGCAGATCAATGAGCAGTTTCCCGATACGCTCCGCATCAGCAGGGTGAAGCCCCGCAGTCGGCTCATCGAAGATGTAGGTTATGTTGGAAAGACTGCTGCCGAGGTTTCGCACCATTTTGATACGCTGTAATTCACCGCCCGAAAGCGTATCTGTTCTTCTTGAAAAAGAAAGATAGCCGATACCCACATCTATCATTCTTTGGATATACGCCCAGATTTGCTTTGCAAGGGAAATCCCTCTCGGCTCGGTGATCTTATCAAGCACAGGCAGAAGCTCGGTCACGGTCATATCCATATAATCTACGATATTCCGCCCGTTGATCTTTGAAGCGAGTGCGGCAGGATTCAAGCCCGTACCGCCGCAAGTCGGACAATGCCCTTTCTCCACAAGCGACATGATCTCGTCCTGCAAGCTCTGTTTGAGCTTTGTGATGTCACGGCGGAGATACAGCCGATAGAAACGAGGTATAACGCCCTCATAGTCAACCTTATCCACACGCCCCGTATTGTTGGAGCGTATCTCGACCTGTACTTTCTCTTTTGCGCCGAATTTGAGTATCTCCATTTCCTCCGCTGAGAAGTCACGCAGTTTCTTGTGCGGATCAAGCAGAGGATTGTTCTGATACAGGTAAGTCTGCCAGCCTGCCGAGAACTGACTGAACTGCAAAGCACCCTCTGCAAGTGTTTTATCCATATCGAACATTTTGTCCTCGATCAGAACGAGCTGTTCACCGATACCCGTGCAGTCGGGACACATACCCATCGGGTGATTGAAGCTGTACGCCATCGAACCGCCTGCCGATGGCTGACCGATACGGGAAAACAGCAATCGCACAAGCGGAGCAACGTCTATCGCCGTGCCGACCGTTGAGCGTGAACTTGCACCCATAGCCCGCTGATCTACCATGATCGACGGTGTGAGGTTTCGTATTTCCTCTACTTTCGGGCGTTCGTAGTGGGGCATCTTGTTACGCAGAAACAGCGGATAGGAGCTTTGCCATTCTCTTGCACTCTCCACCGCTATCGTATCAAAGGCAAGTGAGCTTTTCCCAGAACCCGACACGCCTGCAAATACCACAAGCTGTCCTTTCGGTATCGTGACGCTGATGTGCTTCAGGTTGTTTTCATGTGCGCCGATGATCTCAATATTGTCGTTTTGTTTGTTCATTTCTGCGCCTCCTACAAGATACTTATCCAATGTAATATAGGTCAATTATATCATATCACAGTTGAAAGGTCAATCAGCAGAAGGGACTCTCTCTTCAGACTGTAGCTTCTTCATCCTCTACCAGCAGAATAACCTAGTTTATCATAAAAAGACCAGCTCCTTTACTGGAGCTGTCTTAACTATAACATTATATCGCCTTTTCTTCGTGTGAATTTCGTGTGAATTCGTGTGAAAAACGCCTGTTTTTTCTTCACACGAATCTACAAAAATGCATTTAAAACTGTTTTCTACAGGCATGAGAAAAGCCTGTATTTCGGTGTTTTTCTCGAAATACAGGCTTCTTAAAAAAAGCGGACAGAGAGGGATTCGAAGCTTCACACTTCACCCAAATGTCCCTATTTTAAGCCTTTTCAACGTAATTCGTGTGACGCTCGTGTGATTTTTAAGCACTTTTAACTGTGCTGTTGATAGCATTTACAAAGAAGTTATCAATGAGCGTCTGATATTCCTTTTCTTTGACAGCAGTTGTATGAGTATAAACCGATTTCATAACGTTGTCAGTTGCCCAACCTCCAAGCTTCTGGATGTAGTCTCCAGGGATGCCTAAATCATTAAGCGTGGTTGCAAATTCATGACGGAGCTTATGGAAGGTTATGTTGAATCCATTCTGCTCCATTAAGGCGTTGAACTTCCTTCGGATAGTTTCGTAGTGGTAGGTAACTATAAAATCCGTATCCTTTTCATGTGGAATCTGCTGAATAAGATTAAGTAGATAAGCTGGAAGCGGATTAGTACGTGTGCTTTCCTCAGTCTTATTTTGGTCACGGACTACATCTCTGCCATCAAGACATATCCTTGCTCTGCATACGGTAATATACTTGCCGTCCTCAGAAATATCCCTGAACTGCAATCCTCTAACTTCGCTTATTCTGAGCGATAGCCACATTGCAAGCATACAAGGCAACTCTATATCCGTACCGATAATTGCTTTAAGTACTGCTGTTGCATCGGGAATAGACTTCTTCTTGCCCTTTTCTTGCGGTATTGTGATCTTTTTTATCTTCAGCTCAATGTCCTGTGCTTCAAGAACGCTTTTAAGCAACGATACCGATGACTTTATAGACTTTCGGCTCAGTCTCTTGGAATCATAGTTTACAGCCTTCTGAACGTCATTCAGCTTGACTTCATGAATGTTCATATCCATGATGAACTGTAAACGTGAGTTCATGATGATCTTATAGCCTCTTATTGTAGACGGAGAAAGAATGTTATCCCTTGCTTCAATGTACTGAGAAAAAGCCTGCCTTACAGTCATTCTTTTGGAATCCACGTTAATAGCATTGTTCTCAATATACTCATCAGCAAGTTTGATTGCTTCCCATTCCTTGTCAGATGTGAAGGATTTTACGATACGTTTTCCGTTTTCATCCTTGCCGACAACGACCTGTGTACGATAGCTACCCGAAGGTAATTTTACAGCTTTCATGTATCTTCCTTTCCCTAAGGAAAAGGTAATATCATTCGTCATGATAATATGATACCACCTTTTCCTGAATTTGTCCAGTAGTTTTTTCTATTTTCACATAGCAAGAAGCTCATCAAGCTCCATGCTGTTTACAGTAAGAAAGTTATCGATTTTTTCAAGTGTGATGTTTCGTGCGTTCTTGTCGTAGTCCCTGAGTGTTCGCTCACATACTCTTAAATAAGCTGCAAGCTCGGTATCAGATACATCTTTAAGATTTTGCCAGTAACGTATCTTACACCATATCTTTTTGTAAATGGTGATTCTTTTTTCTTTTTTCATAATTACATATGTCTGTGCCTTTGCAAATGCTGAAGGTGGTTATCTTATATTCGGTATCAGTGATAAAAACGGATGTGCTTCAGAGATATGCGGTATAGATATTCCTAATAATAACACAGATAAATTTGAACTAGATAGACGAAATGATCTTGCAGGTATTCAGCCTAAATCACCTTCAATCAGTTTTTGTTTTGTTCCGCTTGTAAGCGGAAAATACGTAGTCATTATTCATGTCAAACATGATGGCTTTGCTCCTTATCTTCACATAGAAGATGAGAAGAATTATCAAGCTTTCAGGCGCGCTGGAAATAAAAAAGCTTCAATGACTTATACGGAGTTGAGAAATATGTTCAATCAGTCGCTATCTCTCGATAAAGAAATATATAATTACCGTAAGGAGCGAATACAGTATTACTTTGAACAATCTGAAGACGAGAACGATAAATATTCAAGATTCCTGTTGCTACATATTATTCCAGAAACGTTTACTGATACAAGCTTTAATAAGAATATGTATGTTTTAAACAGAAAGAACCGCTATGATTTTCCTTCAATATTTCACGATTTTACATACGGCACCCGAATGAATCCATGTGTTGATGGATTAAGATTTTTACCGGATAATGATAACGTTTCAAAATCTGAATGCTATATTAATAATAATGGAATCATAGAGTGTTTTGAATCATTATCAGAGCGAGTTTCTTTTAGCAAAAATCAATTTCCCTCTGGCTTTTTTGCTCATAGAAGCTATTGGTATGAAATTAAGAACACAATAGACAGATACAGGAGAATTTTCCAAAATATAATAAAAGAAGAACGACTGTTTTTATGTATTTCCATTATTGGATGTAAAGGCTTACTTACTCAAGCACCAGAAAATGGTTATGACATTGATTCTCCTGGTGTAATTGATAGAAATAGGCTTATATGTAATCCTGTGGTATTAAACAACATTCATGATGATAATGAATATGATGGAATTATAAAGCTTTTACAAATAGAATATATGCAATCTCTTGGAATCCAAGATGATGCGAATTTGAATCATTTGATTAAAGATGTTTATGGATAATTCTTTATTTATATGGATTCTTTTATGTGTTATTTGACTACAAGTTATGATACTATAATGCCGCAGCATGAGCTGCGGTTTATTTATTCCAATCTCTTTCAAGAACAGTAAAAAGAAAGCACCGCCCGTAGGCGGCGCAGATAGTTTATAAACCAACAATGTCATTTATTGAGAAAAGTGCAGCTTTACCGGAGATAATGACCTTATCATCTGCACACTCACAGTACAGAATACCTGTACGATTGGAAGCTTGGAAAGCAGTTATACTGGGTTTGTTCAGACGTTTGCACCAGTATGGAGCGATCATGCAATGCGTTGAACCGGTCACAGGATCTTCGTTTATTCCATACTTAGGAACAAATACTCTTGAAACACAGTCGTATTCGGTACCTTTGGCAGTAACAGCAACACAAGCTCCATCCAGCTTTGATATAAGCTCCATATCCGGTTGTAAGTCTCGAACTTCGTCTTCATTTCTGAGAACGAACAGTATATCTCTGTCCTTGTATGCTGAAAGAGGTATAGTACCGAGCGCTTCAATCATGGTATCGGTTATTTCGATATGTTCCAGCTTATACGCAGGAAACTCCATTCTTACCAGATCATCAGATCTTCGAACGGTAAACCCACCGATCTGGCCGTAGAAGTTGAGAGTATCCGTATCCTGCTCCTGATAATTGAAGAGAACAAAAGCGGTAGCAAGAGTAGCGTGTCCGCAGAAGTCTATCTCACTCTTGGGAGTGAACCAGCGGATGTGATAGCGATCGTTCTCTTTTACTGCAAACGCAGTCTCCGATAGGTTGTTTTCAATAGCTATACTCTGCATGATGTGTTCACTTGGAAACGATTCCAGAACACATACAGCAGCAGGATTACCCGAGAATATTTTGTCAGTGAAAGCGTCAACGATGTATTGTTTCATAGTACGCTCCTAATTTACGGAATATATCCCGTTTTATCATTATCTGTTATTTCCCGTATCACTCTGCACGGCACTCCGGCGGCTATAACACCCGACGGTATTGACTTTGTTACAACACTTCCGGAGCCGATGATAGTATCACTGCCAATGGTTACACCTTGATTGATATTTACACCGCCGCCTATCCACACGTTATTTCCAATCTTGATAGGCTTTGCATAGCAAGCACCATTGATACGTTCCCAAGAATCAATAGCGTGATTTGAGGTATAAAGTCCCACTCTCGGACCAAGCAGAACATGACTACCGATCTCTATCTCCCCGCCGTCCAACATCACACAATCAAAGTTTGCATAGAAGTCATCGCCAATAGATATGTTATCCCCGAACTCACAGCGGAAAGTAGGCTCAAAATGAACATTATTTCCGACCGACTTCAGCAGCCTTCTCAGTATTTCCTCACGCACCTCCTGTGGCTTTCCAAAGCTCGCATTATATTCGTTCGTGAGAAACACCGTCAGTTCCCGTGCCTTGACCAGTTCGGGAGTAAGGTCATTGTACATCGCACCCGTCAGAATAATTTTTCTCTGATCTTCTAAGTTCATAATATCACCTGTCTTGTGTTTCATGTTTTATAAGATAATTATACCACTTTCCCCTCCGAAAAAGCAATAACAACATTCGTATTTTTTGGAAAAACTCAATCAATATTTCATCGTCATCATAAACAGAAACCATGTTGGGAAATGAATTATAGCGCCACTCCACTCCCTCCGTGTGGAGGGTAATATCATGAAGCTAAGAAAAAGTAAAATAGTCACAGGATCAGAAAAGATCTTGTGACTATTCTTTATGGATATATTGTGATTTTTTGCATAATAGATGACATCCGCCCCCGCATATGCGGGGACAAGTCTTATCTTATAATGTTATTTTTGCACTTAATCCAGCAAACTCTGATAGCTATCCACGACATTATGTAAAAACAAGGTATACCAATCTAAGGCATACCTTGTTTTTTCATTTTTAAATCACATCAAGAGCATTTTTATTCTTTAGAATATGATTAATAAATAACATAACCATATGCTGATCTTGCGCCGTTCCTGTTATAGTAAAGATCTTCGAGCAGCTTTCTGTCTGCGTTGTCAACCTTGTAGTCACCATTGATGTCAGCTGCATACTGACGCATACGTACATCGTGATTTTCTATTTCAGCATTTCCATTAATAATATTATTCATTGCATCCAAGTCATTTTTATCGATTACACCGTCTGCATTAACATCTCCAAGCTTAAGAGGCCTTTCAACCCATGCGAACGTGTAAATAGAAGTATCATTTTCTAAATAAAATCTGCCTGAAGAAGCATCAAATGTCATCTTGTTATCCCAGTGGATAACATTATAGCCGTCAGAATTGCAATCTGCATAATAGATTGTATTACCGATTACTCCATAAACAAATACACTATGTGACCATTCCCTACCCTTATAATTAATATTAAGACGGAGATGATCACCGGGCTGAGGAGTATATGAAAGATCTGCACTCTGAACAAATGTATTTGTTCCATAATAATCTTCCTGAATCTTCTTAGCAAAACCTGCACACTGATAATACGGTTCTTCATTCTCCCAATTTGAATCAGAAAAATCAGAAAAAGCAGTTGGCCCCATAGGAAGAGATGTTGATTTATCATAATATATTTTTTGTGTGCTTGTTGTATTTGGATCTCCTGTATTCCAGTATTCTCCTTCAGGGAACTTAGATCGTTCAGCTCTTAAAAAATAGTAAGACATACTTTTAGAATCTTCTGCTGATGCCTGTGAAAGTCTTGTTCGATGAGTAACATTAACTTCATCAAATGCCTGCTCAATTATTGAAATCATCTTATTATTTGAGCTTCCGTAATATCTTGTAGCAGCTTCTACAACAGCATTACGGCAGTCATGGAATGTTGCATTTTCTACATCACCTGTATAATACTGCATAGAATTATACCATATATCAGCCAATTCTTCCTTAGGAATGCCTCTGTCATACATCAGAGATGCTGCACGGTCAATAACTGTAGTGCCAAGATAACAAGCGTTCATATACTTCTGATATGGATTGTTTTCTTTAAGCATATCAATATCGCACATATAATCATAGTAATCATCATAGAAGTTAACAAATGCGCAATCATAAAGCTTATTTTTATTTTCCTTAGGATTCCTCATATTTCTGAGTGAGTAAATCATATTGCTTTCACTGTTATCTTTAAAAATATCTCCTGCAACCATCCAGTCCGGATTATCTTCACAGAGTTCACCAAGGATATCACAGTAAGCTTCCATAAGAGCTTCTGTCTCTGTTTTCCCTGATTTAGGTATCCATCCAAGTTTTTGTGTAAGAATAAAATGCGTAAATTCATGACCGATTACGCCTCTGTCAAAACCCATGCTGTATGTATCGTCATTTCCTTTACCAAGACCGATCCAGTTCATACTAATAAAAGAACCAAGACCTCTGCCTTTTACAAAGTTGTTTGAGCTTGCATATCCAGGCTGGTCATACTCAAATACATAAAACATTGGATTTCCGCTTTTGCTGAAATCAAAATCTGTATGACCGCGTCTTTCGAAAAAGTCATAAACTTTCTCTACGTTGTTCATGATCTTAACTTTTGTATTCCATGTTGAAGCATCTTTAACTTGATTTCTTTTCAACGGATCCAGATTTGACGGTGGACGATAATCTCCACTGCCTGCACCGTCATATACTTGGTTAACTCCGTCGCTTACTATGCAGATGTTTCTTTCGTGGTCAACTAACTCCTGATACTTCATACTATTTTCCGGCCTGAAATAACCTGCTGCCTGTGCAACAATTGCATTCGGCATTGCTGCTGCGATCGTGCAAACTGACATAGCTGAAGCTGCGATTTTTACAATTCTTTTTTTCATTTTTTCCACTCCTGTAAATATATTTTTTGTTCTATACGAAGAGCTTCTTTTCATAAAAAACATATACTATTCCTTATCAGTTGCTGCTCGTTTATGAACATTTTAAATATAACATACTGTAAAACAGAAAACTACTCAAATATTGCTATTATATGTTTTATGTTTATATAGTAAATCTTTCAATCAGCGGTAAATAAATATAAACCGCTTTTCAAAACAGCAAAAAATGGTAAATGAGAATCTGCATTTAAATAATTCCATTGAGGTTATAGTAAAAAAGTGCAACCACTCATTTCTGAAAAGGTCAAGATACAAATTATCTAACAAATAAATTCTCACATAATATAAAAAAATAAAGGATAAATAAAAGTAAATCGGGGCTGAATCCCCGATATTTCAGTATTCTGTTAATAATCCTCTTTATCGTTTATAGTTTTTCGATGCAATGGTTCTTACAAACACTACAATATAGCTTTATTTGACCTTTATCCCAGTTGATTCTGTCCATTTGAATCATTTTCTCGTCTTTTCCCCAACATACAGCGCAATAACAAACCTTTGGATTATCACCTTCAAGTGTTAAATACGGCTGTTCATGCCTAACAAACCTTTGCTCCGTTTCTTTGGATTTTTGTAGTTCTGAATTCTCTTCGCGTAGTTTTGCTATTTCAGTCTGCATATCCAAGGCCTGTGAACTTAAATCAATGAGTTGTTTGTAAAGCTCGACGTTATCAGCTTTTTGTGCTATTCCGATTGCGTCTTTTATTCCTTCATAAAGTCCCATGTTAATTCTCCTTTCACGTTTGGTGATTATTACTTCATTTTTTGTAGTTCTTTAAGTCATGTGTAACCGCCCCACCAAGGGGGGCGGCTGAGCATTTCTTCTATGTTGTGATTGTTTTCAGGAGGAAAATGGTGATACTCTAAAAGCATACGTCTTTACCGAGCATCTCAATGGTGTAGATGTCATCGAAAGGGATAGTAGTCTTTATGACCTTAAGCCTGCGGTAAGGGAGATTGATTTCGGTTACTACTCCCTCAATGTTTGTATAAGCGTCAATGTCGTAATATCGTATCTTGACGGTTATACCTACACGAAGCTTATTCAGAGTATTGGACAATTCCTCGGCTTCGTCTTCACTAAGCTCCTTCCGAGGTTCAGTTATACGTTCCTGAAGCTTTACGCATTCGTAGTAGCCTTTGAGAGCTGCAAACGGTGCGAACTGAACAGCTCTGTCTGCGTGCCGCTGCATATTCATCTTATCCATTATGACCACCTACCATAGTATTTCGTTTCATACCTGTAGCTTTATCAAAGAGATTGAAGCCTTTGAGAAGAGCGTTCTTGCCATATCTGTTGCGGATTCCGACCATAGCTACCTCAAGCTGTTTCTCGTTTTCTTCGTCATCAGGATCCTCGAAGAAGCTGAGCTGCAAATCAGGCTCATATGTAAGATTTGTTAGCGCAATTCCTATCTGTCGTATACCGTACCCTATCTTTACCTTATCAATATAGAGCTTACCGAATGCTGCCTGTATCTTTTTGATGGAGCAGGTTGCCTGTATAAGCTTCATAGATCCGCCTGATGAAGGCGTACAATCCTTGGAATATCGAATAAACAGCGAGATTCCCTTGGCGTAGAGATTGTTCTCCACCAGCTCAAGCACAAGATTCTCAACCATTTCCTTCATAACTATACGAGCACCGTCCACATCATAATCCTCGAATAGTATCTGGCTGTTGGATAGGGAGCGGCTTTTACCTCTGTAGTTGTGAATTTGTTCCATTGTACACGGCTCACGTCCCCATGCATGGTCAATAAGGAACTCCGCATTTACTCCAAATTCCTTATACAACAATGTCTCAGGAAGTTCAGTAATACCTTTCATATCAAATACACCATATTTTGCCAGCCTTGCAGCTATTCCACGCCCTACGTTCCAGAAATCAGTTAAAGGCTGATGCTTCCATAAAAACTTCTGATACAGTTCTTCAGTAAGAATACCTATGTGTTCAGGCACATGCTTAGCTACAATATCCATAGCTATCTTGGCAAGATACAGATTCGTACCGATACCAGCGGTAGCGCAAATTCCCGTCTTGTCCATAACTGCATTCATCAGCATCTTTGCAAAGTCCTTAGCCTTGCAGTTATACGTTGACAAATAAGGCGTAGCGTCGATGAATACCTCATCGATGGAGTAAACGTGGATATCCTCAGGAGATATGTATTGAAGGTAGATACCGTATATTTGAGCAGATACCTCAATGTACTTACGCATCCGGGGCATTGCGATCTCATACTGAATGTGCTTGGGAATCTCAAAAATACGGCATCTGTTCTTAACACCCAGCTCCTTTAACGCAGGAGAAATAGCCAAAGTTATAGCACCATCGCCCCTGGTTGGATCAGCAACAACAAGCGGAACCTTGAATGGATCATAGCCTCTGGCGACGCATTCAACGGAAGCATAGAATGACTTAAGGTCTATACACAAATACACTCTTCCCATATCTCCGCCTCCTCACACTTGTCATTTTGCCCCTCTGAATGTAAAACAATTCTATCACAGAACAGATGTTCTGTCAATGACTTAATTTGAATTTCTCGAAATTTCATCATAGCCGCCAATGAAATCGAACATATTTTCGGCAGAATAAGCAAACTTGGACTATTGCTTATATTATTCAAAAGGATAAAAAGATACCGCCCACATCACACCGGGCGGTACTCATAGCTATCTTATTGATTATTTTAAGGATTACATTTTTGACATGGAGTATCTATTAAACATGTTTATCTGTTTGCGAAATTAGAAAAGATTGTTGCATCATCTTTTTCTTGGCTTATATCTATTGAATAACAGAAGCTAATACTTGTGTCATTAGCAAATAAATCAAATAAGTTTTGCCTCAGTATTTTAGTCTTATCTGAGTTGAATTCTGTTCTTGTGCTTCCTTGTGGATTCCTTCGAACACCAATACAATATATTTTTCTTGGATCTTCTGAATCACTTTTGCTCAATGAAGAAACAATCGCCTTTTTTTCAATGTCATCAATAGAATTCATGTTTGGCATTGAAATAGGAATCGAACGACCAAGTCGTTCAGTGAATTGTTTTATAATATCTCCTGAATTATGAGTTGATTCAATTCCAAAATAGTTTCTAAATTCCTGAGGGTTGTCTATAATTAAACGATAGCTGTTTGCTTCAACAATATAATCATCTCTTAAATCATTTTTATTCATAAAATGTAGTTTTACTAATGCATATTCACTGACTCTTCGTTCGCTTGCAACGAAACGTTTAACTAGGACAATGTACTCTATCTCTTTATATGTAAATAGGAAACAACATATAGTCCATCCATTTTTAGCCATATCATCTTTTAGATATTTTAAATTACTTAAGTCCCCCACAATAAGCACCTCTTTTGTAGAAATATTTAATTTAAGTATATCACATTTATAATTCAATGTCAATATATAAGCAAAAAAGAACATTATTCTATTTCATAGCGTCCTATTTCAAACCTACTGTAATGGACAGAGTCGATTTCATAAGAAAACACATTGAACCGTTTGTGTGTAATTTGGTCTAAGGCAATAACTGTATAAACGAATTGCCGCCTTTAAAGGCGGCAAATTTATTATTATACATCAAAAAGTTTATCTGCTTCATTAAGGTCAAGAAGATAATACTTCCTGCCTTTCTGACGATTTTCAATGAGCAGTGTATCAGGTATCATCCTTAACCTGCTCCGTAAGGTATTCTCCGACAGTTGTAGCTGAGAGAGGAGTTCTTCACGGGAGATACCAATATTGGAGAATAATGCAGCTTGTATCAGGAGTTCGTACAAATGAGCAATATCGGTCTTTTCAGCATTTGGCAAGCTGCCGATACGCTTACAGTAGTAATCCCATTTATACTTCTTCTCTTCCAAAGTTTCCAGCAGCTGTTGCAGTGATATCTCCAATATATTCAGAAACATTTCCACAAACGGCGTAAGTTCGGCTTTGTTGTGAGCATCATTGCACACGTCAAAAGCCTTATAGTATTTGGAGATGTTTTCTTTTACTGTATAAGAAAGTCGGTATCCTATCAAGGGATTGAGCTGACGTGATAACAGATAGCTGCTGATGAATCGGCTCGTTCTGCCGTTACCGTCGTAGAATGGATGAATATATCCGAACAGATAGTGGAATACAGCTATCCTGATGAAGATATCGATATCATCATCGTTCAATACAGCAAGACTCTGGTTCATAGTATCGATTATCTTACTCTCTGGTGATAATCCTTTGTGGATAACCTTCTGAGTTGCAGACTGTACTTCAACGCCTGATTTACGGAACATTTTACCATCAGGCAAATTCTCAGGATCAGTTGCTTTTATTTCTTCATAGAAGATATCATCATAAACCTTGCGTATATCCTGACAAGTCTTAAAGGTCATAGTCTGATTATCTTCCAGTGCAGCATACTTAGCAACCAGTCCAACGAATCTATTGCGTTTATCCCGCGTTGACAGATCCTGTAAAATCTCGCCTATTTCTTTTCTGGTACTGTGCACACCTTCGATGTTATTAGTAAGTAAGATCTCATCTATCAGACATTTGGAAGTGAACTGAGATATTGCAAGCTGAGGGAGTGTATTAGCTACAGCATCAACAGCCTTGTCCATACGTTCAATTGATATTATCTGTTTGTATATCTCAGGAGTCTGACAGATAAACGCAGAATCATTCCCGATATTTACATTCAGGTGTATTGTCGTATCAGCGTTATATCTGCTGTTGTACTCTTCCTTGTATTCTTTTGCTCCCATATGGAATAGAGCTTTAAGTGTTTTCCTTGACATATATCTCATCTCCTCCTGACAGTTGCCGTTGTTATTATCTGAAACTCAAAATCAAATATGCATTGAGTCAATACGTGATATCATTTTGAAACAAAACGCAAATACCGCTGATTTTGCGTTTCTTAAAACGATTATATCACACTTAAGCGCAAATGTCAACTGGGAATGGATTATACATGAGTAGGAAGTGATATCACCTGTTGCTTAGTGAATCATGAGTTAGTAACTTACGAGTATGTTATTGCCTGATATAAGCCAAATGATACAGAACAGCTCTCCCGGCACAGAGGCCGGGAAGATATATGATCTTGAAAGCTGTTCTCGGTATTATTACGATTGGGAAATGTTTTGTTTATGCAGCGTTAGGCTCAATCATTCTTGTTCTTACGCGGATAGAAGATTCTTGTAAAATCTTTCTTTTCCTCAGTATTGCTGGCACCACCCTGAATAGTGTTCGGTTCGGGAGATTTATTCTTCCTTTCGATGACAAGCTCAACCGGCTTCTGAATTACATCAGCCATTCTCTGAGCTAAAGGGTAAGTGACTTTGTTTGTTGGATGAAGCATCTTTCCTGTTTCCAGGTTTGTTGTACCCACAAAGTCGTGTACGTGATAATCTGACTTCACATGTTCCTTTTTGTGAACTCCCATAAGCATCACGTATTCGTCTTTGAGAGGATCTATTACCTGATCAGCTATTTCCATAGCCGTTTCAGCATCAGGTGCTGTTTCTTTCAAAAGCGACATCATGAGATGGATAAATTCGTTCTTTCCTTCATTTCCGTGATATTTCGCTAAATCATCAAACTGCGTCTTTGCTGTTGCGGGATCTGTAGCATCAACGCCGTATCCTATCAAACCTACACAGTCTTCGTTTGATGGGTATTTTGTTGCATTCTTAGAATACTCTTCTCCTCCATCTGCGTGCCAGATTACTTTGAGGATGTCAAAATCTTTGTCCATAACTTTCTTTCCTCCTCCTGAGCTTTCTTAACCTTTTCTACGTTTCCTGTGCTTGCACCTTCGTAGCATAAGTTGATGATAGTTTGTGTCTTTGCGAGAAATAACGGATAATTTGTGTCAACACTACCTTTGTTCTTTAATCTGCGAATTGCTTCTTTGGAAAATGTAGTATTCTTCTCCTTAGCAACTTTCTCGATATCCGAGATCGTATCATTCGGAATTCTCAGAGTCTTTGGGCTTGTACCTGTTTCCATGAGTTATAACCTCCAGTTAATTTGAATTCAGAATGTTGACACCTGTATCGTATGTTCCGGATTATTCGAATCAAACAACTCAACAGAACATTCACACTATCACCTGTATCATGAATATGATTATTGGAATGATGTTGTATCTGTCATGATATTTGATCTATATACGCGCGTGTGTCTTTCAAGTAATACTTGTATATTACTAGATAATAATATACTAGATAATACTAGTATAATACTAATACAGGTATAAAGTACATTTGTCATACATTCTTACTACATAGTACAAATTCAGACAAAAAATATCCTCTCGATTGTTCGGGAGGATAGAATCATATTCAGAACAATGACAACTGTCCGTTTATCCAGCTGATCTGCTCCGCCTTATGGATTACTTCATCGTCATGGAGAGTTCCGACAAGGAACGGTGACTTCGGATCATGTTGTCGGATATTAAGTCTTACATTTTCTCTGTTATAGTTGGCATAACAGTACTTACACAGATGACCGCAGGTATCATAAGCTCCAATATCTGTACCAAGAACGCAGCTGCACTCCGCACGCTGCGACTTCTTTTTTGGAATATCAAGGTAACTTCCGATAGCTGCCTCAAATGTTTCTTTGGTCATGCAGCCGTTACAGTCTACACCATACTGCTCAAGGTCATTTCCCTCAGCGCAGGCTTTTATCGTTATTCCGTAACACTGTCCAATCTCTGCGAAAGCCTTACCAATAGCGATACGCTCCTGTGGAGTTACTGTTCTTGCCTGCGGAAAATTCCGCTTGACCTTTTCATACAGGTCAATAAAGCTAATAACACAAACTTGTGTATATCCTGAAAGCGTATTACACATTTTCTTGAAGTCTGATGTATGGCGTTCTAAAGTGTAGGTACTGTCAACGAATATAGGATCATACCTCCAGCCAATACAGTTGACGCCGACAGCTTTTGAGAGTGTTATAAAGTCCTGAATTACCTTCTCCTTAGACGGAACATTCGGTTCAACGTCATTTTCGTATGGAGTTATCGTCACGAACCAGTACTGATGGAAGCGTTTGAGCTCGTCGATGTGTTTAAGCATCGGAGCAGGATTCTTGGTACAGAAGGCTATACAGTCCACTACTTCAGGATCGAGCTCATATCGTGTTATCCAGTCCTGACGATATGGATTCCGCACAAGAACGTAGCCTTCGCGTATCCTGTTCATGAACCATTCTGAGTAAAATGCGGGGATATCTGTCCGCATACCTGTGTTTATTATCATTTTTCTTCCTTTTCCCTCACAACAGTGATATTCAAACATCACTGCTGCTATGTATATATGCTGCTGAGCCGCCCGTAATGGGCGGTATAGGCAGATCAGATGTATTCTTTTCAGTCTTTATTATATTATAATGAGAAACAGAAAGCAAAGTCAAGAGAAAATTCCGATTATTTTGATTTTTGATAGATATATCATTATTATGTAATAATAATTGTTGTTACATTTTTGGCCGCTTACAGGCATATTCCTATTATTTCTTTTTTTCGTATGTATATTGTTAATGTGACATAAGCTTTTGTCACCAGCAAAAATGCGAAAGGAGGAACTGATCCTGTGTTTGATAACAACCGATACCTGACCTGTGGCGTTGATAGTGCGATTCCGTTGGAGTTACAGCTGTTTCTTTGGGAGTGTGTAGAGCGTATGCCTGCTCCAAAAGACTATTTGCAGGTCTTTGAACTGAGTGCGGAAGGTCCTATGCAGGCTGTAATCCATAGCTCAGAAGAGCCAGAATACCGTATGACGTATCTTATACCGTCAGATACGCCTATTACAGAAAAGCTGTATATCATAGATGACGGCGATCACAGCACAATGCTTTTAGCAGAAGAATATTGAATGTAAAGCCAGCCCCTTCGGGGGCTGGTTCATTTTGTTTACGGAGGTTTTTACAATGGATGAAAAGAACGAAAATGTCTTGTATTGCTCTCACTGCGGAGCAGTCATAGGCGATGACGAAGATTACGAGACTATTGACGGGGAAATCGTCTGTACAGACTGCATAGAGCAGCATACTACTACATGTGACAGATGCGGAGCTATAATCTGGACCAGTGAAAGCTACGGCGATGATTACACCACGCTTTGTAGTCACTGCTATCACAATCACTACACCCGATGCAGCTGCTGTGATGCGCTATTACACGAAGATGATGCTTATCATCTTGACGGTTACGATTATTGCTCGGAATGCTATCACGATGAAGTCGATAAGAACCGCTCTATCCATGATTACGGTTACAAGCCTGAGCCTATCTTTTACGGTGATTCCAAGCGGTATTTCGGTGTTGAACTGGAGATTGACGGAGCGGGTAAAGACTCGGATAACGCCGATGAATTACTTGTTATTGCCAATAAAGACGACGAACACATATACATCAAAGGTGATGGCAGTCTCGATGATGGTATGGAGCTTGTAACCCACCCAATGAGCCTGGATTTTCATAAGCAGTTTCAGTGGGAAGATATTATGAAAAAGGCTATATACCTTGGATATCGCTCACATCAGACAAGCACCTGTGGACTCCACGTTCATGTTAATCGTTCCTGTCTAGGCGATAGTCGTGAAGAGCAGGATGAGGTTATAGCACGTATCTTATACTTCATCGAACATCATTGGAATGAGATGCTTAAGTTCAGTCGCCGGTCTGAGTACAGTATGAATCGGTGGGCTGCGCGATATGGCTTTGAAAAGACGGGACGTGAGATACTGGATAAGGCAAAGAAAGGAAACAACGGCAGGTATGCAGCTGTGAACTTAATGAACTACACCACAATCGAGTTCAGACTTTTCAGAGGCACGCTCAAGTATAACACTCTTATTGCAGCGCTTGAACTTGTAAACGCTATCTGCGATCTCGCTATCAGCTTAACTGATGAAGGTATAGCACAAATGTCATGGTCAGAGTTCGTTGATACAGTGAAAGAACCTGAGCTGATACAGTATCTGAAAGAACGCAGGCTCTATATCAATGAAGAAATCGAAACACAGGAGGATATGTAAAATGGGCTTATTATCAGATTTATTCGGTATGGACGAAGATACCGAGAAAGATATAAAGGACGTGCTAAAGACGGTCGGTGTTATCGCTACAATACTTTTTGCAGGCGGTGCTATTGACGGTATCGGTTGCGATGATAATAAGGAGGATAATTGATATGTGCGCATTATTTGGATGGCTCGATTATAAAGGAATTGTTCCGTATAGGGTACTCAAGAAGCTTACCCAGGCTCTGGCAAATGCTGCGGAAGAGAGAGGCACGGATGCAGCAGGTATAAGTTATATTCACGACGGTAAGGTCACTATATTCAAAAGACCTAAGCCAGCTCATAAGCTGCACTTCAACGCTCCAGCAGAAACAAAGGCAATTATGGGACATACGCGGTTAGCTACCCAGGGCGATAAGAAGCAGAATTACAATAACCATCCCTTCGCAGGTCATGCTGATAAGGAGTTTGCCTTTGCACATAATGGCGTACTCTGGAACGATAGAGATTTACGCAAGGACGGAGTAATTCCCAATACATACATAGATACAGATAGCTACATCGGTGTTCAGCTCATAGAGAAACAGGGAAAGCTCGACTTTGACTGCCTTCAGTATATGGCTGAGACAGTTGAAGGTAACTTCACCTTTACCGTACTTGACCAGTACAATAGCCTATACATTATAAAAGGAAGCAACCCGATGTACCTGCTCCATTTCGAGACAATAGGTCTGTATGTATACGCAAGCACTGAAAGCATTATGAAGAAGGCTCTGAAGCAGTTGGGACTTCATAAGTTCGAGTCAAAGCGTATTGATACAGAAGAAGGAGAAATACTCCGCATTGACAAAAACGGCATAATTAATCGCTCACGGTATGAACCTAAGATATATCGCTCCAAGTACATGAGCTGGTATGATGATGACCTCTCTTCTTATTATAATATGCATGAAGAAATATTGCTGGCATACTGTGGCTGCTATGGTGTGGACAGTGCAGATGTGGAGCTTTTGCTGGAGTATGGTTATACCTGTGATGAGATTGAAGATATGCTCGCAGATCATATTCTGCTCCGAGAAGCACTCAGGGATGTAAAGTATATGTGCGGTGAAGATGTTTATGAGAGTTACTGCGGAGCTTTTTAAGTCCAAAATAGTTTACTTTATTGGACACCTAGAAATTGACCAAAAAAGTGTACATAAAAGTCCCATTTGGACTTTATGGACGTCCACAAAGTAACACCCACATTTTTGGACAAATTGGAGGTAATATGGACAACAGAATCTATAGATACGCCCGAGTATCTACCCGGGATCAGAATGAAGACAGACAGATTGAAGCTCTCACCATGTTTGGCGTACCTAAGCAAAACATTATCATCGACAAGGCTTCTGGTAAGGATACCGAACGTGAGGGCTACCAGTATCTAAAACGTCAGATACTCCGTAAAGGCGATACCATTGTTATCAAGGAACTGGACAGGCTCAGTCGTAACAAAGCTGATATAAAGCGAGAATTAGAAGAGTTCAAGGGTATGGGAATCCGTGTAAAGATACTGGATATCCCTACAACGCTCACTGACTTTCCGCCGGAGCAGGCATGGGTGCTGGAAATGATCAATGCTATACTCATAGAGGTACTTGGAGCAATAGCCGAGAATGAGCGTAATAAGATACGCGCTCGTCAACGTGAAGGCATTGCAGCTGCAAAGAAGAAAAATGTCCGCTTTGGACGTCCACCTAAATCTCTACCTCAAAATTGGCAGCAGATAATAGCTGATGTCCACAGCGGAAACAAAAAGCCTGTAGAAGCAATCTCATTTACTGCATCATTGAATACACAACGTCCGAGCTCAGAGCATTTTCCGCAGGCAATACATCCGCGGATATTCTTGTTGCCTATCTGACAGACCTCTGTCTCAATGCCCTCCGCCTCAAATGTTCTGACCAGCTCGTTCACTGCGACAGATGTGTTGCCATCAGTTCTCGGGCTTCCGTTGATTATAAGTACTTTCATTGAATCTTCCTCCTTATAATTTCGCTGAACACATTTCAGCATAAATATCATCAATACTGAGAAACGCCTGAATGTAAAGTGATTTCCGCCCATAAGGGCGGAAATAATAATTATCCATGTATCATCTATACTTCATCAGGATGCTCTCCCGACCATCCTCTCTCAGGGAGACTTGAAAGGTAGGACATATCGTCTTCAGCAATCCTGAAACCAAATATATCAAGATTTTCCTTCATTCTTTCCTTTAATGAAGCTTTCGGGATAACAGGAATACCTCGCTGATTAAGATATCTGAGCAATAATGCAGCATTTGTGCAGCCGTATTTTGCGGCTATATTTGATACTGTACCGTCATTTATAAGTTTTGCTCTGCCAAGCGGGCTCCATGCCTGTGGAAGTATGCCCTCTTTTCTGAGGTAAGAAAGCGTATATTCCTGCATATAACCAACGTGGAGTTCAAGCTGGTCTACCATAGGACGGATTCGTGCGACTTCTAAAAGAGGTCTTATATGGTGCTGAAGGAAATTAGACAAGCCTATGGCCTTTACTCTTCCCTGCTCATATAACTCCTCCATTGCCGCCCATGAGCCGCTGACTTTTTCAAACCATTCATCATCATTCCCGTCACTCTTAGGCCAGTGTATAAGATACATGTCAAGATGATCGGTTTTAAGCTTACGGCAGGATTCTTCAAATGATCTCAGCGTTTTATCCCTGCCAAGATCAGTATGCCATACCTTGCTGCACAGGAAGATCTCATCTCTCGGAATACCCGAATGTTCAATAGCTTCACCGATCTGTTCCTCGTTTCCGTATACTCTATCAAAAATAGTAGCAATATCATCGCGACCTTGAGGTATATATACAATAAAGCCCTCTCGTCCTCTTGTAAGCAATACCCTATAGCTATTATTTCTGTAGGTTATTTTTTCGTCATCAGTGCCTTTGAACTTCCACTGATCATTAATCCATCTGGCATCATTGCCCCATCCAACAATTGGCATATCTATTTCCAATCCTTGACAGTCAAATTCTGTGATTGCAACAGAAAGAGCGCAACAAGAGTCAGGGTGATTTGATTCCTTGTTAAACCAAGGAGCAACCTGCCAGCGTCGGTACGAACCATCAGGATATAGTTTCGCTCTATCTATTCACATTTAAATGCTGATCGTCACGCTCAATTTGTACAGGAACTCCAAGTAATCGTCATGGAAACATAATATCTTATATGAACAGCAGCTCTATTGTGGGAGCTGCTTCTTGTAATCTGAAAAAACCCGGCTAGGCCGGGTTTTTCATTGTTTTTTCCTTTAGTTTGAAAAATTTATTCTTCAATCATGGAAGCAGCACCTATAAACAGCGGGATATTATTCTTATCAACTATCATGTATACAAATGGTCTGTCCAGATCAATGGTGATCTCTTTCTTTTTTTGTGGTGACATACCGCCCCAGCCGTCCATTCCTACGGAAGTTACAGCAGCAGCCTTTGTGCCGCTTTCGGTTACTTCTATCTTTGTTTTGTGCAGCACATCGCCGATATAAAGAATGGGAGCGTATGGAACAGATGCATCATAAATTTTTGTGAAGTCAGCTGTATGGTAATCAAAAGCAGTAGTCATTCCCATTTGTTTGAGTACATCTTTCAGAGATGTATCATAGCTGTAATCGAATTTTGGCATTATAACAGTGAGATCATATTCTGAGGGATCTTCACATTCCTTCAGATCGTCAAAGAGCTTTTTTGAGTCAAGGCCGTTTACATACCCGATGATATCCTTATCACGTGGAAGTATTCCAATGAAGCTGTAATTTCCGTTTATATAAGGCTTTTTGAAAGCGTCGGCATCACCGAGGTCGAAATACTCATACTCAGTATTTCTCATTTTTGTGACATCATGCTCAACGCCTTTAAGGTCAGTAAATTTTCCGTTGTAGGTGTTGGTATATTTGTTTGCCCAGTCTGCCTCAAAGTAAAGGGTATTGATAAGCAGCATAAGTTTTTCAATATCGCCTACGGGGTCGAGATCTCCTTTGTTCAGGAGAACAGGTATCATGCCCTTTGTATTGGTATTTACCCAGCTGTTCACGTCCTTGACGGTCGAATCGTCGAAAGCAGACTTGTATATCTCCGAACTGTAGTACTTTTTATTTGTCTCAAGGAATTTTTCATTTACCTTGAATTGCTCTGTATTTTTGAACCATACGGAATTTGCAAGGTAGACCTTTTCATTCTGCTCGTCGGGAAGCTCATTCATATAGTATGCCATATACTCGTTGATCTGATCTATTGTCAGACCGTTTCCGAGAAGCTTTTCCATTTCATCTCTTGTCTTGCCGTCAGCACCGTTTGCAGTCATTGAAAGAGCTGTGGATATTGACATAGGTGATATAAGGAAATTCTCTTTTCCCGGTTGAGTAGGATCAAAACAGTTTTTCAGCAATTTCACGCCAAGATCCATTTCTGCATATGCGAAATCATCGTCAGAAACTTTTCCCTCGGAGGCTAAGACATCGACTTTATCGTCAAGACGTATGCTGCCGATCTCGGTAACTACATTGAACTCTTTTTGTATACCGAGTAGGAAATCCTGCAACTGCCGCAGGTCGTCACCGTCTATTACACCATTAAAGTTGATATCGCCGTTGAGCAGCTGATCCTTACTGAGCTTTTCAGTGGTATTGCCTGAAAGCTGTTTTCTGTAGACGATCGCGTCATATGAGTCAACAACACCGTCATCGTTGATATCGCCGTAGTAAAGTATATCGGGAGATTTTACTGATATCACGCCCTCGAAATTATATACTGCGCCGCTCTTATACTGACGGTCGGCTAATTCAGGAAAGTAACTATACGAAAGTACACTTATGGTAGCCTTAGAGCCTTCGTGCAGCATTGAGAGAAGAGAACGATTCTTTTCTATGATCTCAGTTTGCCAGTCGGTATCATCGGGGTCTGTATCAGGGGGCAAGGTATTGGGATAGAAGAATAGTTCTATGAAGGACATTCCAAAGCCGCCCCATTCCCACGCCTTATTATCTGAATTGTTCATTGAAAGGGTGACAGAGCAGTATTCTTCCGAGACGCTCACGTTCTGTATATTTGCGTCCTCGAAAACATATTCATAGGCTTGCAGATCAGACGTCTTTGCTGCGGGAGCTTTGCTGCTGCCAAAGCTTATATCATTCCGTGTAAGATCTAAAGTACCCGCTGCACCGCAGTTGTGGAAGGAGAGCTCAACGGAATATACTTCTGTACCGTTGGAGAGCTCCTCTATATTGCTCATATGCGCATAAACGTCAATGCTGCTGCCATAAGATGCAGAATCGCCTGTATCCTTTCTGACTGCAATGTAGCTTTCCTCATTGTAAGAACTGAATTCTCCTCTGTACCTGTATAAGCCCTTATAGAGGTCGTATTCATGCCCGTTGGCAGTATATGTCTTTACAAGCTCAGCATTAACAAACGAAAGCTGATTGCCTATGCCCATGGATTTTTCATAGCTCCCGAAAAGCTCTTCCACACTCATGCCCGATACTTTTTCGGCTATACTGAATGATATGCGCTTGTCAGGATCAATATCATGCAAATAGAATTTATACACGATACCGTATTTACCTTCAAGGCTGTCGCTGACCCGATAATCAATGGAGATATTGTTTTGGGCATTCAGTTCATAGGCGGAAGTTCTTGACAGATTTTTCTCCACATACGAGTCAACACAATTTTCAGTATACATTAATTCGTATTCCTTGGCGTTTATGGTAAAACAGCCATTCGGACGGGCGGTCATTTCACTTCCGCGCATTACATAATACTCGGGAGAATAAAAATCATAGCCGTCCAAAATGATATAACCCATGTAACGCTTTGAGATCTCGGAGTATACCTTGCATGAGATCTCCTTGTCCTTGTTTTGCAGTGCGGAAAGCTCACAGTTACAGTCATAATTGCTGCCGTCAAGAGCTGCGCTGCTCAGTTTACCCGTTACGAGCCCAAAATGCTTTGCGCTCTGTATAAGCTCGTAAAACGGAAATGCAAAGCCTTCGGCAGGGAGACTTTCTTCACTGCATACATGATAGAATATGTAATCATTATGATCTGTCTCTATCTCGGCAAGGGTGGTATTGTACATTATACTTCCCTTTTTTCTGGCTACAAGATATGTTTCGCCGTCTGCTTCGACAGTTCCTGCGTAATTAATGATCTTCTGAGTTTGCAGATCATTTTCGGTGATATTTTTGAATTCAAGTGTGCTGTCAGGAGCTTCCATAACTATCTTTGCATAGTTACATGCGCCAAGCTTATCAATGGTACCGACGGTCCTGTCTGCATTGGTACTTCCATTACTTGTTATTCCCGAAAGCTTCGCATTAGCCGTAAGCGAAACTGTCGGTATAGCAGCCGTCAGAAATAAAGCAGCTGTGACTGCCGAAGCAGCCCGTCTAAAAAAATTCAATGCCATAATACACCTCCATAAAAAAACAGATTATATCAGAATAGAGTTTTCTATAATGATTTTACATCATTTACTGTAACAATACAAGCCGATTATTGTCGATTTTTGAACATCTCGCCATTTTTCTCCGAATAAGATCACTTTTCTCCGAGCTGAGTTGCAGCACCGATGAATAACGGTACATTGTTCTTATCAACTATCATGTACACAAATGGTCTGTTCAGATAAATGAAAACTTCTTTTTTCAGATCAGGCATACCTCCGCCGCCATACAATCCCACAGATGTTACGGCTGCTGCCTTTGTGCCCTTTTCGTTCAGCTCTATCTTTGTTTTGTGGAGCACTTTGTCTATCCACAATGCCTGAGCACCGTCAACGGAAAGGTCGTTTATCTTTGAGAAATCAGCCGTTCCGCCAAAGGCTGTGGGCATGCCCATTTCTTTGAGTATATCGTTGAGAGACTTCTCGTAGTCATACTCAAACTTGGGTATCATTGTATAAAGGTCCACGGACTCAGGATCCTCACATTCCTTCAGCCCATCAAAGAGCTTCTCTGCGTCAAGGTCATTTACATATTCAACTATATCATTATCACGCGGAAGTATTCCCACAAAGCTGTAATTACCACCTGCATAAGGCTTCTTGAAAGCATCGGCATCGCCGAGGTCGAAGTATTCGTACTCCTTGCTGACAAGAGACTTTATGGTACGCTTTTCCCCATTGATATCCGTAAAAAAATCATTGTTTGCATGAGTGTATGGCTGCTGCCAGTCTGCCTCGAAATAGAGAGTATTCAGAAGCATCATGAGCATTTCCTTTTCCTCGGTGGGTTCAAGGTCTCCGTTTCTGAGTATAGACGGTATCATGCCGTTGGTGTTTCTGCTTACCCAGTCATTTATGTCTGTGACTGTATTATCGTCGAAGGGCGCCTTGTACAGCTCTGCACCGTAGTATTTCTTGTTCTGCTCAAGGAAGTCTTCATATACCTTGAATGAGGGCTTGTCCTTGAACCATATGGAATCGGCGATATACACCTTTTCTTTTTCATTATTTGGGAGCTTGCTGAGGTAATAAGCCATATACTCGTTTATCTGACCGAGAGTAAGGCCATTTCCGAGCACCTTCTCCATTTCACTGCGTGTTTTGCCGTCAGCTCCGTTAGCAGTCATTGCAAGAGCTGCCGAGACGGACATAGGTGAGATGAGCAGGTTCTCCTCGCCTGCCTTGGCGGGAGCAAAGCTCTTTTTCAGCAGCTCGATACCGAGATTCATTTCTGCGGCTGCAAATTCTTCATCAACAGTTTTTCCTTCCGATGCCTGTACGTTTACCTTGTCATCAAGGCGGACTGTGCTCATTGAAGACGGTATATCGATAGTTGCAGGATCCAGGTTGAGCAGCTTTTTCTGTATGGCCTGTGCATCGCCGACTGTGAGTCCGTCACCGTTCATATCTCCGTTTGATTCGCCCTGTTTTGTCAGATGATTATCTGCTGTACCGTCCAAGCCGTACTTATTGGGATTTGCAAGAGCCTGCATTATAAGAACTGCGTCCGCCATATCGACATCACCGTCGCAGTTTGCATCGCCCTTAACTACAGCGGGAACATCTCCTGTTATAATTGCATTTTTGCTTTCAAGCTCAATGATCTCATAGCATGGGCTGAGCTGGACATAGTTCAGTGCGGCAGCTATGAGCATATTGCTTTTGTCAGGACCTTGTGCATTAGCAGGATACAGACCGAAGCTCAGATATCTTCTGTATATCTTGCCGCCCTCAGCGTTTTCTTCTGTCCGTATCTTCCAGCCGTGGCCGTCCAAAAGCCATACTTCGCTGTTTGGCACACCGACTGAGTTGGCAATGTAATATATCTGCTCTGTGATACAGCCGTCATCTTTTGTCAATTCTTCAATATCGGCGGATTCGTTGACTATAGTTTCTCCGTCTGAGTTCACAAATGTCGCTTCGGGCCTGAGCACTATCATAATAGAACATTCTTCAAGAGCCTCTGCAACCTTTTCTTTAGTCCATACGGAGTATTTCTTTTCATCTGTCATACCCTTTGCGGCAAAAAGTGCAGATATCTCATCTTCTGACATTTTCTTCATGTCATCAAAAGTGTATTCGCTGCCCGTATCTTCTGTAACAGCGTCCAGAGTTACAGTGTATCCGTCCTCGCTGTCAGCATTGTCTGCGTTTGCCAAGACCAACGAAGACGATGAGGCTGTCATTAATGCTGCTATCATTGCGGCAACGATTCGTTTGTTTGTTCTCATAAAAAATCATCCTTCCATAAAATATTATGCCTGAGGTACAGTTTGAATTATTATATCCAGATCTGCATTTGGATTGTAATATAGGTAATACCCATCATTCCCCATAAATTTTATAGCAACAGCACCTGCAGCGGTAATGCCGTTTACGCTATACACACCTGCTACGCATTGCATTTGCTCCCCCGCTATCATCTGACCGCTTAGCATATCTGCATCGTCTATCCACTCTCCCACATATTCGGGAGATATCATGTACAGACTGGTATAGACGCGGTCATATCTGTAGATATAGGCATAGCAGTATCTTTCGTTTATGGGAAGCTGTTGCCATTGTTCCTCGCTGCTGTATTCACTACCTGCCTCGCCGCCTGTACCGTCGCCTTCAGTGTATCCACCACCTTCAGTGTCTCCCCCGCCGCCAAAGCCTCCGAAACCGCCGTGGTTCCAGTCTCCGTTACCGTTCCAATTCCAGCCGCCTGTGCTAATCGGTTCCGTCGTTATCTCCTGAGTTGTGACAGGGGAAGTGACTGTCTCCACTGTAGTTGTCGCGGTAACACGAAGTGCTGACGTCACTGTAGTATGAACAGCCGAGGTGACAGCCGTAGTCATAGCATTGGTCGTTTTTGCGTAGGTCTGTTCGACTATTGCTGCCTTTTCTGTTGTAGTGGTAGATGTCGCAGATACATTTGTTTTAGTAGTTGTTTTGGCAGTTGTTTTTTCAGTCGAGATCAGTTTTGTGACTGATTCTTCTGTGCCATACGGAACTGTTGTGCCAATTGAGATTGAACCGCCTGTTATAACACTTTCATCAGTTATCGTGTCAATTGGCTTTCTGTAATTCTTCACAGCTGCAAAGCATATCACCACAGCACCGCAAATCCCCGCAGCGGCTGGTATAATTCGCATTGCCAGCGCTTTTCTGCGCTTTATCTTTTTATCATGTTCGTTTCGGACTTCAAGTATGTATTGAGCTGTTTCTTCATATGTTTTCATAATTGAAGCCCTCCTTTTCAAGTTCTGTTTTGAGTGCTTTCCTTGCATTATACAGGAGATTCTTTATCTGTTTGACCGATCTGCCCGTTATTTTGGCGGTTTCCTCGTTGCTGAAGTCCTCAAAATAGGTCAGATACAGCACCTGCTGATAGTCTTCTTTAAGCCTGCATATCGCATGACGAAGATTGATCCTTTGTTCTGTCACAAGGTAACTTCGTTCAAGATCGGCCTCATCTGCAATTTCAATGCATTCGTTCAGTGATACGTTTTTGCGTCTCAGCAAACGTCGTTTATGATCAACGGCAATATTTCTGCCGATAGTATAAAGCCATGTCTTGAAAGAGCTTTTGCCGTTGAATTTCGGCTTCTTAATGGCAAGCTTTATAAATGCATCCTGCATACATTCCTCCGCAGAACCGATATCATCAGTATAGCTGCGGAGATAAAGCATAAGACCATCTCGGAATTCACGGACGATCTCGACCATACCACTGTCATCACCTGCAAGGAAACGGCGGTAGCTACTTTCACCGTTGTCCATCGTTCTGGCTCCTTTCGCGTCAGATCACGTGCTCTTACTTATTAGACGTTACGAGAGTGTGAAAAGACTAAGCGAATTTTATGTTAAAATAAAAAAATATATACAACACATTGTTTGCCTCTTAATTATAATTTATCATTTATTCTATTTATTGTCAATGGATACTTAAAACAGGTCACAGTATACAAATTACTAAAGTAATCTATATCAAATCCGTTAAAATAACAACAGCTCCCTTGCGGGAGCTGTTATTTGGTATCGTTATACTGCCTTTCGTCGTGTGCATTTCATGTGCATTCCGTGTGCATAACACCTGTTTTTGCTGCACACAAAACTGCAAAAATGCATTTAAAACTGTTTTCTACAGGCAAGAGAAAAGCCTGTATTTCGGTGTTTTCCTCGAAATACAGGCTTCTTTAAAAGAGCGGACAGAGAGGGATTCGAACCCTCGATACGCTATTAACGTATACACGAGTTCCAGTCGTGCGCCTTAGACCAGCTCAGCCATCTGTCCATATGGTGCGAGTAATGGGACTTGAACCCATACGTCTGTCGACACACGCCCCTCAAACGTGCCTGTCTGCCAATTCCAGCACACTCGCAAAGTACTATAATATTATACATCAAAGAGGAATAAAAGTCAAGCATTTTTTTATAAAAATCTGTTTATACTAATAATCTACTGAAAACTAACAAAAATAATATATAATACTGATAATAAAATGATTAATACTATAAAAGCACAAAAAATCTCAATATTCGACAAATTACGTTGAAATACCTACTTGAAATTGCGGAATTTATGGTGTAAAATATAAATTGTAGAAATCATGAAAGGAGAATCCGTTATGGAAAACGAATCTATCAAAGTGCTGATTGGCGACAATTCAGCAGCAAACGGAGTAAAAGCAGCAGCAATATTAAGAGAAAGCGGTATGATCGCATATACGCGGAAAATGGAAGGCAGTACGATTTATGAATCTATCATAAAAGACCGTCCCGACGTTGTCATCACAGCCCTGACGATGCAGGATACTGACGCGATCGCACTGATAAGCCGCGTAAAGGAACAGCTTATAAATGTCCCTGAATTCATTGTGGCGTCAAATATCAAAAACAGCTTCATTGAGCGTCAGGTACTTGCTAACGGAGCGGCATACTTCCTCTCAGAGCCCTTAGAACTCAGCGAGCTTGCTTCGATAGTAAAATCTGTATGCAGAAAAGCAGTTTCCAGCGCTTGTACAGATATGGAGATAATGGTTACAGACGTTATACAGAAAATCGGAGTTCCTGCACATATCAAGGGGTATCATTACCTGAGAACTGCTATAATCAGCGCAATAAACAACAGCCAGCTCATGGAAAGCGTAACTAAGCAGTTATATCCTTGTGTTGCTCAGAAATATTCGACAACTTCCTCTCGCGTCGAAAGAGCCATACGTCATGCTATCGAAATTGCATGGGACAGAGGAAACAGCGACGTAATAAGCAGCTTTTTCGGATATTCCGTCAACAGCTTCCGCGGACGTCCCACAAATTCCGAGTTTATCGCACTTATTACCGATAAGATAAGATTAAAGCTGAAATTATCCAAGTAAAAATCATATATAAAGATCAAAAGCTGTATTCGCCCATGAATACAGCTTTTTCTGATTTGTCCTTGTTCATGCAAAGGAACTGCCTCGGACGGCAAATGTGCAGACGCCGGCCTCGGTCTCGCTCAAATAATAACCCAATTATTTTCGCAACATTATTATAGCATTTAAAACCTCTCTTGTCAATAAAATGAGGAGCATTTATACAAGTCAGACAAATTAAACATCTATTTTTCTAACTGCTGTTACCCCGTTTTTATGAGCTTATCCGTTTTTACTATAATTATATCGTTTTTCCTGAGTTTCAGCCCCTCGTTGGGAACTATTGTCATTTCGCCTCGAAGAATAACAAGTATACGGATATTGTAGTTTCCCGTGACCTCTCCAACGGTCATGCCTTTGAAGCTGCTCTTTTCGTCGATGTATATCTCGCCTACGTCGTTAACATCGCTGAATCTTGCGTCAGAATGCTGTTTTTGAGTGTACTGCTCAACAAATCCTGCACTTATGATACCTGTAGGTATCGCGACGACTCCAACACCGAGAAAAGCAATGATTATAGCCATAATCTTGCCTATTACGGTTATAGGATATATATCGCCGTACCCCACTGTAAGAAGCGTGGAAACGCTCCACCATATGCCCGAAAAAGCATTTTTGAATGCTTCCGGCTGGGCTTCATGCTCTGCACTGTAAATACCGAGAGAAGAAGCCAGCATAAGTACTATAATGATGAAAACCGATGAAATGATCTGATTTCTCTTCTCGATAAGCACGGAAGTAATTACATGGAACGAGTCATAATGGGCATTTACTCTGAACAGGTGAAGTATCCTTACAACTCTCAGCATTCTGAACACAATAAAGCCGTCAAGGAAGAAAAACGGAAGAATAGTCAGGAGATCAACTATTCCGTCAAAGGAATGCAGGAATTTCAGCTGTGCTCCTATCCCCTTTTTATCGGGATATAGATATCCAGCTGTCCATATACGCAGGAAATACTCCACGCAGAAAAACGATACCGTCACAGCTTCCATAGCTCTGAACAGAGGCTTGAACATTGCGAGTTCCTCAAATGTATCGAGAAAAACCGTAAGTATATTCAATATTATGATAATTACAATGAACCAGTCAAAGGAACGGCTTATAAGATCATCCTTGTTTCCTATCTGAATAATATCAAATACACGCTTTTTCAGTGATTTTTTACTGCTTTCAGCCAATTCCGCTCAACTCCGTATAAAGTTTTTTTGCATAGCCGTCCGTCATTCCGCAGAGATAATCAGTAACGAGCATGAGCCTCAGATAAAGCTTTTCCTTTTCGCTCTTTCCCTGAGAGCTTATCCTGTAGGCTCTGATGTAGTTTTCGGAAATGAGGCGCATGATGCGTTTTTCAATGAAAGAGCTGCCGTATTCCGTGTCAAAGACCACAACAGCGGAAGTTATCTTGCTCAGAAGGAACTCATATATCTCCCCTGCTGCAATTTCGAGGGAGTATATCTCCTTAGAGCAGAAAACAAACCGGTATGCCATATCACCGAGGGCAAAAGCAACGGTATCGGCGTCAGATGCCGCAAGAAGCTCCTTCGGGAACGTTCCTGCCATGATATCCTTATAATTCCCGATAAACGCTGAAGCCGCACATCTGAGCAGAAGTCCCTGAACATATATTATCCACCGCTGTACAGCATTATGCTCAGGCGAAGACAGGTTCTTCTCAACAGCCTGCCCGTAATAATACTCCAGCCTGCCAAGCACATTCTCAAAAACTGCCTTTTCGTTTTCCCTGCACTTAGGCATATAGGTATTTTTAAGCTCGTACACGAGCCTTGAATATGTTATGAATCCCTTTTTCACCGCGTCCTCGATATCGGCAGTCTTATATGCAATGTCGTCAGCGGCTTCCAGTATAAAAGCCAGCGGGTGTCTGCAGTCAACGGCTCCCGTACTGCTGACAATATCCTCGAATATTTCCCTGTCGGCATAGTAATAACCCATTTTCTTGTCCTTGATATTGCCGCTTTTCTTGTTTATACCGGTCGAGGGGACAGGATACTTTATGATAGTATTCAGCAGACCGTATGTCAGATTCATACCATTCTCATCAACAAGAAAATGAAGCTTGGTAAGCAGCCTGAGAGCCTGTGCATTGCCCTCAAAGTGGTACATATCCTCGCACATCTGCGGATCGAGTATCTCATTGAGCTTTTTTCCGCCCAGTTCCAGCTTCGGAAGATTTCTCACGAACCAGTCACGGACATAGTCCTCACCGAAATGACCGAAAGGAGGATTTCCTATATCGTGTATCAGGCCGGCACACTCGAGGATACTGCATATCTTCTCGATATCCTGCTCATCAAGCTCACTGTCCATATTTCCGGCTATCCTGCGGAATATCATCTGTCCAAGGGACTTTGCAAAGGACGAGACCTCAAGGGAATGAGTAAGGCGTGTTCGCACAAAGTCTCCCCTGTCAAGAGGGAATACCTGGGTCTTGTCCTGCAAACGTCTGAATGAAGCGCTTCCTATTATCCTGTGATAGTCTCTCTGGAACTCGCTGCGCGGATCGTTGCTGACAGAAGTTGTCGAGTAGCTTCTGCGCCTTTTTTCACATAATAATTGTTTCCAGTTCATGATTCTCCTCCGTATCAATAATAATCGGCTTATCTACAGTGATACTGTCGGGCATGACAATACAATCGTATGCAAGGAGTTCCACGCCCTCTGCCCGAGCCCTTCTCAGCGCGTCACCTAAGGCTCTGTGCGTCATATCATTGGGGCGGAACGCCCTTATCTCCTTCATCTGTATCACAAAAAGGATATACGTGCCATATCCTGCTTTATGAGCCCCGATAAGCTCGTTTACGTGTTTGAGCCCTCTCTCGGTAGGTGCGTCCGGAAACAGCGCTATACCGTTCTGCTCGAGAGTAACTCCCTTGACTTCGAGAAACGAAGTCTTACCATTGTCCGATATCATAAAGTCGAAGCGCGAAGCTCCGTATTTGTATTCGCGTCTTATCTCAGCGTTTTTGGAGAAAAGCTCCCCTTTTTTCAGCCATTCCTCCGCAGCAGCATTGGGTATCTGCGAGTCAATATTGACTAAAAGAGTACTTTTGCCCTCCCGCAGCTTTTCAACTGCCACAAGGTCATATCCTGTCCTACGATGAGGATTGTCCGACTTCTCAAGATACACCGTGCAGCCCTTTACAAGAAGCTCCCTGCACCGTCCCGTATTCTTAACATGAACAGTTTCCGCATGACCGTCTATAAGAACATTCGCTATGAACCTGTTGGGACGGTCAATGAACTCCCCGCGTTTTATATTATGGTACAACATGATATATTCCCCGAATATTAATGCATATCTGCATTTGCATTATTTTTTCTGTTCTCATTTTCCTCAAGCACTTTAAGATAATGCAGTTCCCTGTATTTTTTGGGAGTTATACCGTTTACCTTCCTGAAAACGCTGATAAATGCGCTCTGAGAGGAAAATCCGAGGGCAAGTGATATTTCGAGGCAGGAAAACTCCGAATCAGTAAGCAGATTTTCCGCCGTAGTGACTCTCGCTTTTATAATGAACGATTTAATACTCATTCCCGTCTCTTTTGAAAACAGCTTCGACAGATATGAGGGATTGAGCCCCACATGGTCGGCAAGCAGCTTCAGAGTCAGCTCCTCGTGAAGATGTTCATAGATATAGTCAATACATTTGCGTACATGGAGGGAAATAACGTTTTCCTTTTTCAAAGTTTTCATACGCTCAGCAAAATCCAGCTGCATTTCAAGAAAAAGGTCGATTATCATCTCAACGTCATTGAGCTTGTCCGCACGCTGTATGTAGATATCGCTGAGAGTGTAGGCCGCGTCGTGTCCGAGCCCTCCCTCTATGCAGAAACGCGCAACCATAGCCACGGAAGTAACAAAATGATACATTATATTTCTCACAGGATCCTCAGAAAGAGTACCCTTGCCTTCAAAGAAATTCTTCCTTATCCTAGCAAAATTAGCTTTTACAGCTTCCGTATCACCGGCTCTTACCGATCTGTAAACGTTGAGCTCGCGCTCGAAGGGGCTTCTCGTAAAACCGTAATTCCGCTGGATATAGAGTCTGTAATTCAGATCACGGTCTGTTTTCATAAACTCACCTCTTTTGGCTGATTTTCCCATATTTTGTTATATTTCTATTATAGCCCATTTTTGACAAAAAAGCAATATTTCTGATATAATTTCTTTCCCAATTTTATTATAATAAACTCAACAAAACCAATATAGCGACGTTTTAAGGAGGTGTCTTTATGGCAAAGGCAAATGATCTTACAAACGGAAAGGTCTCCTCACTTATTCTAAAATTCTACTTTCCAATGCTGCTGACAAATATGCTCCAGCAGATGTACAATATCGTAGATACTGCCATAGTCGGTAAGGGTCTTGGCGACAACGCCCTCGCTGCCGTAGGAAATATCTCATCACTTACTTTCCTTATATTCGGATTCTCAATGGGACTTGCCAACGGTTTTTCAGTAATAACCGCACAGAGCTTCGGCGCAAAGAACTATTCAAAGCTAAGACGCTCTGTAGCTTCTTCATTTCTGCTCTGCATAATCATAGCGTTAGCGCTGACAGCCCTCAGCACATCATTTTTAAAGCCTGTGCTTCATCTGCTCCGTACAGACGAAGCGATAATGCATGACGGACTTATCTACGGTTACTGCATTTTCGGTGGACTTATCGCAACTATCGCCTATAATCTCTGCTCATGTATACTGAGAGCGCTGGGCGACAGCAAAACTCCGTTTATTGCCATTATAATATCTACAACAGTAAATATACTCCTTGACTCATTCTTTATTTTCGTACTGAAAACAGGTGTTGAGGGAGCTGCCGCAGCAACAATATTCTCACAGATAGTTTCAGCTTTCATATGCTGGCTGAAAATACGCAAAATAGACGTACTCAGCATCAGCAAAGAGGATTTCCGCGGCAACGGAGCCCTTTATATCGAACTTTTCAAAAACGGTCTCCCAATGGCTCTTATGAACTCCATAACAGCTGTAGGCTGTATGGTTATACAGTACTTCGTCAACGGTCTCGGAGTTGCCTATACTACCGTATATTCCGCTTGCAGCAAGTTCATCAATCTCTTTATGCAGCCCGCCTGCACAGCAGGTTTTGCAATGTCCGCATTCACAAGTCAGAATTTCGGTGCTAAGAAATACTCCCGTATCCGTGAGGGACTTCACGTCTGTCTTGCTATCGCAACGGTCTCATACATTGTCCTCGGCTCTGTCATGGTATTCTTCCCTACAAAACTTGCGGGAGTAATGATAAGCGGCGCCGAAACGATAGCCATCTCAAAGACCTATCTCCCCATATGCGGCATTTGTCTTATCGGAGTTGATTACCTCTTCATATTCAGAAACGGCTGTCAGGGCTTCGGAAAGCCTCTTGTGCCGATGATCTCGGGTATCCTCGAAATGGCTCTTAGAGTTGGTGTTATAGCGCTGTTTCTTCCGGTTATCGGCTTCAGGGCTACAGCCTATGCTGAAGCTTCCGCGTGGATAGGCGCAATGATACTCAATATGGCGGCATTCGAGCACACGCTGAAAGCCTGTCTTAAAGAGCCTGCCATAAGACACAAAAAAGTCAGCTCCACAGCATGATCCCGACTGATACGCAGTCGATTATATATCATCCTCACCTCCGCTGTCTGCTCTTCTCTCGCAGACAGCACTTTTTTTGCAAAAAAAGCCCTCGGAACTTCCCGAGGGCAAAAACTATATTAAAGAAGGGTGTGTTTCATTTTTTCTCTTTGAATCATATTCTATACCTTCAACCACGTTACCGGTTATGGTGCGGTCTCATCTGCACTTTCCTTTTCATCCCCGTCATTTACTAATTGATAGCCACTTAAATCACCGTCAGAAAAGAAATACACTTTTGGACCAGATACGGAATCATCAGATACTTTAATTTTAAAGCCTTCAAAATTATCAAATCCCAGTGACGGATCAAAGCTTAACGTTGGATTAAAATCAAATTTCGTATCAGATCCGTTCTCCAACGCTGTATCATGGTGAGTATGCATTATTCCGCTTCCCTTGAGATCACTGTCATGTATTTTGAATGAGATTCCAGTTTCAGCAATAGTGATATTGATAGTCGGATCCCACTGAGAAGAATAAATCATGAAGTTAAAATTAGGTATATATATCTTCATTGAATTCTTGCATTTCACGGAAACGGGAGTAACGAAATCCCTGCCTTCAGCGCTGTATCCGATCTGGAAAGTATTGAGAACATCATCGGCAGCTACACTTTCATAGGAATTATAGGGCTCATAATATCCGAATTTTGTTTCCTCCGAAGACTCGGCATCTGCGTCATCGTCAAGGCTTATCTTTATGAACATTGAGCCGTCCTCATCTTCGTCTGTCGGCATAGCACTTGTACCGTCAGTGTACAGCGAGCGTTTCCAGTCTATTTCATGAGCATTTTCGCCCTTGACGTCATAATAATACTCGGTTTCATCGAAATTCTTGAAGTAAACGACCTTGGAAAGGTTTCTGTTCACGTGATCTGCATCCTTGTATATACTATCGTAAATATAAGATGCAGCTGTCAGCTGTGTACCGTTCTCCCCTGTAACTTCCCCGTATCTGTCCGCATAGAAGTTCTTTTCGATAATATTATCCAGTTCTATATTTGTCATTTGCTCAGCTATCGAAAAAGCTGTAATGCCTTCATCGGAAAAATCCAGAGCTTCGAGGTCCTCTTTTGTGAACCTGACGTCAGTTTCGGCAGCAGCAATGAAATTGGTATTCTTGTACTCGCCCGTATACTCCACTGCATACATCTGATTTGTCGGAACATCATTATATGTCCTCACAAACAGGCGTACTCTCGCGTCCGTGTCGTCATTGCCCGCCCTGAACGGACACTTGCATAAAGGATTATACATTATATTATATTTGGCATAATCGCTGAGCGCCATATCGTATACCTTGTAGGTGTTTATCTCTGTCTCGTCTTCGATCTCCCTGATAATCGAGCGGAACTCCGAATTATTGTTCTCATTCACATTCGCAAGGAAGCTCTGAAACGCTGAGGTTCGCGGTATAACAGCCAAACAGGCCACAACTGCCGCCGCAGCTGCTACGATCTTCATCACAGGTGTGACTCTGAATCTGCCCGAAACGTTCTCAACATCGCTTACTACCATTTCATAATCCGTCTCTGACTCGGGAAAAGCCTGCGCTGTTATCTTATCGAAACAGTTAACGCCTGCCGAAAGACTGTTCATTTTATTTCTGAGCTCTTTTTCAAACTCAGGATCTATTCTTATATCGTCATTTTTCATTCATTGTCACCTGCCTTTACCTTTAAAATGGCAATTGCCTTCTGGTATCTTGATTTTACCGTTGATTCGGGACACTTCATGACCTTTGCTATCTGCTTGAATGTCATATCCGCACAGCATTTAAGGACCACCGTCTGCCTTTGCTTGTCATTCAGCTCTTTCAAAAGCTGATTTATGTAAATACTGTCTTCCACAGTCCTTTCGTCATCGCCGTAGTTCTGAATAATATCGTTTGCCACCTCTCGTTTGAATCTACGGCGATATTCCAGCGCAACATTGCGGGCTACAGTGAGAATGAAGCCTTTTCCGTCACCCTTTGAGGCAGAAAAGCGCTTTATCCGCGTCAGCCTAACGAAAGTTTCCGCAACGCAGTCCTCGGAAAGATGATAGTCCTGAGTTATACTGTAAGCCACTGCAAAAACGCTGTCCTTAAACATAAGGTAAAGCTTTTCAAGACATTCCTTGGATCTTGTACAATCGATTATGAGCTGATTAACGGAACTCTCCGAATCATCTTTATTCCTTTTCTGAGTAAAAACTGTTATAATTTGTCCGTCACCTCCGCCGAGGGTCTTTATATCGGCTTCCACTTTCTCACTTCCTTTGAATTATTAAGCATTCACAGCTTTATAAAGCGTATAACTCTTATCATTTTGAAAGCTTTCATAAATAAGTGATTTCTGAAGCCGAAAAAGACGAAAATATCTGAAAAAATTTTTGAGAAATTTTTTATAACCTGTTAAGCTTACTATCAACATCAGAAATCATATTTTCGGTCGATGTCAGGCATTCTTCTGACAGCCGCCCTCAGATATGCCGTTCTGACGTAATAAAGCTCTATTGCAACAATTATAGCATATTTGTACCTTTTAATCAAATATAATCTGCATTATAAAAGTATTGCCCTAACACATATATTTATAATATAATGAAAACAGTTCTGCGAATATAGATACGGAATGGTACTAATAATATGTAATAATTCTTACCGCTCTATGAATAATCTATGTTTTTACTATATTCTTTCAATATGTGTAATGTTATTTCAACATATTGTTGAAATCTGTGTTAAAAGTAACGCTCCCCGTCATGTGTGGTACGCATAGAGAAGTATATGTGAGAATTTATTGAGGAAAACCCTTTTGAAAAAGGGTTCTTCCTCAAACTCCTTTCCTAAAACTTCCAGCTTAAATTTTTCCAAACAGGACGCCCAACGAAAACTAACGCCCTCTATAACTCTTACAGGGGGCGTCCTGTTTGGAAAAATTTGGGATAAAAGTCTTTGGAAGGGGGGGCGGGGGAAAACCTTTCCTCAGAAAGGTTTCCCCCGATAAGTCCCATATATACGTCTTTACTAGTATCACACATAAGGGAGCGCATTTTTTATCAATAGAAAGTTGCCACAGGCTGCTCGGGAGCTTCCGCAGGTTCAATGCCCCTTACAAGGAGCAGCGGCCCCTTTCCGCGGTAGAGCTTATGCTTCTGAACGCTTATTTTTCCTGTAACAGTCACCCATGACTTATTTGCAGGCTCGTTTCCGTCATCGACCTGAGCCGCAAGCCAGCAGTACTGTATATCTTCAACACAGCAGGTCATGATATGGCGGCCGACTGCAAAGGTATTCGCAGGGAACTTCTCGTTTTTCGCTGTAAGAGCCTTGAAAGTCATGGTCTTACCGTCATATTTGAACGGATCGTCCATAATATCCCTGTACCACAGAGCAAAGTCCTTGTCCTCGATAGTTATCTCGTCTGCCTCCACGTCAAACGGGAGGGGATCCTCGATATCATCGTATGCAACTCGTCCGTCAGTGTATTCGTAAACTATCTCAGCGCTTCTGCTGACGCCTCTTACCACCTTATGATACTCATTCGGGTCAAATTTTTCATTAAAGCGGTTGAAAATGACCATTTCAGCCACATTGAGCTTGTCAACCACAAGACTTCTCATGTTAGCGTTATAGTTATTGAAAGTCGTAGCGTCAACGAAGAACATTGTCTGCGCTATTGTCGTATCATCAGGCATAGCCTTATAGAAATCGTCCATTAGCCACATTCCGTTATACTCGCAGACAATACGTTCAGCGCCGCTCTCTTTAAGAAGCTTTGTGAAGTTCTCCATTGTGAACTCGGACTTGTCCTCTATGACGTGAGTTATGATATTCTTCTTTGGCATACGTGAGATATCGTACTCCTCAACGCCCTCCTCGCATATCAGCAGGAGCGTTTTTTCACCCTTGTTGAAACGCTTGTCCTCGAGAGTTTCCTGTATGAACTTGGTCTTTCCCGCTTCCAGAAAGCCGAGAAAAAGGTATATCGGAATTACATCATTCTGATCAGGCACGGTAAAAGCTCCTTTCGATCAAGCCTTGAAAAGCTCGGCAATAGCATCCTCGTTTATCTTTGAACCGATAACGCAGAGCCTGCCGATAGTGCTCGCGCTTCCTGTACGGACATCGGGCACTCCGGGTACATAGTCATAGTGTATCCACTTGCCGTCAGTACCGGCAACGATACCCTTTGCACGGAGTATCATGCCGTATTTTTCTTCATTGCCAAGCGCTTCAAGAGCGGACTGTATCTCCTCAGGGGTATAAGCTCTTGTAGTCTCTCTGCCCCAGCTTGTGAAGACCTCATCTGCATGGTGATGATGGTGATGTTCGTGATCATGATTGTGACAGCCGCAGGTGCAGTCCGGACCATGGTCGTGGTGATGTTCATGTTCATCATCATGATCGTGGTGGTGATGATGTTCATGTTCTTCATCATGATCGTGGTGATGATGATGTTCATGCTCTTCATCATGTTCATGGTGATGATGATCATGATGTGCAGCCTCCTCAAGAAGCTCTTTAAGCTCGTCATCAAGAGTATTTTTCTGTGTCATTGCGTCAACAAGCTGCTTTCCTGTGAGCTCGTCCCACTCGGTAGTAACGATAGGGGCGGCAGGATTCTTCTCACGGAGACTCTTTACGCAGTCATCAAGCTTATCCTGTGAAAGACCGCTTGTATGGCTGAGAATCAGGCAGCTCGCGTAAGTTATCTGATTATCGAAGAACTCGCCGAAATTCTTCATGTACATCTTGTACTTCTTGGCGTCAACAACAGTTGTAAAACCGTCAAGCTCAACATCATGAGCGTTTATGTTCTGGACTGCGCGGATAACGTCGCTGAGCTTACCAACGCCCGAGGGTTCGATAAGGATACGGTCGGGAGCATAATCAGCGAGGACCTTTTCAAGAGCCTTGCCGAAGTCTCCGACCAAGCTGCAGCAGATACAGCCGGAGTTCATTTCGGTTATCTCAACGCCTGCGTCCTGCAGAAAACCGCCGTCAATACCGATCTGACCGAATTCATTTTCGATAAGGACGAGCTTTTCGCCCTTGTAGCCCTCCTGAATGAGCTTCTTTATAAGAGTGGTCTTTCCGGCACCGAGAAAGCCCGAGAAAATAGTGATCTTTGTCATGTGAACAACACTTCTTTCATAAATTTTGATTCAAAGAATATTATATCACATTGATAATAATAAATCAAGCCCTGTATGGACATAAAAACGGCTGCCTGATCACAGGCAGCCATATATTATTATTCTTCAGCTCCAACAGAAGAAATTACCTCTGCAAGGAGATTAGCAGGAAGCTGCTCATACCTTACGAAGTCGAACGTGAAGCTTCCGAGACCTCTTGTGGTCTGACGGAGATACATTGCGAAATCGTGCATCTCACGCATAGGTACTTCCGCCTGGATAACGGTGTTGCCGCCTCCGACAGGCTCCATACCGAGAACTCTGCCTCTGCGCTTGTTGAGCTCGCCCATGATATCGCCCGTATTGTCGTCAGGAGCTGTTACCTTGAGCTCACCGATAGGCTCAAGCATTACGGGATCAGCCTGTCTGAGACCTTCCTTGTAAGCAATGGAAGCGGCAGTCTTGAACGCCATTTCCGAGGAGTCAACAGGGTGATAGGAACCGTCAACAAGTATCGCTTTAAGTCCGACAACTGGGCAGCCTGCAAGAACGCCCTTTCTTACGCTTTCCTCGAGACCCTTCTGTACTGCCGGGAAGTAGTTCTTCGGAACAGCTCCGCCGAATATCTTCTCCTCGAATACAAGGGTATCACTTACGCAGGGCTCAAACTCTATCCAAACGTCACCGAACTGTCCGTGACCGCCCGACTGCTTCTTGTGTCGTCCCTGTACCTTGACCTTCTTGCGGATAGTCTCCTTATAAGCTATCTTAGGTACCGTAAGGCTTACGTCAACGCCGAACTTGCTCTTTAGCTTTGCAGCTGCGACCTCGATATGCTGCTCGCCGAGACCGCTGAGTATCTGCTCCTTTGTAGTTTCGTCCTGAACGTATGTCAGGGTAGGATCTTCCTCGATAAGTCTCTGGATACTTGTTGAGATCTTAGCTTCGTCGCCCTGTGCCTTAGCCTTTACAGCCATAGAGTAGCAAGGTCTCGGGAACTCCATGCCGCCGAACTCTACTACCTTTGAACTGTCTGCCAGCGAATCGCCTGTATTTGCGGATATCTTTGAAGCAACGACTATATCGCCTGCATAAGCTGCTGACACCTCAGTCTGCTTCTTTCCGCAGAGAGTATAGAGCTTTCCGATCTTCTCGCTTGAACCCGATGTGGAGTTCATTACTTCGCTGTTGGAAGTCAGCTTACCTGACATAACTCTTATGAACGACATCTTGCCGACGAACGGATCGGCAACTGTCTTGAAAACAAATGCAGAAAGAGGAGCGTTTACATCGCACTCTATCTCAACAACATCCTTTGTAGCTGTATAAGCCTCTGCTGCATATACCTCGTTAGGCGACGGAAGCAGAAGCTCTATCTCCTTGAGGAGCATATCTATACCTGCAAGGTCGGCAGCGGAAGTACAAACAACAGGAGTGATGATACCTCTGTTCATACCATCGTGGATACCGTCAATGAGCTCCTTCTGAGTAAAGGGTTCGCCCTCGAAGAACTTCTCCATAAGCTCCTCGGAAGTCTCTGCAACGGCCTCGGAAACGGCTGCAACAAGACCGTCAACACGGTACTCGAACTTTTCGGATATCTCCGCCGTAGGCATCTCAGTCTCGATAGCGTTGCCCTTAGCGTCGTATTTATAGCACTTCATCTCAATGAGATTTACGTATTCAACGATAGCGCCGTGGCTGATAACAGGAACTACAACAGGGCACACAGTTGGACCGAAAACAGTCTTGAGCTCTGTGAGGACATTGAAGAAGTTAGCGTCCTTGTCGTCGATCTTTGTAACGACGAACATCTTGGACTTGCCCTGCTTTACAGCCTCTTCGTAAGCCTTTCTTGCGCCTACCTTAACACCCGATTTTGCCGAAACAGTGATCATTACAGTATCAGCAGCCCTGATGCCCTCAATCATTTCAGCGGCAAAGTCAAACAAACCGGGAGTATCAAGGATATTTACCTTGAAATCATTATATTCAAAAGAAGCAAGAGACGTACCTATCGAGATCTGTCTCTTGATCTCCTCAGGATCGTAATCACAAACCGTTGTGCCGTCAGCAGTCTTGCCGAGACGGTCGGAAGCTCCTGCTTTGAAAAGTACAGCCTCAGCAAGAGAAGTTTTTCCCGAGCCGTTGTGGCCAGCAAATGCTATGTTTTTTACCTTGTTAACATCATATTCTTTCATGACAAAGTTTCTCCTCTTAATTGGTTTATCCGTCTTATATCCACGGCATACAAATATTATAATTCATTAATAAAAAAATTGCAATACTAACACAAAATTTTCTACATATCATATTACACGGCTAACAGTTTGTTGTGCAGTATCACTAAAATCTTCTTCTCCGCATTTACTAAATAGCTTTACTTTTCCTAATGCGGAGAATACAGCAAAATATGCTCCTCCCCATATTATCCCGAAAAACAGCATATCCGCGGTACCTTCAATTTTATTATTCGTTAATCTAAAAAACAGTTCAGCTGCCGACATCGTACCGATCGCCAGTATTACGGGGAAAATCAATGTTCCACAAAGTGCCGCGCGAGCGCCCGTTACCCTTATAACTTTCACGAACCTCATACAGTTCCCGAAGATGTTGCTCGCGTAGTACGAAACAACAACACCGAAGAAGCCTATCCTCGGTATCAGTATGACCACTGCAGCTATACGTATGATATACTCAAACAGGTAATTTGCCGATGAAAAGCTCTGCAGTCCCAGTCCTTTTATAAGTGCTTCAAGGACTATCTCCATGTAGATGAACGGTATCACAGGAGCTATCATCGTTATTATCCTCCCAGCAAGCTCTCCGCCGCCCAGCTTATCCCCTATCATGCCGCCGAATCTCATGATAACAGCTGCCGAGAAAACCGAGAACATCAGCGTCCAGGCCTTCAGCCGCTCCGTGAAGCACCTGATACGCTGCCTGTTTCCGGCAGCGGCTGCTCTTGCGGCTTCACTCACGATTATCCCCGACATTGAGCACAGAACCACTGACGGAAAGAACAGCGCAGGTATCACGATAGCCTCAAATATGCCGAATTTTCCAAGTGCGTCCCCTGCGGAGTCACCGTACATTCTCAGGCAGACGGGTATAAGCGCGTCATTTGTGCTGCTCAGTACAGCTGTAAGTATCCCCCCACCCATTATTGGCAGGGAAAATGCAGCATATTCACGGAAACTCAGCGAGCATTCCGTCCTGTATTTCTTATGGGTACAAAGGTAAGATATTCCGAGATACAGCATTGAAACGCAGTTTCCTGCAATTATGCCGCCTATCATGATATCGCAGACAGCTCCCTCGCCTGCAACTCCCCTGACAAGCGAAAATACGACGATGACTCCGCACCTTGCCGCGAATTCTGCAATATCACCTATTGCAGTCACAGCAGCCTTACGGCTGGCGTTGAAGTAGCCCTTGATGCAGGCAGAAACAGCTCCCGTAACGAGTGCTATGGGCATAAAACGTATAGCAGCCGTCATGTGTGCGCCGCTGAAAAATCTGAGACTTATCCCCTCCGCAAATGTCAGGATAACCAACGAGACAGCTGTGCTCAGTATCAGGCACAGCTTTAATCCATGACTGAGGATACGATTAGGGTTTCCGCAGCTTTTTCCGAGTTCCTCGGATATAAGCCGGCTCGTGCAGATAAATGCATTACCGTTGGAAAGTATCCCTGCAAGTCCGAGAAAAGAGCCCATAAGGCTGAGTATGCCTATCGCCGATGAGCCCATCTGCTTTGTGATGAAAACGTTCAGCAGCAGAGCCGCCGTGTCAAGAAAGAGCTGCATTGCTGTCAGCAGCGCTGTATCACGTACTATCTTACTTTTTATGAACATAGCTTCCTCCATTATTTGCTGCTATATTTTATGAAGAAGCTGTCATAAAAATGCCAAAAACGGACAGCAAAAGCCGTCCGTCTGACCAAGTGATTATCTTTTCCTGTAAAGAAGCAGTTCAGGATCTGCGCCGTCCTTCGCGTAGGAAGCCACAAGCATAAAATCCGCATTTGCAAGTACGCCAAAGCACCTGCCGTTCATACATTCAAGCTGATTGCCGAGGTAAGTTGCGCTGTCATCAAGGAATTTAACAGTATTTCCGTTGGGAAGCTTATATGCAAGGTTGACATAGCTGCCAACAAGAGCGTTTAGTTTCTCGACTTTGGGCATACCCTCTATGTTCAGAGCATTGAACTCGGCAATTAGCTGCTTTTTGAACTCCTCAAACTTGCCGCCGTCCCCGAGCTCCCTGTGATTTTTCCAGTAATCGAGTTTCGGCAGCATATCCTTCATATGTATACGCGCCTGCTCCTCGGAAAAGCCGTTGTCTGCCATATGCTTTACGCAGACATTGATAAGATCGTCCATATCGTGGTAGGTATAATTACCGTCAGCATAGCACCATTTACAGTAGGATTCGTTGAAAGAGCCGTCAGGCTCCTTGCTGATAAGCGAGTCTTCAAGCGGCATTCCGCAGCACTGACATATAAGCTTTCTCGGCGAGCCCAGTATAGTGTTTATTGACACTCCGAAAATTCCCGACAGAAGCTTTAGCGTTTCGGTATTGGGAACTGTTTCTCCGTTTTCCCAGCGTGAGACTGCCTGACGGGTAACGAATACCCTTTCGGCAAGCTCCTCCTGCGACAAACCGTGACTGTTTCTGAGTTCAAGTATTATGTTTTTGGTTTCCATAATTATCACCTCTTATGTTATTATAACATAATATAAGAAAAAAACAAGCAACTGTCTGTTGCTTGTTTTAGTTTTTATATGCAGTGACGGCGTTCCCTACTTTTTCAACAGCCTGTCCAGCATTACCTGTCTGCATTCCTTTTCAAGCTCATCATTTAGGGCTTCAAGAGCGATATGCTCAGTTTCTCCTCTGTTTATACAGTATTCTATCATATAGTCCGATATCTCGGGATTCTTTGACAGACAAGGACCATGCAGATAAGTTGCGATTACATTCTTTTCGCAGTAGCCCTCGGCTTCGCTTTTCGAGCAGTTTCCGTTTCCGTAAAGCACTCTGCCAAAGGGAGCTTTCACTCCCTGAGTCTGACCGCCGTGATTTTCAAAGCCCACTACCTTTACTTTCTTTCCAGTTATGCTTGTCTCGATAACTATGTTGCCGATGCAGCGCTTTCTGCGGCTGCTCGGTGCAACAGTGAAGTAGTCGAAAAGTCCGAGCCCCTTTATATCGTTCCCGTCAGCGTCACGGTAATACTTGCCCATAAGCTGATAACCGCCGCAGATAAGGAACAGAAAAGTACCGTTTTTGTAAGCCTTTACTATACCTTCCCTGCATTTCAGCAGGTCAGCCGAGATATGCTGCTGTTCGAGGTCAGCTCCGCCGCCTATGTATATCAGGTCATAGGAGCTGAAATCAGGCATTTCCGAATCTATGGAATACTTGTCTATCTGACAGTCTATGCCGCGCTTTCCGCAGCGGAATGAGATGACCTCCATGTTGCCGCTGTCGCCGTATAAGTCGAGCATATCGGCATACATATGAAGTATTTTCACAGTTTTCATTTGTTACCTCCATGCTTTGATATATAGCGTTTAAGAGCGCTTCTTGTAGGCTGAACTGCGGTATAGTTGGCGATAATGAACTTTCTTCCCTCAGTGCCTGCAAGCTCCTCTACTGCCTTGTCAAGATCGGGACGGACAACTATCTTCTCAGGATCATAGCCTGCTGTCTTTATGCGTACAGCTATATCATATGCTCTTGTACCCGAGGTAACAACTCTCGTTACTCGCTGGAAAATACTGAAATTGATATCATATATCCACGAAACGTCCAGACCATCGGCTATATTGTCATTGAGCACGAAAAGGAGCTCCTTTTCACCCTTCATCTCGTTCATGACGCGGAGAGTCATATTAGCGCCGACAGGATTTTTCGCAAGATTCAGAGTAGCCTTGCTCTTGCCAAGCATGAAGTTCTCCATACGTCCGTTTTTGACAGTATACTTGTTGATAACGTCGTCAGTCACCTTCTGCTCTATTCCGTAAAGCTTTGCAGCAGCCGCAACAGCCGTCATGTTATAGACATTGTAAATGCTGTTGAGCTTAGGCGAATAGGTATGTCCGTCCGCTGTGAACACAGGCTTTTCAAGGTCGATATCCTTTGCAGTGATATACGGCTCATAATTGCCGAAACCGCACTTTTTACAAATAAATTTACCTATGTGTGAGTACTGATAGTACTCATACTCAAGAGGTTCACCACAGAAAGGACAGAAACGTCCCTCTGAGGCTTCAAAAATCTTTTTGGTTGCAAACGCGTAGGGCTCAGCGTGGAAGTACCTGACATTCCTATTGTTGGGATTTGCTCTTCCGAGACGGGCAGTATTTGGGTCGTCGCCGTTGAGGATTAGATTTCCCTCAAATGTCTTGCAGAAACCATTTATCTTCTGTATAAGCGTCTCCATTTCGCCGTTTCTGTCAAGCTGATCGCGGAAGAAATTAAGCACAACAAGGGTATCCAGTTTCAGCTGGGAATATACCACCGGTACGTGGGACTCGTCAGTTTCGAGTATCAGATAGTCAGCCTTGACCCTGCCCGACATATCGCAGTATTTCAGCAGCATGGAGCATATTCCCGTATCGAGGTTGTTTCCCTCGCGGTTTATGATTATCTTCCTGCCGCTCCGCTCAAAGAGCTGCGCTATACAGTTGGTAACGGAGGTCTTTCCGTTAGTTCCCGTAACGGCTATTATGGGACACTCCACTTTAAACATGGATACTGCCTTATGCCGCGACAAATGCCACAGGATTATGCCCGGAAGATTACCTGCGTTCCTGTGCAGCAGCTTTAGCAGCTTTACAATTATCTTTCCAATTATTATCAAAAGTCGTTTCAATTCTATTTACTCCGTAAAAATCAATTTCCTGTGTAGGAAACTCTTCCGTCCTCGGAAAAGCCTACCCAGCCGCGGTTCTTAGCCGCCTTTATTCCCAGGGCCACAGAGGTCTCGAGAGTTCCCGTCATACGGGTGAATCCGAAAAGATGCGCCACCTCGCGGAGCAAGTCCTCACGCGCCATAGCCACCTGACGTGACATTATCTTCTTAATGCCCACAGCTATCTCCTCAGGAGCAACATCATCTATATCACGCTTTTCATCATTCTTATAGACAGTTCGGCACTTGTCATACTCCTCAGGTGTCTGGGAACCGAGCCATACGTACTCATTCTCCCCTGCTGTAGTGACCTTTTTATCCGCCTTATCAAAAGCAGCTTCAAAGAGTGCTTTCATGTTAGAACCTGGACGGGATATTCCCCAGCATGAAAAGATCTTTTTCGCAAGGCTCTTCTTGTTCATGGGAGCCTCCGCTGCAAGTATATCGTTTATGCACTTTGTTATCTTTGCGGAAGCCGCCTCAGTGAAGTTTTCGGAAGTTCCGAGAGCCTTTATCTTAAACGGTACGAACTCATCAAAGCTCTCCGCAAAGCTGCTTACTTCCTCGGTCTCGAAAACTATCTCCTGCTTTTTCTTCTCCTCCGTCTCAGGAGCTGTCTGAGGATTTCTCCTGCGCTCCAGAGCTGCGTCTATCTCAGCCTTTATCTTGCCGAGGACCTTTTCCTTATTGTCGAGCCAGTCTATGATATAAACGCTCATGACGTTCCAGCCAAGGCCTCTGAGGACTGACGGCTGTGAAAGGCTTCTGTCGCTTGCTGTACCGTTGTGGAAATAGTTCTCGTTTCCGCAGTTTATGCCCATGATATAGGTATCGGGCTTGTCGGGATCTACAACTGCAACATCGACCTTATAATCAGAACAGCCTACGCTACACCTGCAATCATATCCCATTTTCCTGAGTTCTTCCGCAACCACTGTCTCAAAGCCCTCAGAGCCTGTCTTTGAACCTGCTCTTACAGGGAGAGCGCTTCTGCCCTTAGCTGCAAATTCGAGGAAGCCCTTGAGTCCCTCAACTCCATCGGAACGGGTGCGTGAAAGGTCGATCATATCCGGTGTGATGACAGAGAATACTATCATCTTGCACTTTGAACGTGAAATAGCAACATTAAGACGTCTCCAGCCGCCGTCGCGGTTAAGGGGTCCGAAGTTCATGGATACCTTTCCGTCCTTGTCGGGACCGTAGCCGATAGAGAACATGATAACATCGCGCTCATCACCCTGTACATTTTCAAGGTTCTTGATGAGTATAGGTTCATACATCTCGTTTGCATATTCTTCAAGCTTCGGATCATCACGGTAAGCGTCCATGAGCATATCATCGATAAGGTTCTGCTGCGGCAGACTGAACGTAACAACTCCTATGCTCATCTTTCTGAGCTCAGGGTCTCTGAGCCTGCGGCATATCTCTTCAACAACTGCCTGTGCTTCGGCTTTATTTGTACGTGTGGAACTCTTGTCATAATAGCCCTCAACGTGTACCCAGCTTACCTCAGATACCTGATCGTCAGGCGACGGGAAGGTATAAAGCTTGTTCTCGTAGTATTTGGAGTTGCTGTACGCGATAAGGCTCTCGTGACGTGAACGATAGTGCCATAAAAGGTGCTTCTGAGGCATTGATAGCGCAAGACAGTCGTCGAGGACGCTTTCGAGGTCTTCCTTTTCGTAGTTCTCCTCGTCCACCTGATTTGAAGCAAAGAAGCTTGTAGGCGGAAGCTGTTTCGGGTCACCGACTACTATTACGTTCTCGCCTCTTGCAATAGCTCCCACAGCCTCACAGGTCGGGAGCTGAGAAGCCTCATCGAAGATGACAAGGTCAAACTTCGGGTATGACGGGTCTATGTACTGAGCCACGGAAATAGGGCTCATAAGCATTACAGGGCACATTCTGCGGAGAAGATTCGGTATGCTGTCGAACAGCTTTCTGATAGACATCATTCTGCCGTTTGACTTTATCGCCTTTTGCAGTATGCCTATCTCGGAGCTGTTTGCAGAGCTGCCGGGAGTTGGTATCTTCGCCGAGAGGTCGGCTGCAAGCTCCTTTATGGACAGAGTTGAGAAGTTATCGAGTACTTCCCCGAACTTCCTGATAGTATCCTCGAAAAGCGTTCCCTGGAACCTTGAAAGCACGCTGCTGCGCGAAATAGTGCTTGTCACCATTGCCTTGCTGATGTCGCAGTCAAAGGCAGGAACGAGCTGTTCCGTGGGGACTTCGCCGTTGATATAGGCGTCGGCAACATTGCCTATGCCGAACTCGCGGAGCTTGTTGCAGATAGTTACGATGCCTGTCCACTCCTTGAGCTGCGGAAGCTCGTCAATGACAGCGTCGGCTTTCATCTGCGCGTCGCTTCCCCAGTTTTCTCCTGTTATGAGCTTGTCCGTATTTATTCCGAAATTGCTGCGAAGCTGTGAAGCCACATTGTCAAGAGCAGCATAGTCCGCAACGATCTTTGATGTATCGCCGTTCACGCCTGTAGTAAGGCTGCCGCAGAGCTTCTGCTTTATCTCCGCACTGAACGACGAAGCGGCAACTTTTTCGCCAAGCTCCGAGGAACGTGCAACGCAGCCCTCGACTGCGTTCCAGTCTGTGTTCTCGTCAAGCTTTATGCTGCCGAAATATCTCAGCAGCTCAGGCTGGGCGGAGGATACCTGTTCCTTTAATGCATTGAAATGGCTTATCTTGTCATAGTACTGCGTGATATTCTCTTTTGTCACGGTCGAAGCCGATCTTGCGTGAGCTGCAAGCTCCTTTACAAGCTTTTTGCTGCCCATGCTCTTTGCAAGGAACCACTTGCCCTGTGCGGTTTTCCACCTTACGAGGGCCTCGGAGGCGTTATATCCGAGCACCGACGGCTCGAACTGCGCAAGGAGTTCGTTCTTAACTTCTGAAAGCTCCTTACCGGTTCCGATAAGCGCCTGTGCAGGCTCCTTGAAGCCGTTCCAGCGACTGTCGCCGATGATATCGGGAAGGAGCTGCTCACCGCTTGCAGAAGCCGAAATTATCTCCGCCGCAAGCTTGCACTCCTCGAATGTCATCTCGCTGCTGCCCGTAAATGCCGCAAGCTGTGCGGTATCGCTCTGAGCCGCTGTAAGCGCTGTTTTCAGCTCCCTGAGCTTAGCCTCCATAGCACCGCGCGTCTCGGGAGTACACTCCGAAAGCTCGCATACACCAAGAGCTGTTGTTGTAACATCGCCGAACTCACGGCCTGCCGCAGCAAGGCTTTCAAGAGTATCACGCCATGCTGAAAATGAAGTATCGCTCATGGCGTCAAGCTGCTCGTTTGTGAAAGCGAACTTTCCGCCGTACTGACTGTTTTTCTCGTATCTTACTGCCGCGTCGTACATGGAGCAGCCGAAATTACGCTTCCTGTGTATCTCCTCCATCGTGCCATTGAGCTCTTTACGCATTTCGGCTATCTTGTCAGCCTGCGCCTTGTATTCGGCAGGCTTCTTGATACGTCCCACGTTTAGAGTCTCCTCAAGCTGCTTGAGAACAGCTCTCTTCTGTGCTTTGTTGGAGTGGAGCTCTATACAGAAAGGTCCGAGACCGACCTTGTTGAGTCGCTTTTCAACAACTGAGAGCGCAGCCATTTTCTCCGCCACAAAAAGCACGGATTTACCCTGATACAGAGCACTTGCTATCATATTCGTGATAGTCTGGGACTTACCGCTTCCGGGAGGTCCGTGAAGCACGAAGCTCTTGCCCTGAGAGGCTGCATAAACAGCTGCAAGCTGCGAGGAATCGGCACTAAGCGGAACTACAAGGTCTGTAGGCGCAACCTTGTTGTCAAGGTCAAGGGGAGATATGTAAAGGTCGTCCCCTGCCCACTCGGTCTTTCCCGAGATAAGGCTTGCAACTACCTTGTTTTTGGCAAGCTCCTCCGCGCGGTTGCGGATATCGTTCCACATGATGAAGCGATTGAAGGAGAACTGTCCAATAAAGGCATAGTCAACTATATCCCAGCGGGGCTGCGACATGATGTTCTGCCTTACAGTATTGAGAATGAGCTGCAGATCAACTCCGTTCTCGTCCTCGGGAACTGGATCAAGTCCTTTGATATCTATGCCGAAGGTCTGACGTATGTACTCCAGCATGGTGATATTCACCTGAGTATCCTCGTCACGCATACGAATTGCATATGCTTTCTCCTGGACCTTGCGGATAATGTCTACAGGGACGAGTATGAGCGGTGCATAGCGCGGCTTATCGCTCTTTTCTGTCTCATACCAGCGCAGGAATCCAAGCGCGAGGTAAATAGTGTTTACACCGTTTTCCTCCATACTCACCTTCGCCTGCCTGTGGAGTTTCTTCATTATCTTTTCAAGTTCCGTCTCCTTCAGGAAAGTACGCAGACGGTGACTTTTGAACTCCGATTCGGATATGGTGGTGATTATATCCTTTTCGTTCTCTATCTCATATATCTTGCTGTCCGATATCTGCAGGGTCATATCGTTGGGCATCGGCATTACCTTGAAGTCCTCACCGTTTGACATCTCGTCCTCGAGCACTCCCAGGTCGCTTACCATGAGCTGAACGCTCATTGCGGTCGCACGGAAATTTAGAAGGCTGTTACGCAGACTGAGGTCAAGGAGCTTTCTCTCCCACATCACCTGCTTTGTTACCTCGCGGGCTTCACCGCTTACTGCCTGTGCGGAAATATCTATCTCATTCGGAGCAGAGGTTATCTCTGACTTCTTTCTCGCGCCGTAGTCCACAGCCTTGAAAGTACCGTTTTCGGAAACTCTGGACGGTACGGGGCGAATGCCGCTTGAACGGGTACGGCTTATATCTATGGCAAAACAGAACTTCGACTCGTCGTCAAGATGAGCAGCTGCGTGCTTCTCCGCGCTGTCAAAATCAGTGTTCTTTCCTGCAACGAAGTCAGTACACTCCACAAGGCTTATTGCGTCTATACCATGAGCGATACGCTTTGTGAGAGCTGACATATCATACTGCAAACAGTCGGAAAAAGTCTCCTCCTCAAGCCAGCAGCCTGCAAAGGCGTGACCCTGTACAATTATCATGAGCGGATTAAGTCCCACAGCTTCAAGACAAGAGCAGTAGAGCACAGCAAGATCAAGACAGGTACCCTGTCCCGTTTCGAGCACCGCGTCGGGCATACGTATGCGCTGAGCCTCCTCAAAGCTTGCAGGCGGCATTGTATAGCCGATATTCTTCTCCTGAAGCGTAGCATATATCGCACCCATCTGCTGCTTTACGATGTTGGGATTCCTGGTCTGATAGCCCGTAAAGGACGGATCACCGCACCATTTGCTGAGATATGCTCCCGCAGCGGCAACTATCTCCTGCACCTTCGGGTGGTTCGGACTTACAAATGCCGCCGCAGTCTCGGGCATGAAGTTTATTCCAGACCACTGGTCGTATGCAAGGAGCTCAATGCTCCTGTTTTCCTCAGCTACAACTTCATCGCCGATAAGAGCCTGTATGGCAGCGTTTCCCACAAGCTTTTCCGTAAGGCTGAAAAGATAATCCGACAGTAAAACTATATTCACAGGTGATATCTCTACAGGCTGGGACGGCTTCAGGTCAACAGGAACAGACTCGAATACCTTTGCAAATTCAGGCTCAAAGCTTATCCTGAGGCATACATTTTTCAGTTCTTCATCAGTATTATTGGTCATTACCATATTTCTGAATACGGGAACATAGTTCTGCTGCATTGCAAAATTGATCTGAGCAGTCATATTTCCGCCAAATGTTATCTTATTTTCCATACAGTCCTCCATTCTGCCATCGGCGATACATAATACTATTCTTATAATACCACATTTTGATTTATTTTACAATATTTACAGCAAAAAAAGTAAACAAAAACCACAGAGAAGCTGCGCTTCCCTGTGGTTTTCAGATGATATCTTATTATTGAGCAGTAATGTCTCAGCTCTTGTGCACGATAACTCCGCCTGTCTTGTAAATGCTGTCCGAAGGGATAACTCCTCTTACACAGCTCGTAGGATAGATATTGGAGTTGGAACCGACTACAGTTCCGGGATTGAGTACGCTGTTGCAGCCGACCTCAACGTGGTCGCCAAGCATTGCGCCGATCTTCTTTATGCCTGTCTCTATCTTCTCCCCGCCCGACCTGATAACTACATTTGTCTTGTCAGATTTTACGTTTGATGTGATAGAACCTGCGCCCATGTGCGATTTATAGCCAAGAATGCTGTCGCCTACATAGTTGTAGTGAGGTGTCTGCACATTGTCGAAAAGAATGACATTCTTGAGCTCCACAGAGTTTCCGACTACGCAGTTCTCGCCCACAAGAGCGCTTCCTCTGATGAATGCTCCGTGACGAACCTCTGTACCCGCACCGATTATACAGGGAGCTCCGAGATATGCCGTGGGGAAAACTTTTGCTGTCTTATGTACCCAAACGTTCTCCGACGGATTGTCGTACTCGTCGCTGCTCAGTGTCTTACCGAGCTCGATAATAAAATTGCTGATTCCCTTGAGAGCTTCCCAGGGATAGGTGAACTTGCTGAGATAATCCTTTGCAGCTGTATGAGAAAGATCATAAAGCTCCGCGATCGTGATATTGTTCATATTCAATTCCACTCCTGATATTCATTGATATTGCACATATAATTATACTCCCCATGCAGCATATTGTCAAGGAGTTAATGTAATTTTCCCTGTTGGACTTTTCGCGCTTTACATTTCACCAATAATATGGTAAAATATAATATACACGCGGATATTTCCGCAGCGTATCAAACACAGGAAGTGTTAAAATGATAAAAAATATTCTCAGCAAAGCGAGGATCCCCATTATCCTCCTGCTTGTCATACTTTCGCTGGCAGCTTCGCTATTTGCGATAGCCTATATGAAAAAGAGCACCCACGGTGTAAAAGCAGCCGTCAACAATGAAGCCATGACTGCTGTTTCAGCTTCAACTGCAACGACGACTTCAACATCGGCAACAACAACAACTACTACTGCTGCTTCAACTGCTTCGGAAACAACAACGGTCGCCATTACCACAGCCGCCGAAAATGTACCCGTTCCAAGCAGATATGTGGGAACTTCACCGAACAGCGCCTTCTATCAAGAGAACCTCGTTACCGCAGGCGACTCCATCACTCTGGGACTCAGATACTATGGTTTTATACCACGGGAGCACAGTATCGCAGGTGATTCGGTTTCTATGTGGAACCTTTCACATTTCAGCTTTACCGTCGGCGCGGAAGAGCTCGAACTCGTTGACGCCGTTGAAAGGATACACCCGAAAATGCTGTATATGTGGATCGGTATGAATGACGTAAACCTCAATATGCCGCAGAAATTCGTGAAAAAGTACCGTGAAGTCATCGACGTGATCAGGGAGCGCGTTCCCGGTATTATCATTGTCGTTGCAGCCATAACTCCCGTAAGCTCCGGCTGCAGGGTAGTCAAGAACACCGTGATCCGTGATTACAATGCAGCTCTCATTGAAATGGTCAAACGGATCGACTCCCCAGATGTCTTGTTTTTTGACGCCTATACCGTTATCTGCGACGACGATCTGAACCTCACCAGCGGCTACAGCTCAGGGGACGGTATGCACCTCTATATTCCGTGCTATACCGACATCATGACCGCCCTGTTCGATTTTCTTGATACTACCGATGTAAAAACCAAGCTTCAAGCAAACTAAAAAGCTGCCTTATGGCAGCTTTTTTCATCATGTGTTCTTGTCGACCTCATGGAACTTCTTGAGGTTGCCTATCTTTTCGTTTCTCTCGTCAAGAACTCTTTCAACATCCGACCAGTCAAGACCCTGATTTGCACAGAGCACCATTACATGATAGAGAAGATCGTTTATTTCGTTCATGAGCTCGTCGTTATCGCCGTTTTTTGCTGCGATAACTGTTTCGGTAGCTTCCTCGCCTACCTTCTTGCAGATCTTGTCCACACCCTTCTCGAAAAGATAGCAGGTATATGAGTTTTCAGCAGCAGTTCCGTTCTCGAACTGCTTTTTCCTTTCCTTGATAACTTCAAATATTTCCTGATATACTGTCATTATTCATTCTCCTTCGTATTGTATATTTCGTTGAAAAAGCAGCTGTAGCTGCCTGTGTGACAGGCAACTCCCGTCTGCTCAACATTCACAAGCAGTGTATCGTTGTCGCAGTCGCCGTATATTGAAACGACCTTCTGCAGATGTCCCGAAGTAGCGCCCTTGTTCCAGTACTCCTGACGGGAACGGCTCCAGAACCATGTATAGCCTGTTTCAAGAGTTTTTTTCAGGCTCTCCTTGTTCATATATGCAAGCATAAGAACAGTTTTTGTGTTGACCTCGTAGCATATTGCGGGAATAAGCTCGCCCTTTGCAAAGAATTTGTCGAGATCGTTAATGTCGATTTTTATCATAATTACTCCTTTTCAAACAAGTGATCGATCATGCGCTTCGGACTGTCCATAAACGCCTTCATTACACCGTATGTTTCAGTGTCCTCATAGGCAGTCTCCGCAATACCGTTCTCTGTCAGCTCATAGATGACTGAATCGGGAAATGCAAGTATTATCGGCGAATGAGTGGCTATTATGAACTGGCTTCCCTGTTCGGTCAGCTCCTTTATCCTTATAAGGAGGGACATCTGCCGCGATGGCGACAAAGCCGCCTCGGGCTCGTCAAGTATGTAAAGTCCGTGACCAGTAAAACGGTTCATCACCAACGAGAAAAAGCTCTCTCCGTGGGACTGCTCATGGAGCGATGTTCCGCCGTATGCTTCAAGGATCTCATGTCCCAGCGTATCAACATAAGAAGCGGCATTGTAAAAGCTCTCAGCCCTGAGAAAGAATCCCGTTTTCGGGCGCTCAATGCCGCGTACAAGCTTTATTGCGCTGTGGAGCGGCGAATGCGTTTCCTTAGTGGAAAAGGAAAAGTTAAGCGAGCCGCCCTCTGCGTTGAAGCCATACTTCACGGCTATGGCTTCAAGAAGCGTGGACTTTCCCGTACCGTTTTCTCCCACAAGGAATGTGACAGAATTTTGCAGTACGAGCTCCCCCATTTCTGCAAGACTTTTCACAGCAGGAAGCTTCGCGGCATAGCCAGACTCCTTTGTCAGTTTTTCAAGCTTAACGCTTCGGATATAGCTCATCAGCGGACTATTACGCCCTTGCCGCGGCAGTAGTCCTTTACCTCGCCTACAGTGAGCTCCTTGAAATGGAAGAGTGAAGCCGCAAGTGCTGCAGTAGCTCCTGTTTTCTCGAAAACCTCGTAGAAGTCGTTTATCTTTCCTGCACCGCCGCTGGCGATAACAGGTATGGAGCAGTTGTCACAGACTGCTTTCAGCATAGGGATATCAAAGCCTTCCTTAGTGCCGTCAGCGTCAATTGAATTAAGGCATATCTCACCTGCGCCAAGCCTTTCGATAGTGTGTACCCAGTCGATAAGGTCGATACCCATATCCTTTCTGCCGCCGTTTATGTATACCGTCCATTTGTTATCTGCAATCTTCTTTGCGTCGATGCCGACACATATGCACTGACTTCCGAAAATATCTGCTCCGTCCTTGATAAGCTGCGGATTCTGCACAGCCTGTGAGTTTACGGAGACTTTGTCAGCTCCTGCACGAAGAGCCTCGCGGATATCGTCAACGGTCTTGATACCGCCGCCTACTGTAAGAGGTACAAAAACCTTTTTCGCTGTATCTCTTACAACATCGAGGAAAACTCCGCGCCCCTCAAATGAAGCCGTGATGTCATAGAATACTATCTCGTCCGCGCCTTGCTTGTTGTACTCCTCAGCACATTCAACGGGATCGCCCACATCGCGGACTCCTTCAAAATTTACGCCCTTAACTACCTTTCCGTTTCTTACATCAAGGCATGGGATTATTCTCTTTGCAAGCATTATATCACTTCCTTAAATTGTTTCCTATAATGAGTATTATCACCATAACTGAAATATACACAAGTTCTGCTATGATAATATATAATTCTGACTTTTTCAGCCTTATTCTGCTGTCAGCTGCCAATGCAGCTCCACCGATAAAAACTACAGGTAAAATCTGAAAAATCCTGATCGGTATACCAAATGTGAACATTCTCGTCTGATGTATGACGCAATGCGCCCAAATAGAATAGAATACAGCCCAGAACAGCTTCGTTGCATCAAAAACGATAAGCACAGCTTTTCTGACCGATATATCGTCCTCTTCACTGAGCTTTCTGCTTATACGCTTTGCCTTATTAACTGCAATACTTCCCACCGTAAATACCAAAGCAAGTCCAAAACCTGCAATAAACGGAAAAAACGCATAGGCTCTTGAAGCGTACACATCAAACTCGTTATCCGCACCGTAATGCATTCCTATCTGCTCGGGAAAATCCTTGTACACTATAAGCATATACACCAGATACACGCCCAGCATTCCGAAAGACAGGACATTTAAAACCATTTGAAGCTTTCTGAAAGTATTCTTATTCATTTGAATACTCTATTGCTTCCTTCAGGTTCAGTGTACCCTTGTATATTGACTTACCGCAGATAGTTCCGTAGAGTCCCATTTCCTTGCAGGCGATTATGTCATCCATAGTATGTACACCGCCGCTTGCCACAATATTCGCTCTGCCCTCTGTGGCGTCTGCAAGCTTTTTCAGCTGCTCGCGGTTAACGCCCGAGAGAGTTCCGTCTTTGGAAATATCGGTAAATATGAAATACTTCACACCCGACTCTATCATCTTATCGGCAAGATCGATGTAGTGTACATCGGAGCTTTCAAGCCAGCCCTCCGTAGCGACCATTTCATTCATTGCATCTATCCCTACCACGATCTTCTCACTGCCGAACTTCTCAACAGCTTCACGGACAAGCTTCGGATTTTTCAGAGCAACCGAGCCGAGGATAACCCTTGTGATACCCATATCAAGATATGCCTTTATAGTCTCAAGGCTGCGTATGCCGCCGCCGAGTTCTACCTTCAGGTTCGTCTTTTCGGCAACATCGGTGTATATTTTCGTATTGACCGGTCTGCCCTCCTTGGCACCGTCAAGGTCTACCATGTGTATCCACTCGGCTCCGGCCTTCTCGAAGTTCTTCGCAGTCTCAAGATAGTCTGAGGCCACCTTTTCAACTGTGGAAAAATCGCCCTTGAACAGGCGGACGCAGTTGCCATCCTTTATGTCTATTGCGGGGAAAATTATCATATAAAATCTCCTTTTGATCTTGTTTATATCCCTGTGTATCTCTCACAGCCGTAGCTTTGGGAGCTTATGTCAAAAGTCTCGATATACGGAACGTTTTCATTGTATATCCAGCGCTGGATATACTGCGGTCTGAGGACAAAGAGCCTTTCGTTATCAAGCGACGTGTATGCGTCAAATGATCCTCTGAAGCATTCGCGGAAAGCTGTCGAAAAAGCGGCGTTGTCAAGAGGCCGTCCCAGCTCCTCGCATATGCCCTCTATCTGTATATTGTCTATGCACAGAGCGGCGTTCCTGTTTGCCGAAAGCTGACGGTACTTTCTCAACTTTATGTCAGTCTGGAAGTAAAAATCTCCGTTTATCTGCACGACGCTCATCATTCTTGACGAGACCCTGTCGTTTTCAGATGTGGAAAGCACCATTTTTCTGCCCTTTCCGAAATCGGAAAGGAACTCTTCTAATTTACGCGAAAACAGCTCCATATCATATGCCTTTCATAAGCTTGTTCCTTATCATATCAGTCTGTTCTGACGACAGTCCGATATATTCAAAATAGCTTTCTGCGCAGCCGAAGCGCTGAGTGAAAAGGTCGATAAATCCGTTCATGCTCTTTTCGTTGGCAAGAACGATATTCCTGTCGACCTCAGGGTGAGCCGCAAGAAATGCATTCAGCCTTTCCTTGTTGTACTCACGGCTGACAACGTAATCATCAACTATCGCTGCACGTTCTGCTCCGCAGAGCATGAGTATTATCGCAGCTACAACGCCTGTTCTGTCCTTGCCTGCGGTGCAGTGGAAGAGTACGCCGCTTTCTGCTTCTGCAAGCACTTTCATGACATTGGGCATATTCTCCGCAAGCGCTATATCCATATACGAAAGCGGAACATCTTCAAGGCTTTCGGGTACGCCGCTGCCTTCGGTTATCGGAAAATGGTAATATCCGAATCCTGCCGTTTCAGCAAGCTTATCAGGAGCCTTTTTGGTTTCAAGTTCGGTACGCATATCGATTATAGTCGTGATACGGCTTGAAACGAGCTTCTCAATGTCCTTCTCTGTGAGAGTCGTAGGTACATCGCTGCGCCAGTACACACAGTTTTTCGTTGTTCCGCCGTCGGAAGTCCTTATCTCTCCAAGCTCACGGGTATTGTATGAGCCTGAAAGCAAGCTTGTGTAGATCATATAAGTCCGCCAAAGCTGCGGAGTATCTTCAAGCCTGTTTCTCCGCTCTTTTCAGGGTGGAACTGCGCTCCGTAAACGTACCTGCCGTCATAGACCAGTGCAGGCACTCTTCCGCCGTACTCAACATATGCGGCGATGTCTTTATCCTCACAATGAGCCTTGTAAGAATGTACGAAGTAAACGTACTCATTATCCCCCACATTTTCAAGGAGCGGACAGTCGTTGAGCTTTTCAAGCTTGTTCCAGCCCATATGAGGTATTATAAGCTCGGGCTCCTCCATTTTGCGGACGCTGCCGCCTATAAGTCCGAGACCGTCGCACTCCTCAAACTCGTATCCCTTTTCAAATATGAGCTGCATACCGAGGCAAATGCCGAGGAAAGGCTTCCTTGCAGCTTCTTCTTTTATAGTGTCAACAAGTCCCGTAGCTTCAAGCTTTTTCATTGCCGCAGGAAAAGCGCCTACTCCCGGGAGTATCACAGCGTCGGCAGCCTTTACGGACTCCTTGTCGCTGACAAGCCTGCTTTCAAGCCCGAGATAGTCAAGGGCGTTCTTTACGCTGAAAATATTTCCTGCGCCGTAGTCGATTATCGCTATCATCAGAGAACTCCTTTCGTTGACAGCGTCGAACCGTCGGCATTCTCGGTAACAGCTGTTTTCAGTGCGTGTGCAACTGCCTTGTATACAGCCTCTGCCTTGTGGTGGTCATTGCTGCCGTAGAGAAGATTTATATGGAGAGTCATGCCCGAATTAAAGGCAAATGCACGGAAGAACTCCTCTGTCATGCAGAGGTCGTACTCGCCGCAGCTCTGATTGGTAAAATCACAGTTGAAAACAAGGAAAGGGCGGTTGCTGAGGTCAAGGCTCGCCATTGCAAGGGACTCGTCCATGGGGATATAAGCCGTACCGTAACGTACTATTCCCGACTTTGCACCGAGTGCCTGTCCCAGAGCCTGTCCTATAGCTATTCCAGTGTCCTCGATAGTGTGGTGACAGTCAACGTTGAGATCGCCCTTTACCTTAACACTCATGCTGATACCGCTGTGAACGGAAAGAGCTGTGAGCATATGGTCAAAAAAGCCTATGCCTGTGTCGATCTCAGCCTTTCCCTTTTCGTCAAGGGCTAAATTTACTCTGATCTGTGTTTCCTTTGTAACTCTTTCGATTTCAGCCTTTCGCATAATGTACTCCTTTATTTTCTGAAATATCCGTCGAGTACTTCGATGAAACGTGCGTTTTCCTCTGCACTTCCCGATGTTACTCTTATAAAGCCTTTGAATTTTCTTATCGCAATGGAATTATCCAGCATATAACGATATATTTTCTCAAATTCGTCCGTTTTTACAAGTACAAAATTGGTACAGGTCTCATATACCTTTTCAAAACAGCCGTACTTTCCATTGATCGAAACGATATCACTGTAAAGCTGCTTTGTGTTCTTTATGATAGCGTCGCGGCAGTCCGAAAGATACTTCTTTTCGGAAAGTATATCCGAAACTATGGTCTGAGCAACTGTATCGTTATTGTAAGGCGACTTTGCCGCACGTATGGCATTGGTAATTGTCCTGTTCGCAACTGCAAAGCCGAATCTTACTGCTGCAAGACCTATAGCCTTTGAACAGGTCTTGAGTATAATGAGATTGTCGTAATTGTCAACGTCTGCAAGCACTGACTGATCCCAGAAGTCCATATAGGCTTCATCGAGGATAACGAGACAACCGTCAAGAGATTCGATTATCTTCTTCACTGAAGCCCTGTCAAGTCCGAGAGACGTAGGGTTGCAGGGATTGGAGAAGATAAGTCCCTTTGCCTTTTTCTCCCTGCAGAAAGCTATGAGCTTGTCAGCGTTTATGGTAAGGTCTGCTTCTTTCTGATAAGTCTCCACATTTACCTCATAGAGCTGTGCATAGAACTCATACATTGAGAAGTCGTGAGATACGTTGACTACAGTATCTCCTGCTTCAAAAAAGCAGCCCTCAATAATGCTTATGAGCTCGTCGGAGCCGTTTCCTGCGCTGATAAGCTCCTCGGGCACATTGTAAAGCTCCGAAAAAGCCTTTGTGGGAGCCTTTGCAAGACAGTCGGGATAGCGGTTGAAGTCTATCTGCGAGATGCTCTTTCCGATCTTTGCCTTTAAGCTGTCAGAAAGATTGAAACAGCTCTCGTTTGCGTCAAGTCTGATGTCATAGTGTCCTGTTATAGGGTCATAAGGCACTAAATTCACCAGTTTTTTATTAAGCTTGTAACTCATATTATTTATCCTTTCATTTTCTGACAGAAAGACAAGTTCGTCATTTATTATGCAGTTTTCTTTCCGCCATCTTTTCATTTCAGAACTCCGCGGAAATCTAACAAATTCTTTGACATCTTCAGCAAAAGCACCGAATTTACGGAAATTATATCTGCCCTGTCTTAAAGTCAGCAGGTGATTTGTTCCCGATTCAAGATCAAGGATATCTCCGCCGTCATAATCCTCGCTGTCACAGTCATTGTAATAGTATACCGACGTGATATTCCCATGTTCATTACGCTTACCGTACAGTATGTAAGGGTCGTCTTCCCAGAAGCATATGGGGCATATTTCAAATCTGCCTCTTTCTCCAATGGTGCGGTAGCCGCAGCAAAGACAGCGGTATTTCTTCATTTATTCTCCTTATTTTAAACACCTATAGGGCAGCTGTATTTCAAGCCGCCCCATTGCGTGATTCAGTCTTCAAATCTTACCTTGATAGCATTAGCGTGAGCTGTAAGTCCCTCGCGCTCTGCGATAAGAACTATGTCGTCCTTAGCCTGTCTGAGCGCTTCCTCTGTGTAGTAGGTGTAGGCTGTACGCTTCGTGAAGCTTGCAACTCCGAGAGGCGAGAAGAAACGGGCTGTACCGCTTGTAGGCAGGACATGATTTGGTCCTGCGTAGTAGTCGCCGAGAGGCTCGGAAGCGTAGTTGCCGAGGAATATAGAACCTGCATTATCGAGGCTGCCGAGAAGCTCAAACGGATTTTCCATGAGGACTTCAAGGTGCTCGGGAGCTATCTCGTTTGCAAGCTCAACGCACTTCTCGCGGCTGTCTGCAATTATAATAGCACCATAGTCCTCAAGAGACTTCTCGATGATGTTCTTTCTTGAAAGATACTCTTTCTGACGCTCTATTTCCTTTATAGTGCCGTCTGCAAGCTTTTCACTTGTAGTTACCATAATTGCGGAGGCAAGCACATCGTGCTCTGCCTGCGACATAAGATCGGCAGCTGTGAACTTCGGATCTGCGGTATCGTCAGCGATTACAAGTATCTCGCTCGGTCCCGCTATCATGTCGATGTCAACAACGCCGTAAAGAAGCTTCTTGGCTGTAGCAACATAGATATTTCCGGGGCCTACTATCTTGTCGCACTTCGGTATCTCCTCAGTGCCGTATGCAAGAGCTGCAATAGCCTGTGCGCCGCCTGAGAGGAATACTCTGTCAACTCCGCAGATAGCTGCTGCAACAAGGATATCCTTGTTGGGCGTGCCGTCCTTTAAAGGGGGAGTTACCATTACTATCTCCTCAACTCCTGCGATCTTTGCAGGGATAGCATTCATGAGCACGCTCGACGGATAAGCAGCAGTACCGCCCGGTACATAGAGACCTACCCTGTGTAACCCACGTATGCGCTGACCCATTATAACGCCGTTTTTCTTGGGTGAAATGAAGCTCTGCTCCACCTGTCTGTTGTGGAAGTCCGCAATATTCTCCTGTGCATTGAGAAGTGCATCAACGAACTCCTGATCTGCCTCTGTGAGGGCGTCGTTGATGACCTCGCGCGGAACTTCGTAATATTTCGGAAGATTTCCGTCAAACTTCAGCGTATAGTTCTTAACGGCTTCATCACCGTTGTTCTTTACATTTTCTATTATCTCCGATACGACCTCTGTGACCCTTTTATTGGTCTCGCCGCTTCTCTTTTTCAGATCGTTGAGAAAAGCGACCTCGTCCGTACCGTTGGCAAATATTTTCTTCATCAAAGATTCTCCTCTATAAGTGTGATAAGTCTGTCTATTTCAGCGTGCCTCATTTTCAGGCTTACGGTATTGGCGATGAGTCTTGCAGAGATAGGAGCTACGTCCTCGATGACCTCGAGTCCGTTCTCTCTGAGAGTCGTACCTGTTTCAACGATATCAACTATACCGTCGGCAAGCTCAAGGAGCGGTGCCAGCTCAACAGAACCCTCAATCTTGATTATCTCCGTATCCATGCCCTTCTTCTCGAAGAATGTTCTCGCAACATTGGGATATTTTGTAGCAATGGTCTTGATACCGTAGCCGCTGTAGAAATCGTAGCCCTTTTTGGTCGCGAGTGCGAACTTGCACTTTCCGAAGCCGAGGTCAACAAGCTCATAGAACTTGCCCTTCATCTCCATGATAGTGTCCTTTCCCACAACGCCCATGTCGCAAACGCCATGCTCAACATAGGTGATAACATCGTTCGCCTTTGCAAGTACGACTTCAAGGTTGGCGTCGGGTACAGGAAGTATGAGCTTTCTGCCCTTTTCGCGGACAGCTGTGCAGTCGAAGCCGAGCTTTTCAAGCAGATCGACCGTATCCTTTTCAAGTCTGCCCTTTGTAAGAGCCATTCTTATGGGCTTATTCATATGGAGACCTCCTTGCTTTCGCCGTCTATTACTACTACCTTTGGTATCTTCTTTTCTATGGCGTACTCACGAACACTTTCTATATCGTCGAAAAGCGCGTTCTCAACGATAAGTCCCTGCTCGCGGAGCTCACGTGCAGCCTTTATCGCGGCTACCTCGCAGCCCTCCTCGGCAAATACGATAACGTCTGCCTTGGGCTCGGCAGGAAGTACGTCGCTCTTCTCCATGAGCTTTGCGACTGCGTTGATGTTGACTGCAAAGCCAACTGCGGGAACGTCGTAACCGAACTCGGAAATGAGCTTGTCATATCGTCCGCCAGAGAGGACTTCCTCACCGTGTCCCTGTAAATATCCCTTTATGATAAGACCTGTATAGTAATCTGTCTTGTTAACGAGTCCGAGGTCAACTGTAATGGTTCCCTCACCGCCGCAGAGCTCGGAAGCGTCTGCGTATATCTCTCTCAGCTCGTCGAGTATATGCTTGATGTTCTCATCAGGCATGAGCTCCTCAGCCTTCTCAAATACTTCCTCGCCGCCGAAGAGTGCAGGAAGCTTCTTGAGCGCATTGGTGACGGGTGAAGCTCCGAAACTGTCGAGCATATCATTGAGCGCAGGGAAATTCTTGTTCTCGATAAGCTTTCTTATACTTTCCTTGTCATGCTCGGAAGCTTCAAGCTTGCCGACGAGCTCCTTGAAGATACCGATATGTCCGAGCTCCAGCGAGAACTCCATGCCGAAGGAATTGAGAGAATCCACAGCAGTGGATATGACCTCAAGGTCAGCCATTTTCAGCTGCGAGCCGATAAGCTCGATACCTGCCTGTACTACCTCGTCGCTCCTTCCCTTGAGGGAGGGCTCTGTGGTGTATACAGCCTGTGCATAGCACAGCTTGAGCGGAAGGTCCGCGTCCCTCAGTCTTGTTGCGACAATTCTCGCGATAGGCATAGTCGTATCGGGACGCATTACAAGAAGCCTGCCCTTGCTGTCAGTGAGCTTGTACAGGTTCTCCTGCGGAAAATAGCGTGAATTAAGGTTGAACACGTCATAAAATTCAAGTCCCGGAGTAATGGTCTCGCTGTAGCCGCGGCTCTTGAAAAGATTCATGAGCGTGTTTTCTATATTTCTTCTTACGATACACTCCCCGAAGAGCAAGTCCTTTGTACCCTCTGGAGTGATAAGATCATAGTTTTTCATATTATACCTCCTCGTCAATCACTTTAGTCTGCTAACATGGTACTATGATAACATATTACTAAAGAAAAGTCAAGTCAAAAGAAAGACATCTGAGTGGATTCGGGCAAATCACCAAATGCACCTATGCTTTTCAACATATCAATTGTTGTTTTTGACGCTCCGCTTTCAGACTGGAACTCCTCAATGGACATGAAGCCGCCTTTCTGTACAGCCTCGTATATGCCCTTTGCAGCGTTGTCTCCGACGCCGCTCATTGCAGAAAACGGTATTCTCAGCTTTCCGTCCTCAACAAGGTAGTCAGTAGCGTGAGACCTGAACAAATCTATAGGCAGGAACTCGTAGCCTCTCGACATCATCTCGTTTGTAATGAGAAGTATATCATAGAGGGCGCTGTCCTTGTTGGTCCTGTCGTTTCCGAGAGCCTTTATCTCCTCTATCTTTGCGCGTACTGCGCCGATTCCCTTTACCGCAAGCTCTGCGTCGAAGTCCTCACCTCTTACGGAGAAGTAGGTAGCATAATACTCCAGCGGCATATGGAGCTTGAACCAGCCCAGCTTTATGGCAGCGATAACATAAGCCGCCGCATGAGCCTTAGGGAACATATACTTTATTTTAAGACAGCTCTCTATGTACCACTCGGGTACGTTATGGTCGCGGAGCATCTGAATTATCTCAGGAGTAAACTGCTTCGGAGCTTTTCCCTTTCGGGTCCACTCCATTATCTGGAAAGCCATTTTCGGCTCTACGCCCTTGTATAAAAGGTAGGTCATAATGGAGTCACGGGTTCCGATAACGTCGGAAATGGTGCATACGCCGTTGTCGATAAGGTCTTTTGCGTTGCCAAGCCATACGTCGGTACCGTGGGAAAGTCCGGATATCTGCAGGAAGTCGCTGAACTTAGTAGGCTTTGCGTCAAGAAGCATCTGTATGGTAAAGCCTGTACCCATTTCGGGTATGCCGAGGCTTCCTGTCTTGCAGTATATATCCTCTGGAGTTACCCCAAGCACATCGCAGTTGGTGCACATACGTATAACATCAGGGTCCGATGTGGGAACGTCCTTTATCTTTATTCCCGTCAAGTCCTCAAGGTGCTTGTAAAGAGTCGGAACTACGTGTCCCAGCTCGTCAAGCTTGAGTATGGTATCGTGGAGGGAGTTGAACGTAAAATGCGTTGTGATTATCTCCGAATCCGCAGTATCGGCAGGGTGCTGAACGGGAGTGAAGTCGTAAACGTCGTAATCCGACGGAACAACGACCATTCCGCCCGGGTGCTGACCTGTTGTCCTCTTTATACCTGTACAGCCTATGGCAAGCCTGCTAAGCTCAGCATTGTTCAGAGTGATTCCGTTCTCCTCGCAGTATTTCTTGACATAGCCGTATGCTGTCTTTTCAGCAACAACCGAAATAGTTCCCGCCTTGAACACGTTCGACTTTCCGAAGAGCTTTTCCGTATAGCGGTGAGCCCAGAACTGGTATTCATCGGAGAAGTTAAGGTCTATATCAGGCGCTTTGTCGCCGTCGAAGCCAAGAAAGGTCTCGAATGGGATATCGTGTCCGTCGCGGTTCATGTCCTTTCCGCAGTCGGGACACTTTTTCGGAGGCAGGTCGAATCCTGAACCGTACACACCGTCAAGAAGGAACTCGCTGTGCTTGCAGTTAGGGCATACATAATGCGGCGGAAGCGGATTTACCTCCGAGATTCCTGCCATTGACGCCACAAATGACGAGCCGACAGAACCTCTCGAACCGACAAGATATCCGTTCTCGACAGAGTTCCATACAAGCTTCTGAGCAATGATATAGAGCACTGAGAATCCGTGCTTGATGATAGATGAAAGCTCACGGTCAAGGCGCTTGTCAACAAGCTCGGGGAGCGGATCTCCGTATATCTCATGAGCTTTGTCGTGGGTTATCTTCACGAGTTCTTCCTCTGCACCCTCGATAGTCGGGGTAAATGTTCCCTTCGGGATAGGGCGTATCATCTCTATCTGATCGGCAATGGCGTTTGTGTTGGTTATAACGACCTCTTTAGCCTTGTCCTCGCCAAGATACTCGAATTCCGCCATCATCTCCTCAGTCGTCCTGAAGTACAGGGGAGCCTGTTCCTCCGCGTCATTGAATCCCATGCTCGCAAGGATTATTTTACGGTATATAGCGTCCTTCTGATCTATAAAGTGAACGTCACAGGTAGCACAGGTCGGTATTCCAAGCCTGTCGCCAAGTGCGACCACCTCGCGGTTGAAGTCGCGGAGCTCCTCGTCGTCACGGGCAACACCTTTCCTCACCATGAACCTGTTGTTGCAGATAGGCTGTATCTCAAGATAATCGTAGAATTTTGCAAGATTGTCGATATAGTCCTGGTCACGGATATCAAGAATAGCCTGGAAGAGCTCTCCCGATTCGCAGGCGCTTCCGAAAATAAGTCCCTCACGGTGCTCGATAAGCTTTGATTTTGGGATAAGCGGCTTTTTGTAGAAGTATTCGAGGTTGCTGAGCGAAACGAGCCTGTAGAGATTTTTCAGACCTGCCTGATTGCGGACAAGTATGATATGGTGATAGCTTTTAAGCTTCTTTATCTCTATCTCATTCACGAGGATATTGAGCTCCTGCAGAGTTTTGAAACCGCGGTCGGTCTTCAGTCTGCCTGCAAGGGCAATATATATCTTCGCAAGCATAAGAGCGTCATCTGAGGCTCTGTGGTGGTCGAATTTACCGAGTTTCAGCTGCTTTGCCACAAGATTGAGCTTATGACGTCCCATTTCTGGCAGCATGGACTGACACATAACGAGAGTATCAACCCATGTGTACTCAAAGGTCATGTTCTTGCGTTTCAGCGCCTGATTTATCATGTTTGTATCGTATCTTGCGTTATGAGCTACGATAACAGGCTTGTCTCCGCAGAACTCCATGAACATTTTCAGAGCCTCTTCCTCATCGGGAGCATTTGCTACATCAGCATCGCTTATACCTGTGAGTTCAGTGATATGCTCGGGGATATGGAATCCCGGATTGACCTTTGTGTTGAAATCATCGACTACCTGCAGATTTTTCAGCTTTACAGCACCTATTTCCGTCAGACGGTCGTTGCGGAAGCTGAGACCTGTAGTCTCAACGTCAAAAATTATTATCTCGTCGTCAAAGGAGCGGTCGTCGTCGCCGTAAACGACCATGTCACGCTCGATATCATTGACAACGTAAGCCTCCATACCGTAAATTGCCTTGAAGTTCTTGGGCATATTATACATACAGTCAGGGAAAGCCTGTACGTTTCCGTGGTCGGTTATCGCCATAGCCTGATGCCCCCACTCAGCCGCTCTGTTGATGAGCGTAACAGGGTCGGTAACGGCGTCCATAGCCGACATATTCGTATGGCAGTGGAGTTCCACGCGCTTTTCGGGATAGTTGTCCATTTTCGGGATACGCTTTACCTTAATAAGGGAATTAACGGAAATAACAATATCCCTCGCAAAGGAATCATAGTCAAGCTTTCCTGATACAAGAAGTGTAGCGCCGCTCTTTATGGAACCGAGCTTCATCTCCTCCACTTCTTCATTTTTTGCAAATATTTTCAGTTTAAGTGAGCCGCTGTAATCGGTGACATCATAGGTTACAACTGTCTTTTCGTTGCGTACTTCCTTCAGCTCCGAAGCAAAAACGTCGCCGACCACTACCACCTTTTCGCCCAGGTGCTGAACAGCCTCGCATATCGGAACAGGCTTTTCACGTATAGCCCTGCCCTTGATGACCTCGGCGGATTCCGCGTCGAACTCCTTGTTCAGAGCGCCGATATCTATGGTAACTGTAGGTATTACCGACCTGACCTCCTCAGCCCTTATCTCATCGGGAGTCCTGTCTGGAATCAGCTGGTCGCTGTAGTCGGGGAGGTCGGCTTCGATACGCTCTATCATCTCGTCGAACTGCTCCCTGCTGACGGAGCTGTCGCCGTCAAGAACCACCTTTACGCGCACGCCGAACTGATTGTATATCAGCTGAGAAAAACAGCGGCAGAAATTATATCTGTCCAGTATATCCCTGCCGCCGTGAACTATTCGTATACGGAGCTCATCGTTATTCAGAGAGACCTCCGCGTCATCGAGAAAGCCGTTGACAACAGGTATATCGCGCTTGAGCAGCTTTACAAGCTCGCCGTAGCAGTCCATTCCGAATTTTTCGGAGGGGTAGCGGCAGGCAAGTCTTGCCTGCTCGACCTTTATGGCAGCTTCAACTGCTTTTTCAAACGCAAAGATATCATCACTCGGAACAAGACTGTCAAAGTGAACGTGGAAACGGATATTTTCAAGATTTTCCGTATATGTAAGCTTGAAGATCTCTCCGGCAAGCACACTTTCGGGCAGTTCCAGTGAATAATCCTTTAAAAATTCGGAAATTTTGACCTGCATTTTACGACTCCTCGTTTACAAAATATTTGTACCATTTTGTAAAAATAAAAAAAATTTATACCTTATTAAACGGTTTTCCGTTTAATGAACCCCTGTTTCAGCCCCCTTATAGAAGGGCATATTTCAAAGCTTGTCTATCTCTGCAAGAAGCTCGGGAACTATTTCTGCTTCACTAACCTTTCTCTGAGTGCCGTCCTTCTTGAAAATAACAGCACAGCCGTCGCCGCCGGCGATACCGATATCAGCTTCACGGGCTTCTCCGGGACCATTTACGATACAGCCCATAACCGCAACCGTAATATCCTTGTCCATGTCCTTAACGGCTTCTTCCACCATTTTTGCCGCCTTGACAAGGTCTATCCTCGTTCTGCCGCAGGTAGGACATGAGACCAGTCTCACGCCGCCGCGCTTGCCGATACTTTTGAGGATATCCTTTGCAGCTTCTACCTCGCGTACAGGGTCATCTGTAAGCGAAACACGGATAGTCTCGCCGATACCGTCGCAGAGCAGAGAACCTATACCAATGGAGGATTTAATAAGTCCCATACGCTCAGTACCTGCTTCGGTAACTCCGAGGTGGAGAGGATAACTGCACTTTTCGGCTGCAAGTCTGTATGAAGCGATCATTTTCTGAACGTCCGAAGACTTTATGGAAATAACGATATCATTGAAGTCGAAATGCTCAAGCATTGCCGCATGAGTCATTGCACTCTCAACCAGAGCCTCAGGCGTCGGAGAACCGTATTTCGCAAGTATCTCCTTTTGGAGAGAGCCCGAATTGACGCCTATGCGGATAGGGATATTTTTAGCGCGGCAGGCGTCAACAACTGCCTTCACTCTGTCCATACCTCCGATATTACCGGGGTTTATACGTATCTTGTCAACTCCTGCTGCTGCGGATTCGAGAGCGAGCCTGTAATCAAAGTGTATATCTGCAACAAGAGGGATATTTACCGCTTCCTTTATTGCAGGTATAAGTCTTACGGCGTCCATATTAGGTATAGCAGCGCGGATTATCTCGCAGCCTGCCTTTTCAAGCTCAACAGCCTGCTTTACGCTTCCCTCGATATCATCGGAGCGTGCATTCAGCATCGACTGAATGTATATATGTTTTCCGTCGAGGACGCAGTCCCCTACCTTAACAGGTCTAACATTTCTCATATCATTTCTCCTATCGTCATTTACGGTAAAAGCTGACGCTTTACCGATTCTAAAGAGTTATCTTTGCTCCGTCCTCGGTCACTACGGTCTCCGAAAATATTTTCCGAAGCTCCTCTGCATAAACAGAGGGAACCTTTTCCGCAGGGCTGTAATGAGTGAGCCAGAGCCGCTTTGCCCCGGCTTCAAGAGCGATATTGCAGGCGTCCTGCATGAGCATATGACACTTTTCGTTCATTGACTCCTTACGCTCGGGGATACCGTACATTCCCTCACATATGAAAAGGTCGGAATCCAGTGCGAAAAGCCCAAGCTCGGGTATAGGGAGCGTATCTGTCACATAGGTTATTTTCAATGGCTTCTTCTTCTCTCCCGTCACAGCCTCAGGGGGAACTCTCAGTCCGTCGGCAAGAGTGACTGTCTCTCCGTTGTGGAGCCTTTTCCAGAATTCAACAGGTATATTCATCGCCTTGGCGTTCTGCGGAAGAAATACGGGTCTGCGCCTGAGTACAAGACTGTATCCGAGGCAGCTGACTCTGTGTGAGAGCGGCATGGTCTTTATCGTAAGCAGAGGGTCTATCATATCCGCCTCAAACTCATAGTTTCTGTCCTCGGGCAGACCGTGGAGCTCCACCTTATAGGGCAGACCGCCGCAGACGCTCATAAGCTTTTCAATAACAGGCAGGCAGTTCTCGGGAGCGAATATATCAATGGGCTTTGTACGCGAGCTGTTTCCTATAGAAAGAAGCAGCCCGGGAAGTCCCGTAACATGGTCAGCATGGCAGTGAGTGATAAGTATAGCTTCTATCCTGCTTATTTTCAGTCCGTGCTTTGCAGCAGCCACCTGAGTTCCCTCACCGCAGTCGATGAGTATCGCTTTTCCATTATACTCGGCATAAAGACTCGTAAGGAACCTTTCAGGAAGCGGGAGCATTCCCCCCGTTCCCAACAGACATATGTCAGCCATGGAAGCCTCCCGAAACAAGTTTTACTATATCGTTGTATGTTGCAAATATCATGATTCCGAAAAGAAGTGCCATACCTGCAAGGTGCACATAGCCCTCATGCTCGGGCTTTACAGGCTTGCGGCGAACGAGCTCTATAACGCAGAACAGCAGTCTGCCGCCGTCAAGTCCCGGTATGGGAAGAAGATTGAATATTCCCACGTTTATGGTTATAAGAGAAGTAAGCCACAGTAAATTGAGGATCGCGTCCCTGACGTTCTCGCTCTCGGCAGCAGCCTCGTTTATGGTGGAAACTACTCCCACAGGTCCCGAAACGTCCTCCTTTTTCGCCTTGCCCGAGATCAGCTGTTTAAGCGAATTGGTTATGACATGGGACATAGTCATGAAGAGCTCTCCCGAGCCGCGCATAACTGTGAGCGGATTCTTGTTGTAATACCTTATGCCGAAATCCACTGCTTCTTCCTTGTCAGTAACAGAAGTATCCTGGAACACCACATTTTCTATGGTTTTTCTCTTTCCGCCGCGCTTTACAACGACCGTATAGGATTTGTCTGTTTCTATTTTTTCAAATACATTATTGAAATCCCATGCACTGTATATCCTTTCGCCGTCGATAGATATCAGCTTATCTTCATGGCGAAGACCTGTTTCGTAGCTTCTCGCATAGTATATGGTATTCCCGTCGTCACCGCGCTCGCCGACAAATCCGTTGATAACTGTGGACGGCACCTTGTTGAGCATACTCATGAATATAATGATCGCAACAAAGCCGAGGACAAAGTTCATCGCCGCACCTGCAACAAGGACTATCATCCTCTTCCAGAGCTTTGCATTGCGGAAGCTTCTCGGGTCGCTGTTCGTCGAATCCTCGCCCTCCATAGCGCAGTATCCGCCTATCGGCAGAGCTCTCAGGGAGTACTTTGTCTCGCCCTTTTTCTTCTGCAGCAGCTTAGGTCCCATGCCTATGGAAAACTCCAGCACCTTTATCCCGCTGAGCTTTGCACATATGAAATGTCCGAACTCATGTACTGTAACTATTATTCCGAAAATGATGATCGCTATTATAACACCCATTTAGTATGTTTCCTTTCTGAATCAAAGCCTTATAATGCTGAGATACGCTCTCTGACATAGGCTCTTGCAGCCCTGTCGGCACTCATTACATCATCATAGCTCTTTATTTCCGACGGCTCAAAGCTGTCAAGCACCGAAGCCACGGTCTCGCCGATATCGATGAACTTTATCTCGTCATGGAGGAAAGCCTTAACGGCTTCTTCATTGGCGGAATTAACGAGACAAGGGTATGAACCGCCGCGCTTTATGGCTTCGATAGCTGCGGACAGGCACTTGAACGTGTCAAGATCGGGTTTCTCAAATGTGAGCTTTCCGTAATCCGTAAGCGAGAGTCTTCCTGTGGGACAGCTCATTCTGTTGGGATATAGGAGAGCGTACTGTATCGGTATCTTCATATCCGGAACACCCATCTGGGCGATCACGGAGTAGTCGTTGTACTCAACAGCGGAGTGTACAACGCTCTGACGGTGTACCACTATCTCAATCTGTTCGGGAGCAAGGTCGAAGAGCCATTTTGCCTCGATGAATTCAAGTCCCTTGTTCATGAGAGTTGCGGAATCTATGGTTATCTTGTTGCCCATGTCCCAGTTAGGGTGATGAAGAGCCTGTTCCTTTGTGACGTTCCTGAGTTCCTCATAACTTCTGCCGAAGAATGGTCCGCCCGAAGCCGTGAGGATTATCTTGCTGAGCTGTTCGCGCTTGTTGCCCTGCAGGCACTGGAAAATAGCTGAATGCTCGCTGTCAACAGGATATATCTTCACACCTTTTCTTGCAGCCGCGCTCATCACAAGCTCGCCGCCTGCAACAAGAGTCTCCTTGTTTGCAAGGGCAATATCCTTTCCTGCTTCTATAGCCGTAAGCGTAGGGAGAAGTCCGACCATACCGACTACGGAATTGAGTATGATATCGGCTTCTTCAAGTGAAGCAAGTCTGCAAAGTCCTTCCATGCCGCATAAAAGCTCAACATCTGTGTCGGAAATACGTCTTTTCAGCTCGGCATACTTCTCCTCGTTGTAAATGCAGGCATATTTGGGGCGGAATTTCCTTATCTGCTGCTCAAGAGCCTCAATGCTGCTGTGAGCCGCAAGCGCTGCGACTTTCAGCCCGTGCTTCTCGCAGACCTCCAGTGACTGCGTTCCTATCGAACCTGTTGATCCAAGTATCGACACCGTTTTGTTCATTGTTTTTTCCCCTTTTCTCGGAAATAGCTCCCGAAAATATATTATGAAAAAGTCCTTTATAAAATGCGAAAGGGACTATCCGTGAATAGTCCGTTTCAGAAATATCACTGTACGCCGAATAAGGCGATAAATGCATAAAAAGTAGGCAGCACGAAAAGAACGCTGTCAAAGCGGTCCATAAGTCCGCCGTGTCCCGGCATTATCTTTCCGTAGTCCTTGAAGCCTATCTGACGCTTTACCATTGAAGCCGAAAGGTCTCCTACAGTACCTATAACAGCACATACAGCACCTGTTACAAAGGCAATAAGGGCTCTCTTTACTGTAAAGCCGTAATAGCACGAAAAAGCGACTGTATAAGCAATAGCAGTTGTGAGGATACCGCCCACAAGTCCCTCGACAGTTTTCTTGGGGCTTATCTCGGGGCAGAGCTTGTGCTTGCCTATGGCGACACCTGTAAAATATGCTCCCGTATCTGCTATCCACGCACCGCAGAGTCCCATAATAAGCAGGAAAAGTCCGCTTTCAGAGTCATAGCGCTCCATGCGAACCATAGTTGTCATCGCCTGCGGTACAAGTATCATTACAGCAAGTACAAAGAATACCTGCTCATAGCGTATCGCCTTGTGATTTCTGAGCCATGTGACAAACACAACGAATGCACACAGAAGCATTGCTCCGAACACATATACGTTATAATCGTGAGCATAACGCCACGCACAGAACTCATAATGCGGCGGAACAACAGGTCCGTCTACTGTAAGCTTTGTCATTATACCGTATAGCACCGGCACTGCTATTCCGTAAGCCTCTGCCGCTATGAGTATGGGCAGACATTTATGGAGCTTTACCGCACGGAGAAGCTCAAAGAGCATAACTGCGATTATTGCTGCGACTGCTATGGGCAGAACAATGGTGTCGTGGAAAAAAAGTACGGCACTCAGCAGTACAACACCCACAGCTCCCGAAATGATTCGCGTAAGCATCAGACACCTCCGAAGCGGCGGTTTCTTCTTGCATACTCGATAAGCGCCTTGTCAAGCTCGGCAGGCGTAAAATCAGGCCAGAGCACATCTGTAAAATAGTACTCCGCATAGGCGCACTGCCATATGAGATAATTTGAAAGTCTCAGTTCGCCGCTGGGACGGATAAGAAGATCAACGTCGGGAAGTCCTGCGGTATAAAGATTATCCGCAACCGACTGCTCTGTGATGTCCTCTGGTCTTATCTCGCCGTTTACAGCTTTCTGTGCAAGGGCTCTTGCAGCGTGTACGATCTCATCGCGTCCGCCGTAGTTTACAGCCATCATAAGGTTCATCTCCGTATAATGAGCCGTATCCTCCTCAAGCTTTATCATCTTTTCCTGAAGGTCAGCGTCAAAGGCGCTCTTGTCGCCGAGGAAAATCATACGGGTATTCTCGCTGAGGAAGTTTCTTACGTCAACGATGTAATCGCGGAAGAGCTCCATGATAGTATTTACTTCATCGTCGGGGCGCTGCCAGTTCTCTGTGGAAAAGGCATAGAAGCTGATATTCTTCAGTCCGATGTCCTTGCAGTAGCGGACTATCTTCTTGAACTGCTTCGCACCCTCGCGATGTCCGAATGGACGCGGCAGACCACGTTTCTTTGCCCATCTGCCGTTTCCGTCCATGATAAAGCCTACGTGCTCGGGAAGCTTCTCGGGCAGCGTAAGCTCAGTTGTTTCCTTTTTTCCGAATAATGCCATATTTCACCAATTATACAGTCATGATCTCTTTTTCTTTGTCAGCGACCATCTTGTCAACATCGTCGCACATCTTGTCCGTGAGATCCTGTACCTTCTTCTCGCAGTCCTTGAGGTCGTCCTCAGTGATCTCCGAGTTCTTCTTCATTGCCTTGTACTTTTCCATAGTATCGCGTCTTATGGAACGAACAGTTACCTTGCACTCCTCACCGTACTTCTTTATGCTCTTGCAGAGCTCCTTACGGCGATCCTCTGTGAGCTGCGGGAATGCAAGACGGATAACGTTACCGTCGTTTACAGGCTGGATACCGATATCGGAAGCCTGTATAGCCTTTTCGATGAGCTTTAATGTGGACTTGTCCCAGGGCTGGATAACAAGTATTCTTGCCTCTGATACCGAAACTGCCGCCATCTGATTTACAGGAGTAGCTGCTCCGTAATAATCTACCATTACTTTGTCGAGAACCGCAGGATTTGCTCTTCCTGCACGGATCGAAGCAAATTCATTGCCAAGTGCGTTAAGGCTTTTATTCATTTTTTCCTTAGCGAGATTAAGCTGTTCTTTCATAGTATTTCATTCCTTTCATTATTCGCCGACAACGGTTCCTACATTTCCGCCCATGATAGCGTCATAGATGTTATCGGGACGGCTGAGATCGAATACCAGCATCTTCATGTGGTTATCACGGCACATTGCGGCAGCTGTGCTGTCCATTACGCCGAGATCCTGTCCGATGACCTCTGTGAATGTGAGGGTATCGTACTTCTTTGCATCTTCATACTTGTGGGGGTCTTTATCGTACACGCCGTCTACAAGAGTAGCCTTCATGAGGATATCTGCCTGTATCTCCATTGCACGGAGTGCGGCTGCCGTATCTGTTGAGAAGAAGGGGTTTCCTGTTCCGCAGCCGAATATGACTACTCTTCCCTTGTTGAGATGTCTTACGGCTCTGTTGCGGATATAGGGCTCTGCAATCGCAGCCATCTGAAGAGCTGTCTGTACACGGACAGTGCAGCCGAGTGATTCGAGAACATCTGCGAGAGCAAGTGCGTTCATAGTTGTTGCAAGCATTCCGATATGGTCTGCGCGTGTCCTGTCCATAGCTCCGCTTGAACGGCCTCTCCAGAAGTTACCGCCGCCGACAACTACAGCTACCTGTGCGCCTGCGTCAACGCACTTCTTGATGCTTTTGCATATCTCTGTTACTACGTCGTAATTGAGACCTGTCTTGTTGTCGCCTGCGAGAGCTTCGCCGCTGACCTTTAATAATACTCTTTTATACTTTGGTTCCATATAAGCACCTCACAAAAAAATTATCCATAGTTTATTTTACACTAATTTCAAAGATATGTAAAGTACATTTTCCGAAAATCACGAAAAAATTTACACGAAATTTGCATTTTTTCCATTGCTTTCCGCACCTTTGCATATTTCAACGCTGTTTATCAGCACATTTAACAAAAATGTTGAAAATATATTGTAAAGGTTCGCTCCGCATTTTTCTTGACAACTACTCCTCTCCGTGGTATAATATAAAAGCTGATTAATTCGGCAGTAAAAAATGGAGAGGTATCGAAGCGGTCATAACGAGGCGGTCTTGAAAACCGTTTGACTTAACGGTCACGTGGGTTCGAATCCCACCCTCTCCGCCAATTTTTTTATCGGTGAGCTTTCGCTCGTCGGTTTGCGGATTTACCCAAGTGGTGAAGGGGCTCCCCTGCTAAGGGAGTAGGTCGGGAAACCGGCGCGAGAGTTCAAATCTCTCAATCCGCGCCAATAAAACCTCATTGCTTTTGCAGTGGGGTTTATTTTATTTCTGATGTACACCGTTACTTTGCGGTATACTGATAAACTTTTGCTTATATATCATTAATTTGCCATTTTTCACATAATACAAGTATATTTTTTACTGTCAGCGTGTTATAATCTGTCACAGGAGGCGATAAATAAATGAGAAAGATAAACGGTTTCAACAAGGGCGTTAATTTCGGAGGCTGGCTCTCACAGTGCAGCTACGAAAAGGAACACCTTGACACCTTCATTACCGAAAAAGACTTTGAAATTGCTGCTTCATGGGGCGTTGACCATGTCCGCGTTCCATTTGACTATAATATACTGGAAAACAAGGACGGTACATACAATGACAACGGCTTCGCATACCTTGATATGGCTATCAGAGCTTCAAGGAAAAACGGGCTGAATATCATACTCGACCTGCACAAAACAGCCGGATTCTCTTTCGATTACTACGGTGAGGACGAGAACGGCTTCTTTGACAGCAAAGAGTATCAGGAGCGCTTCTACCGCCTGTGGGAAGAAGTCGCAAGGCGCTATGGCTCCATGACTTCCAATGTGGCTTTTGAGCTTCTCAACGAGGTCACAGACGCCGAGTTCATCGACGCATGGAACAGGATAGTCAGAGAATGCATAAGCAGGATAAGAAAGATCGCTCCCGATATACTTATCCTCGTGGGAAGCTATCACAACAACAGCGCCGATACAGTACAGTTCCTCGACGAGCCCTTTGACAAGAACGTTATTTACAATATGCACTGCTATGAACCCCTGAAGTTCACACATCAGGGCGCTTACTGGACTACAGCTATAATCCCGGAGGAACGTATTCCCTTCGAGGAGAGCGTAACTTCTCCCGAGTATTTCGAGGAGCTTTTCTCTACCGCTATAGCTAAGGCGGAGAAGTTCGGAACAAGTCTGTACTGCGGAGAATACGGCTGTATCGATGTAGTATCTCCCGAGGATACGATCAAATGGTACAGAACGATAAACTCTGTCTTTGAAAAACACGGTATCGGCAGAGCCGCCTGGAACTACAAGGCTATGGATTTCGGCCTTTCCGATGAAAGGCTCAGCAAGGTACACAATGAGCTTATCAAATTACTGTGATATAAGCATTATCCCCTTTGCTTCCGCAAAGGGGATAACTTTTTTTATTCTTCATCAGGAGTTTCGTAGCTGTCGTCTTTGTAGCCTGTCGTGTCAAAATGCCTGTGTTCCAGCGGCTCGTCTACCTTAAAGCTCGTTGTATTCATTTCTTTATAGCTATTCTCTATCATATTCTGCTCTGAGTAGCTCAAAACGATACCGCTCCTCAGGTCTACGACCATTTTATTGGTATAATCTTCTGTTTCTACGTAGATAACAGCGCAGTCTCTGTCGAACTGCTCTTCAACAGAAATGATATGCCAGTCGTTGAAATCCGTCAGATAGCGTGTATCGGGATATAAGCTGTCCATACATTTTGCGCCCATCGGAATATCAGTGAAGTTCATGTATTCTTCCATCTGTCCGGTTTCCGTATCGTAATAAAATAAATAACGGTAATTATCGGGAAGATACACATAATTGTAATCAGGAGCGTCTGATTCCTGTTTATTAAACGTTTTATCCACGTTATTTACGCTTATCCATTCATTATTATCCTGATAAAACGTCATATTACTGTGATATGTACCGTGGATAAATTCATTATCCATACAGAAATAATTTTTCCTGTTGTCTGCAAGACAGTGCTCGGTATTGCTCCATTTGCCTCCATCTCCCTCGCCGCGGTATTCAAATACTACGTCCGCAGTATCGAAATAACGGTACGAATTAAGCATAATATGGTATATATAGCTCTTGTTTTCAATAGCATTCAGAGCCGCTTCTCCGCTTGCATTCATGATCTGACCGGTATACTTCTCCGTATCGACTTTTCTGAACGGATATGTGCCATCGTACATTTCATAATCAAGTCTTGTAGAAAGCTCTTTTGCCTCCTCATAATTTGAGAATATTGTCATATCATGCATCTGAAGCTCTGCAAATTCTGTATTATCACCGCTTTCAGCAGCTGTTGTATGCTGTACCTCTGTCTCATTTTTGCTTTTCTCCAGCATTCTCTCGCTTTCGTCCATAATGCTGTAGTTAGCGATCTTCCAGCCTCCGTCCGAGTTTTTCAGAAGGAAGTCGGCATAGATAAGCACTCCGTCACTGCGCTTGTAGACCCTGTTGCATACCATACTCTGCATATCGCTTTCGTCATAAGCGGAGAAAGTATTCTCAAGGTCGAATTTTCCCGAAAAATCCTCATAGTCCTCAGTATAAAGCGAGGAGATCATTTCATAACCGCTGAAATCATATACCTCTCCGAACTTATAGTCAAGAGATAACTCATGATCGTCTATATGGTCTGAAAGCACCTTGTCTTTATACAGAACGAACGGCCTTATATACTTTGACGCCTGTCCGTCATCTCTGAAATCTGTTCCGTTTTCGTAGCCGCTGACATCGTTTCCGAGATAATATGCATTGAGCTTCGGTGCGAAGGTAGCGTTCATAAGCGCCTTCACCTTTTCGGGAGTATTGAGCTTTTCATCTGTTACTGTGCGGTAATCAACAGTCAGCTTATACATCTCCCCTGTTGACGGATCAACAGTGTCCCTGTAAAATGTCAGGAACGGTTCTTCCTCATAATCAGCTTCGTCTGTATACAGCTCGCCCATGATATGCTGGAAATTGTCGACAAGCACATCTACTCCTATGTCGAGCTCACGGAAAGAAGTTCCGGTGACTGTAGTCGCCTGCCCTGCATTATCGCTCTTGGACATATCCACTTTCGGTATCCTGCTGTTCTTTGCTAAAAACAGCCCTCCTGCAAGTCCGCTGACAAGCACCATTGTAGCCGCAACTGCACTTATTCCCCTATACAGCATTGGTCTGCGGTAGCGCTCGACTCCGGAAGCTTCGACCGTAAAGCCGTCGTCAGACTCCTCCGCAGCCTTGAGCTGCCTGTACTTCTGCTGACTGAGCTTATATATTTTTTCTTTTTCTTTTCTGCCTGCGGCAGGATATTTTTCTGATATCCTTTCGATATCATTCTCTTTTCTGCTAAACATCATATCAAGATCATCTTTCATTTCTATCTCTCCTTATCCTGCAAATCCCACTTCATGGAGCATCTCTCTAAGTCTCTTTATCGCCCTGCTGCATCTGGTCCTTACGTTATCCGATGACAGGTCGACTATCTTTGCAATTTCCTTTGAGCTCCTGCCGTAGTAATACTTCTGTATTATTATAGTGGAATCGGGCTCCCCAAGCTCCTCTACCTTGTCGTAGAGCAGCTTTCTGAGCTCAGACTGCTCCGTAGAAGCTACTATATCCTCTTCTGATACGAACTCGTCGTCCTCCTCGAGCGATATGCTCCTCGAAGTATGTCTTGCAACTCTTCTGTATGTATCAACTGCCTTTCTTCTGGCCACAGAAGCCGTAAAGGCTTTGATATTTCCGCCTATCTCTTCCTGCTTGTCAAAAAACAGGAAGCACTGTGCGAAAACGTCTCCTACACACTCATCTATATCTTCAACTGACGCGCAGCCTTTAAGCCGTGAATATACTATAGTATATACATAGTTGAAGTATTTATCATAAAAGGCACGCTGTCCGCGTTCAGGCTTTGCCTTCAATAAATGCTGCAGCTCTTTTTCAGTCATAGTTCACCACTCCTATTGTGCACATTCTGTATTTCCCCTTTCACTAATACAAATCGCCCCGGAAATTCATAATGTAACACGGAAAATATTATTTTTTCTTTTTAACAATTATTTTTTGCGGAGATACAAAAAATTTCCGCAGGGTATTTACTTTTTCGCGCAAATATGGTATTATAAGAAGTGCTAAAAACGCATCGTCATTTTTTTGCAGCTCAGCTGCTTTTTCCTGGGGGGATCATTTTTATGCAAATTCTTCTATGCGCCCTGCTCGGATACTTCTTCGGCAATATCAATCCAGCCTTTATTATCTCTAAATTCAAGGGCTTTGATATCCGAGAAAGAGGCTCGGGCAATGCCGGCGCGTCAAATACGGTTATTACCATTGGCAAGAAAGCAGGTCTGCTTGTAGCGCTTTTTGATATTTTCAAAGCAGTTGCAGCTTCCGCTCTTGCCGCATACCTGTTTCCACAGATCAGGTTCGCTAAGATACTGTCGGGCTCATGCTGTATACTCGGACATATCTTCCCTGTGCTCATGAAGTTCCACGGCGGAAAGGGACTCGCCTCACTGGGCGGTACTATCCTTGCATTCAATCCGCTCATATTTGTTCTGCTGCTGCTCTTTGAGATAGTACTGGGCTTCTCCGTGGATTATGTATGCGTCGTACCTGTCACTGGTTCGATCATCTTCACCCTTGTCTATGCGTTCATCACAGGCGATCCTGTGGGAACTGTCATTCTTTCTGTAGTAGATCTTGTCATTCTTTACAAGCACATCGAAAACTTTAAACGTATTCAGAACGGAACGGAAGCACATATCAGTTTCCTGTGGAAAAAAGAACAGGAGATCGCCCGCATCAAGAAAAACACCAACGATTGAAAAAAGTCCCTTCGGGGGCTTTTTTATGCGTAAGCCGCAACGCACCCGATACAGCGGCAGTTAGGAGTTATTTATATGCATAGCAAATCCGCGGATATGTGCGAAGGACCTCTTGTCAGTAAGATAATCTTCTATACTATCCCTATCATACTGACAGGTATTTTACAGCTTCTCTTCAACGCCGCCGACCTCGTTGTTGTAGGTCAGTGCAACGGAAGCAATTCCGTAGGCGCTGTAGGCGCTACAGGAGCTCTCATAAACCTTATCGTCAATCTTTTCATCGGTCTTTCCGTCGGCGCAGGCGTTACTGTTGCCCACGGGATAGGCGCTGGCAGGAGCGAGGACGTCCGCAGGACTGTCCATACCGCTATCCCGACTGCCGTGATATGCGGAGCTGTTCTTACTGTCGTGGGAGTGCTTTTCTCAGAGACTTTTCTGCGCCTTATGGACACTCCCTCAAATCAGCTTCACCTTTCGGCGTCTTATATGAGGATATACTTCTGCGGAACTATCGCAAGTATGCTGTATAACTTCGGCTCGGCTATCCTCAGGGCCGCAGGCGATACGAAAAGTCCTCTGTACTACCTTACCGCCGCAGGCTTCCTTAATATCATACTGAACCTGATATTTGTCATCGCCTTCAAAATGGACGTTGCAGGCGTTGCTCTCGCAACTGTCATATCCCAGACGCTTTCGGCTGCGCTTGTGGTAAGGGCTCTCATGAAAAGAGACGACGCCTGCAGGCTTGAGCTTAAAAAGGTACACATTTACGGCAGACAGCTGAAAAGAATTTTTCAGATCGGATTTCCTGCTGGTCTGCAGTCATCTATTTTTGCAATATCAAATGTTATAATCCAGTCTTCCATAAACTCTTTCGGTCCTATTGTAAACTCAGGCAACGCTGCTGCTCAGAATATCGAGGGATTTGTGTACACCTCCATGAACTCATACAGTCAGACCTCGCTGAATTTCACAGGTCAGAACTACGGTGCAGGAAAACTCGACCGCATTCGCAAGATAATGTGGATATGTCTTGTCGCCGTTTTCTGTACGGGAGCATTTCTCGGACTCACAGCCCTTTTCTTCGGCAGACCGCTGCTGTCCATTTATCTCCCGGACTCAAAAGAAGCTATCAAGCACGGACTTGTCCGTATGACTTATATAATGGTCCCATATTTCCTGTGCGGTCTCATGGACGTTACGACAGGTCTTATCCGCGGTCTCGGACGTTCGGTGCTGCCTATGCTCATCACTGTTATCGGAGTTGTCGGTATACGTCTCGGCTGGATATACATTGTGTTCAGGATGCCCGAGTATCACTCGGTAAAGAGCCTGTACTTCTCATATACTATCTCATGGATAGTTACTTTCGCTGTAGAGCTCGGAGTTTTCCTGTCAATTATGCGGAAGCTGAAAAAACAGCAGAAATGAATAAAGGACATCAAATAAGGGCGGCTTCTGCCGCCCTTATTTTTTTACATTTCCGATGAAGTAAATGCCGCTTCGTACTCGCGTATGAAATATCCCTGTGCTGCTCTGCAAACAGGACACTCCTGAGGCGGCTCGCTTCCCGTGTGGATATGACCGCAGTTCAGGCATATCCACGTCTGTCCGGTATCGTCAGCTCTGAACAGTTTTCCGCTCCGCATGAGGTCGCCGTAATACCTGAATCTCGTATTGTGGTTGTTCTCGATCTCAGCTACCATGCGGAACTTTGACGCGATATCAGTAAAGCCCTCGTCCGCTGCTATCCGCGCAAAATCAGGATAGACTATACTGTATTCCTTTTCCTCTTCATCTGCGGAAGCGTCAATGAGCTGCTGCATATCCTCATAAACATCAGCCGGGAAACCTGCTGAAATATCAATATTTCCGCCAGCGGATTCCTTGAGCTGCTTCCAGAACACCATAGCATGGCGCTCCTCCTGTTCTGCGGTAAAGCGGAACATTCTCTCGATGCTCACAAGCTTCTGCTTCTGTGCTATGAGCGCAGCCTGATAGTATCGCTGACGCGCCTGACACTCCCCTGCAAAAGCCCGCATGAGATTTACCCTGGTCTGACTTTCATCAAAATTTACTTGCATAGATACTGCCTCCTTTTAAGGTAGTATCCGCAGCTTAGTGAGTTTTATTCATCGAGTATGGTATAACGATACTGCATTATGTTTTCGGGATTCTTCAGGCGTATATTCTGAATATGTCCGCACTGCGGGCAGGCATCACAGATCACCTGGCTTCTCTTGGGTTTGAGCTTTTTCTCCTCTCCCTCAGGATAGAACTGAACTGAGTAAGGGGTGAGCAAGGTTCCCCTAACGACCTTTGCAGCGCAGAATTCACATACATTATCCATAAACATCCTCCTGATCTCATATCATTCTTTTATACCATTATATCACTTTATACATTATATGTCAACAAAAAAAGAGCGGACATTTCGTCCGCTCTTCAATGAATTCAGCTTTTGATTATATTTCGTTAACTTTTCTCTTAACGTAAGATGTGTGGAGAACCTCATGTGCCTTGTGGCTGCCCGGCTTCTCGAAGAACTCTTCGTAAACCTTCTTGATTGCAGGGTTCTCGTGAGACTGTCTGAGAGGCATTGACTTGTCGAGGTTGTAGAGAACCTTAGCTCTCTCTTCTCTGATGTCAACGAAGTTTCTGACACCCATAGGAACCTGTGGCTGACCGCCGCCGTTTACACAGCCGCCGGGACAAGCCATGATCTCGATGAACTGAGCGTCGCACTTGCCTGCTCTGATGTCGTCAAGTACCTTTCTTGCATTTGCAAGACCGCTTGTAACGATTACCTTTACATTGTTGCCTGCAACATTGTAAGTTGCTTCCTTGATATCCTTTGTACCACGAACCTCAGGAAGATCTGTTACGTTATCGCCTGTGAGTGTGTATACAGCTGTTCTGAGAGCAGCCTCCATAACACCGCCTGTAGCGCCGAAGATAACGCCTGCACCTGTTGAGATTCCAAGCGGATCGTCAAACTTCTCCTCAGGAAGTGAGTTGAAGAGGATACCTGCACGCTCGATCATTCTGCCGAGCTCACGGGTTGTGAGAGCATAGTCAACATCAGGTACGCCAGCAGCGCTCTGATCGGGTCTGCCGATCTCGAACTTCTTAGCTGTACATGGCATGATAGATACCATAACGATATTCTTAGGATCGATGCCCATCTTCTGAGCCCAGTATGTCTTAGCAGTTGCACCGAACATCTGCTGTGGTGACTTACAGGTTGAAAGGTGATCGAGAAGATCAGGATAGTAGTGCTCGCAGAACTTGATCCATCCTGGTGAGCATGATGTGATAAGAGGAAGTGTTCCGCCGTTTGAGAAACGATCGAGGAACTCGTTAGCCTCTTCCATGATAGTAAGGTCAGCAGAGAAGTCTGTGTCGAATACCTTATCGAAGCCGAGTCTTCTGAGAGCTGCAACCATCTTGCCCTCTACGTTTGTGCCGATAGCATTGCCGAAGCACTCGCCGAGACCTGCACGAACAGCAGGAGCTGTCTGAACGATAACTGTCTTCTCAGGATCAGCGATAGCTGCCATAACTTCCTTAGTGTAATCCTTTTCAGAGAGAGCTCCTACAGGACATACTGCGATACACTGACCGCAGGATACACAGCTTGTCTCGCCGAGTCCCATGTCGAATGCAGAACCGATATATGTCTTGAATCCACGCTCGTTTGCACCGATAACGCCGATTCCCTGTGTCTTTGCACATACTGCTACGCAGCGGCGGCAAAGGATACACTTGTTATTGTCGCGGTACATATGAGGAGCAGAATTATCTACCTCATACTCGTTCTTAATGCCGTCGTAAACTGTAGCGTCCTCTACGCCGTAGTCCTTAGCCAGCTTCTGAAGCTCACAGTTGCCGCTTCTTACACATGAGAGGCACTTTCTGTCATGAGTTGAAAGAATGAGCTCGAGAGTTCTCTTTCTTGACTCGATTACCTTTGGTGAGCTTGTGAGGATCTCCATATTGTTGGAACATGGGTATACGCAGCCTGCTACCAGACGGAAGCCTCTGCCCTCGTTTACCTCTGTAACGCAGATACGGCAGGCACCGATCTCGTTGATCTCCTTCATATAGCAAAGTGTAGGAATTTCAAAGCCAGCCATGTGAGCAGCCTCAAGAACAGTAGTGCCCTTGGGGACTTCTAATTCAACACCGTTGATTTTTACTGTAATATTTTCCATTACTATTCCTCCGCTTACTTCTTGATGATTGCCTTGAACTTACATGTTGCGATACAAGCGCCGCACTTCACGCACTTACTCTTGTCTATCTCCATTGCAGCAAGCTTCTTGCCGGGTGCAATGTAGTCAGTTCTTGTGATAGCGGAAGCGGGACACTGCTTAGCACACATACCGCAGCCGATACACTTATCCTTTTCGATCTCGAAGCTGAGGAGGTCCTTACATACGCCTGCAGGACACTTCTTGTCAACAACGTGAGCAATATACTCGTCGCGGAAGCATCTGAGTGTTGAGAGAACAGGGTTCGGAGCTGTCTGTCCGAGACCGCAGAGTGAGTTAGCCTTTATGTGGTAAGCAAGCTCCTCGAGTTTGTCGAGATCCTCGAGAGTTCCCTTGCCCTTTGTGATCTTGTCAAGTATCTCCCACATTCTCTTTGTACCGATACGGCATGGTGTACACTTACCGCATGACTCGTCAACAGTGAACTCGAGGAAGAACTTAGCGATATCGACCATACAGTTGTCTTCGTCCATAACGATAAGTCCGCCTGAACCCATCATTGAACCGATACCGATGAGGTTATCGTAGTCGATCGGGATATCGAAGTTTGAAGGATCTATACATCCGCCTGAAGGACCACCTGTCTGAGCAGCCTTGAACTTCTTGCCGTTGGGGATACCGCCGCCGATCTCTTCGATAACTTCGCGGAGAGTTGTACCCATAGGAACTTCAACGAGACCTGTGTTCTTGATCTTTCCGCCGAGAGCAAATACCTTGGTACCCTTTGACTTCTCGGTACCCATTGATGCGAACCAGTCAGCACCGTTGAGGATGATCTGCGGGATATTAGCGTATGTCTCAACATTGTTGAGGATAGTAGGCTTCTGGAAGAGACCTTTTTCTGCAGGGAAAGGAGGTCTCGGACGGGGCTCACCACGATTGCCCTCGATAGATGTCATGAGAGCTGTCTCCTCACCGCAGACGAAAGCGCCTGCACCAAGACGAAGATCGATATCGAAGGAGAAATCTGAGCCGAAGATGTTCTTGCCGAGCATACCGTTTTCACGAGCCTGCTTGATAGCGATGTTAAGACGCTCAACAGCAATAGGATACTCAGCACGAACGTATATGTAACCCTGTGTAGCACCGATAGCGTAACCTGCAATGGTCATAGCCTCGAGTACAACGTGAGGATCGCCCTCGAGAACGGAACGGTCCATGAATGCGCCCGGGTCGCCCTCGTCAGCGTTACAGCAGACGTACTTCTGGTCTGCGTTGGGAACGATGTTTCTTGCGAGCTTCCACTTCATACCTGTAGGAAATCCGCCGCCGCCGCGTCCGCGGAGACCTGAATCGAGGATAGTCTGGATAACGTCCTCAGGAGTCATCTCTGTAAGTACCTTGCCGAGAGCTGCATAACCGTCACGGCCGATGTACTCGTTGATGTTCTCAGGATTGATAACACCGCAGTTTCTGAGAGCTACACGGTGCTGCTTTTTATAGAATGATGTGTCGTCGAGAGACTTGATCTCGTCGCCGGCAACTGTTTCCTCGTAGAGGAACTCCTTAACAGGATTGCCGCCGATAAGGTGCTCGTCAACGATACGCGGGATCTCGTCTACCTTTACACGTGAGTAGAATGAGCCCTCGGGATATACGATCATGATAGGTCCGCGCTCGCAGAGTCCGAAGCAGCCTGTCTTAACGATCTGTACTTTATCTGTAAGTCCCTTTTCTGCGAATTCCTTTTCAAGCTCGGCTATGATCTTCGGCGAGCCCGAAGAAGTACATCCTGTACCGCCGCAGACAAGGACGTGTCTTTCATATTTTGAAGAAGCATTGCCATGTGTTCTGAGAGCAACCTCGCCCTTCATGCTGTCTCTGACAACCTTGAGTTCTTCAAGAGTCTTCATAAGTTAACCTCCTAAATGGTAAATGTTTGGAATCAAGCGTATTTTTCGATGATCTTGTCAACGTCGTCAACAGTGAGACGGCCGTAAACATCTTCGTTTACTGTGAGAACAGGTGCAAGTCCGCAAGCGCCTATGCAGCGGCAAGCGTCAAGAGAGAACTTACCGTCGGGAGTGCACTCGCCTCCGCCAATTCCAAGCTTTTCCTGAAGCTTATTGTAGATATCTCCTGAACCTTTAACATAGCAGGCTGTACCGAGACAGACTGATATTGTGTATTCTCCCTTCGGATAGAGCGAGAACTGAGCGTAGAAGGTAACAACGCCGTAGATCTTCTCAAGAGGAATACCTGTGTTGTCGGAAATAATTGCCTGTACCTCGATTGGAAGGTAGCCGTAGATTTCCTGAGCTTTCTGGAGTATCGGCATGAGTGAACCCTTGTCGTTCTTTTTCTCTTCGATGACCTTGAGAAGCTCAGCCTCCTGCTCGGGAGTACCCTTGAAGGGAACAGTTGATTTAGCTGAATTCATTAAATGAACCTCCTTATAATATCTGTGAAAAATGTAACAATGTCGAGCATAAAAATTATGAGACAAATGCTAATCTCACATATCCTTAATATTATACCATATTAAAAAGAATATTTCTATCGCCATTTTAGCCTAATTCGACCTTTTAATACTGTACATTTTAGACAAATACAGCACGATATGTCATCTGTTCAGATTTTACACTTACACTTGTCAAGGCTCTTAGTTTGCCGATAGGTTTTTATTAATTTAGACTGACAAATCATTCTTGTCAAAGTATTTCCTTTTCTTGAATTGAGTAATTATTATATCAATATTAAGTGATACTCCGTTTCCCTATGCCACGCAGTAAAAACAGCTCTTTTTATTACAAGGTCAATGTTTTAATCTAAATTTGATATTAATGATTTATCATTATACATATTTCTAAAAAATTCAAAAATCGGATATCTCAATACTTATTGACAAAGCCTATCTAATATTGTATATTAAAAATATAACATATACACAAACAGCGTATTTCCGCTGTTTCCGTTCTGTCTGAGGAACGTCCTGCACTGCGTTCCCACTACTTTATCACCGCTATGCGGAAAAGGAGAAATTATGAGTTTACCGAATGACCCAGTTATCTTACTCAGTTACATCAACACGCTTCTGCGCGACAAATATCCGTCCTATGAGGAGCTTTGCAAAAGTCTCTGCGTCCCTGCGGATGATATTGAGAAAAAGCTGAACGGCATAGGTTATGTATACGATCCAAACACAAATTCATTCAGATAGTATCCCCTGTTAAGGATACTTGGGCGGTGCTCACGCACCGTATGGGAGGGCTTTATGAAACAATTGATCAGAAAAATCACAGCTTTTTCAGCTTCGGCTGTAATCGCTGTATGCTCCGCAGCAAGCGGTTCCGCTATCGGAGCTGACACCAATGAAACTCCGTCATTCTCAGTACATTTTGACCTCAGCGAAGAGGGAGTTTCCATTGTTCCCGATGAAGACGGAAACGTTCCCGAGATCAAGGATCTCGTAAAAACTATGAACAGTACATTCTTTATCCCTGCAGCTAAGCTCAAGAGAGAGGGTTACAGCTTTACAGGCTGGACAGAAGACGATATCAAGGGCTATGTAGGCGGCGACGTTTTCAGGGTAAGGGATCACGACGTTACTCTCAAGCCTGTATGGTCTGTTGCAGATGATACTGTATTCCACACTGTCACCTACAGAGTTGAATGGAACGGCGAGATCGACAAGGATGCCGAAAAGCTCGTTCCTCCTGCAAAAAGGCAGGCAGGCAAATTCGTTTCCGTATCTGCTTACAGCTTCCCCCGCGACGGCTATAAACAGCGCGGCTGGACTGACGGCAAGAACGAGTTTGCCGGTGAAGAGTACATGATCGTTCACGACGAGGACGTTACTCTTTACCCTAATCTGAAAAAGCTTTACAACTTAAAATACTCCGTTGGCGACGCTGACAGAATAAACGGTGTTACAGAGCTTATTTTCGAGATCGCTGAAGGCGAGCCTACAAATCTCCAGAACACAGACCGCTTCTCACGAAATGGCTTCAAGACTATTGGCTGGCACTGCGAGAACGACGGCAAGGACTATGAAGCTGTAGCTCCTTTCACAATGCCGTCCGAAGACGTTCTTATCACTCCCATATGGGAGCCTATACTGTATACCATCAACTTCAAGCCGTCAAACAATTCCGGCGATAATATCAAGGTCCGCGGACGTACAGATACGGCTATTACAGTTCCCGAGTGTACATACGTAAAGGAAGGTTACACTTTTGCAGGCTGGCAGTATCAGGATACTGTTTGTCAGCCGGGCGAGGAGTTCATTATCCCCGGAGCTGAGCCAGGTCTCGGAATCTCCTTCAAGGCTATATGGATCGAAGGCAGCGGTGAACAGGTAACAACTACCGCAACGACAACGACACCAACAACAACAACAACAACCACAACAACTACTACTTCTTCTTCCTCCACTTCATCTGCAACAACCACAACTTCTTCCGCTACTACAACTGTTTCAACAACAACATCAACTGCAACAACTACAGCTCCAGTTACAACTTCAAAGCTTGATGTAAAGCCTCATTCATTCGTTGTTTATGTACGTGACAAGGCTACCAACGAGCTTATCAACGATACTGTCCTGCTTGCAAGCTGGCATATCACTTATGTCGTAGAAGGACGTGAGGTCTACACAGGTCCTATCGAGCAGATCGACACATCTGTTGCAAATCCTGCTGTAATAAGCTTCGAGAAGTACAAAAACGCAAAGGAACTCAGCTTTACTTTTACAGGAACAATGGGAGGATCTCCCTACACCTACAATGGAAGCGACTTCACTGCAGAGAGCGACGACGAGAATGACATTACATATTTCAATGTTTACCTTACAAAATCAGAGACAGATATAAAATACGGCGATTCAAACTGCGACGGCGCTGTTGATATGGCTGACGCTGTTCTGATAATGCAGGCTCTTGCAAATCCGAACAAGTACGGAGTTAACGGTTCATCACCAAGTTGCATGACTGCCGAAGGAAAGCTCAACGCAGATGTTGATCAGAACTCACCTGGTATCACAACAGGCGACGCTTTGATCATACAGAAGTACCTGCTCGGTTTAGTGGAAAAGCTCCCGCTGCTTTAAGTTTTTCCGTTGTCATCAGACGCGCTGATATAACTTACAAAAAAAAACCGAGGATATGAGGAAGTCCCTCATGTCCTCGGTTTTTTTATATCACGCCAAGTCCTTCAAGCAGAAGCTTCAGACCAATGAGAATAAGTATGACGCCGCCTGCTATCTCGGCTTTCTTCTCATATTTGCTTCCGAATTTATAACCTATGAATATACCGACAAGCGAAAGCGCAAATGTTATAACGCCTATCATCGTCACAGAAAAAATGAGATTTGTCTTTTCTGCTGCGAATACTATTCCGACAGCAAGTGCGTCTATACTCGTTGCGATTGCAAGAAGTGTCAGCTCCCTGATATCCAGTCGGTATTCCTTGCCGTCACTTTCCTCTTCATTGCCCTTAATGGCTTCAAATACCATTTTACCGCCGATAAATGCAAGAAGTCCGAATGAGACCCAGTGGCTGAACGAGCTTATGACATCAGCAAAGCGGCTGCCGAGAAAATATCCTATCATAGGCATGACTCCCTGAAAAACGCCGAAGAAGAGAGCAGTTATAACTCCGCCTTTCAGGTCTATCTTTTTCATGCTCAGCCCCTTACAGACTGATACTGAAAAAGCGTCCATTGCAAGTCCTACGGAAATAAGAAGCAATTCGGTCAATGTCATACAAAATACATCCTCTCAAAAAAAATCGGATACTGCAGTACCCGAACCCAACTCAGGCACGACGATAAAGCCGTACATGAGTCTCATTATTTAAGGCAAAACCGAACGCTTTCGCGTTAGTATGTCGGCTTGCCGCACACAAAAAGTGTGTTAACTACTCCCTCATATAACAATGCTTATTATAAACTATATGAGGGAGCAAGTCAATATATTTTTGTTTGCATCAAATAACATCAGAGCTTATATTCCAGTATATAATCGTCCATTACATAACCGCTGCCGATATCAGTTACCACTTCGTCAGTTATAACAAAGCCTGTTTTTTTGTAAACGGCTATCGCGCGGTCATTATGCTTGTTCACTGTGAGATATACCTTCTTTTTGCCGCATTGCTTCGCTTCCGAAAATACCTTTTCAAGCATCAGGGAAGCTATTCCCCTGCCGCGTTTATCGCTTCGGAGATAAAGCTTACTGAGAAAAAAGCGGTCGTCATTTTCGGGCTTTACACCAATATATCCGCACAGCTCTTCATTTTCACGGACGGCAAAGTAGCTGTAATGCTGTTCCGTCAGCTGCTTTATCATAGCCTCGTATGACTGGAATTTTCCGACCATATAGTCGATCTGTCCGGAACTTATTATATCAGTAAAGCACTCGTGCCATATTATACCGGCAAGGGCGGCGACTTCCCGCAGTTCCGTATCTCCGGACACTTTTTCTATCGTTACAGCCATATAACTTCTCCTTATAAAAAATGAAGAATAAAGATAATATCTCTATTCTTCATTCTTACGTCATTATTCTTCGTCCGGCATTTCCCAGTTATGGTAAACGTTCTGAACGTCGTCGTTCTCCTCAAGGTGCTCGAGAAGAAGATTCATCTTCTTGATGTGGTCCTCATCTGTAAGGGTCGTATAAGTAGACGGTATCATTTCTGACTCGGCAGAAATAACGTTGTAGCCCTTTTCTGTAAGTCCCTCGCGGAGAGCGTGTACATTCTCGGGAGCGCACTCGATCTCAACTGTTTCCTCGTTGATATCAAGATCATCGCCGCCGAACTCGAATACGTCCTCCATTACCTTATCTTCGTCGAGACCTGTGTTTTCAAGGATAACTATACCCTTGTTGGTGAACATGAACGATACGCAGCCGATAGTTCCGAGGTTGCCGCCAAACTTGTCGAAATAGTGGCGCACTTCGCCTGCTGTACGGTTTCTGTTGTCTGTAAGGCACTCAACGATAACAGCAACACCGTTCGGACCGTATCCCTCGTATGTGATGTTCTCATAGTTGTTCTTGTCACCGTCGCCGGCAGCCTTCTTGATGATACGGTCGATATTGTCGTTAGGCACGTTGTTAGCCTTTGCCTTAGCGATAAGATCACGAAGCTTTGCATTGTTGTTCGGATCGGGACCGCCTTCCTTTACAACTACCGTGATCTCACGTCCGATCTTGGTGAAGATCTTGCCCTTTATAGCGTCGGTAGCTTCCTTCTTACGCTTGATATTATTCCATTTTGAATGACCTGACATAGTTTTACACTCCTATCTGTTCATTATTATTAAGTTCTGAATTTATAATAAATCCAAACAGTTCGCGGATACGCTCGTTTTCGCCTGTGATATAAAGATATCCGAACAGGCATTCAAGCGCCGTAGCCCTGCGGTATTCCGCAGCATCTGCGTGCTTCGGCACCGTGTTTCCCGTAGCGTTCCTGCCCCTTTTGAGTACTGCAAGTTCATGCTCTGTGAGCTTTTCGGAAACAATATCGTATGCCTTTGACTGAAATTCAGCGCATACGAGTTTGATTTTAGCCGAATGGAGCTTTGCTACAGGCATATTCGCCCTTAGCAGAAGATACTCCCTTATGAGGGTATCGTAAACGCTGTCCCCGAGAAAGGCAAGAGTCAGCGGACTGTATGAATTAGCTTCACGCTCTGTTAATTTTTCCGTACTCATATCAGTTTACAAAGTCGAACTCGAAGCCCTCAAGGCTTACGGTGTCGCCCTCCTGTATGCCCATTTTCTCAAGCTTTGCAATGATACCGCTGTTGATGAGCACACGCTGGAAGTACTGCAGCGATGAGTAATCATCGGGATCAACGGTACGCATGATGGGCTGTATCCACGGTGCGTCAACAAAGTAAACGCCGTCCTCGACAGTGACCTCGAACTTCTTGTCAACACCGAGCATTTCGTCGAGCTCTGCCTGAGGTATCGGCTCTGCCTCAAACTCACGTATGGGAGGAAGAGTATCAAGCACCTCCGAGACCTTGTTGATGAGCTCCGCAGTACCCTGTGTAGTCGCTGCTGAAATACAGAAAAATGGTATATCCTTATCCTCTATGTACTTTCTGAATCTTTCGATCTGTTCCTCTGTCGCCATGTCCGTCTTGTTTGCCGCAACGATCTGCGGACGCTCAGCAAGCTCCTCGTTGAACTTTGCAAGCTCGGCATTTATGACCTCAAAGTCCTCGCAGGGATCGCGCCCCTCAATGCCCGAAACATCAACAACATGGACGATAAGACGACATCTTTCAACGTGTCTGAGAAACTCGTGGCCAAGTCCCACGCCGTCGCCTGCACCCTCGATAAGACCCGGGATATCAGCCATTACGAAAGACTTTTCTTCATCGACTCTGACTACTCCGAGTACAGGTGTGAGGGTAGTAAAATGGTAATTTGCTATCTTCGGCTTCGCCGCGCTTACGACCGATATGAGCGTGGACTTTCCGACATTCGGATATCCAACAAGTCCCACGTCCGCAAGAAGCTTGAGTTCAAGAGTTACCTCGAACTCCTCTCCCGGATAGCCGGGCTTTGCGAACTTGGGTATCTGACGGGTTGATGTTGCAAAATGCACATTGCCCTTTCCGCCCTGACCGCCCTTAGCCAGCACCTTCGGCTCGTCCGAGGACATATCAGCCATTATCCTTCCGCTTTTCGCTTCACGTATGACAGTACCTCTCGGAACCTTTATGATAAGCGGCGGAGCGCTCTTTCCCGTACAGTTTCTGCCGCTGCCGTTTTCGCCGCGCTCTGCCACGTACTTTCTTTTGTATCTGAAGTCTATAAGAGTCGAGAAATTATCATCGACCTGAAAAACCACATCTCCGCCGCGTCCGCCGTCGCCGCCGTCGGGGCCGCCTGCCGCTACATACTTTTCTCGGTGAAAGGACACCGCTCCGTCGCCGCCGTCGCCAGCTTTGATCTTTATTTTCGCCTGATCAACGAACATTTCCGACCTCCGTTTCTAAAGAAAAATCCCAAGCAAATGCTCGGGATTTATTGTCACGTTATGGCTGTTACTGCTCAATCTCGTAAACAGAAACCTTCTTACGGTCACGGCCGTAACGCTCAAACTTAACCTTACCGCTTACTGTTGCGAATAATGTATCATCTGAACCGATACCAACACCGTTACCGGGATGGATATGTGTACCTCTCTGACGAACGATGATGTTGCCTGCCTTAACGAACTGACCGTCTGCTCTCTTGACGCCAAGTCTCTTAGCCTCAGAATCACGGCCGTTCTTTGTAGAACCAACACCCTTCTTATGAGCGAAGAACTGCATACTGATCTTTAACATACTTACACCTCCGAAATAGTGATATTGATTGTGTTGGGAAACTCCTCAAGGATTGCTTCAAAATGCAGCTTCAGCTGTCCGAGTATAGTAGCCGCTGCTTTATCGGCAGCTTTCAACTTACAGCTGATAACATTGTCCCCTACCTTCACGTTGGTCTGGAAACCGAGACTGTCAAGTATATTGACAGTAAGCTGTACCGCCGATGAAACCGCCGCACATACGACGTCCTCACCTGCGTCGGCATAGCCTGAATGACCGCTGAACCTGAATCCGATCAGGAGCCCCTGCGTTTCATAAAAATCTGCACGGATCATGATCAAGCCTTGATAGCTTCGATCTTAACCTGAGTGTAAGGCTGTCTGTGGCCCTGCTTCTTCTTCTCGCCCTTCTTAGGCTTGTAAGTGAAAACAGTGATCTTCTTAGCCTTGCCGTTCTTAAGAACCTTTGCGCTTACTGCTGCACCGTCAACATAAGGTGTACCGATCTTGAGACCATCGTCTGCTCCGAGAGCAACGACCTTGTCAAAAGTAACTGTCTCATCAGCCTCAGCTGCGAGCTTCTCAATGAAGATGATATCTCCCTCGTTTACCTGGTACTGCTTTCCGCCGGTTTCGATAACTGCGTACATATTGTGGCACCTGCCTTTTCAATAAACTCGCTGTTACAGGCGTGTGAACGCACAACTTTAAAGCCTGTTTACAAGCGGCAATAATATTTTATCACAAACATCCGCCTTTGTCAAGCATTTTTTGCAATATTTCAGAAAAATCTTCCCCTGAGCAATCAGGGGAAGATTGCTTATTATTTTACCAGACTCTGTAGCCCTCGTGGCCAATCTTATAGGAAGTGCCGGGAACATAGAGATCCTCGGGCTTGAGCTCCTTGCCTGCCTCTTTGGCTGCGTCCATAGCTTTTTTGAGCTCCCTGAATGCAACGCTGTTCATTACGATACGCGATACCTTCTCCTGATCGGGTCTTGTGCCGAGATACTCAAGTATGGACTGCTGGAGATAGAAGTATGTACGGAGCTGAGTTTTCTTGAACTCTATGCTCTGCTGTTCTTCACCCTCGCCCTCGAGAAGGAAGAGGCTGTCGCCCTCGCGGTAGCCAAGTGTGAGCTTGGCAAATATCTCGGGAATGAATACTCTCATCTCAGCGGCAAGATTCTTGTCGCCCTCTACGAGCTCCTCGAGCTTTTCACACATAGCCACATACTCTTCGTGGTTCTTGATATCCTCCATCATCTTGATGGTCTCTCTCGCAGCGTTCATAACGATATCCTTCTTGAAAGGACACTGGTCGTCCTCACGCTGTACGAAAATAGCATACTGTTTCTCGGAAACGAAAGTCTCCTCTGCGTCCATCTGCTTCTCAACGTACTCTTCAAAGTACTTGGGAAGCTCAACGCATACAGAGCCGTTCACACGTACTTCGATTATCTTCTTCTCCTTGAACTTTGCAAGATATACTCTGAGCCAGTAGTACTTCTTGGAGCCGAGGTACTTCGGTATCTCGTTCTTGATGAAGTTCACGAGAAGCGTGGGCGGCTTGTTCTTTACGCCTATTCTTACCACAGACTGACAGTACATATCAAAGTCGTAATGCTGTCTGAGATAGTCTACAGGTATATGGATAGGATTCTTCTTTGTCATGGACTGATCGAGAGGGTGCCATACTCCTCCGTGGAATATCTCCACTGACATATTTGCAGCTTCCTCGTCAGTCTTGCCCTGTGCGTCAACAGGCTCGATGAGAGGTTCGTCAAAGTCGTCGTGCTTTACGATAAAGATGACCTGAAGTATCTTTATATCGTCAGCCTTGTCGATCCTGCCGATCTGAACGTCGATAGTAAAGCCCTTCGGCATGATAACGCAGTCATCATAAAGCGTTCCGTTGAGCTTTGCGTTGAGCGCGTCGAGAACGAGCTTCTTTACTTCGGCTCTCGGATCAGCAGCTACAGCAGCTGCCGTCTCTTCGGTCTGATTGTTCTTCTTTTTAAAAAGTCCCATGTTCTATTCTCCTTAAAATATAATGGTTATATCAATATATGCTTTGCATAATATTAAACAGTGAATTTTACGGCTGCCCAGCCCTCGCGCACCTCCGGCTCGGGATCCTTGAAGCCCGCCTTGAGCAGTACATCGACTACCTCGTCCATGCGCTCCTCGATGATACCCGAAACTATAAGTATTCCGCCGCTTCTGAGATATCTGCGGAAGCTGTCCTTCATGGCGATGAGCACATCTGCAACTATATTAGCAGCTATGATGTCGTAATTGTCGTCGATCTCATCAGCAAGCTTTTCGTCTGTGATGATATTTCCGAAATAAGTCCTGTACTTATCTGCGGGAATGTGATTTTTAAGGGCGTTTTCCTTTGCGGTGGCAGCTGCATTTTCTTCGATATCGACAGCAACTGCGCTGTCGGCTCCGAGAAGCATAGCTCCTATTGAGAGTATTCCGCTTCCGCAGCCCATATCAAGCAGCTTGTCCCCCTTGTTCAGGTACTTTTCCAGCACCTCAAGGCAAAGTCTTGTGGTATGGTGCTTTCCTGTGCCGAAACTTGACGCAGGGTCTATCTCAAGTATGATCCTGCCGTCGGAGTTGTCATACTCCTCCCATGATGGCTTTATAACAAGCTTTTCGCCTACCTTGAAGGGCTTGAAATACTGTTTCCAGTTGTTCGCCCAGTCCTCCTCGCGTATATTGGACATCTCAGCTTCAAGACGTCCGTATATACCCTCAGTGTCGGCAGACTTCATCTCGGCAAGCATTGACTTGATAGCTACGAGCATTTCTGCTCCCTGGCCGTTTGTGGGGATATATACCGTTATACAGGTCTCGCACTCGGAAAGTCCCATAAGATCATCATCGATGTAATCCCACTGACCGTTCTTGTTCTCGAGGAACTCCTTGAAGTCCTCAGCGTCCTTTATGGAAAATCCCTTGATACCGATGTCGCCGAGCTTGGAGCAGAGGAGCTCTATTCCCTCGGTGGTAGTGTAAATGTTGACTTCTGTCCATTCCATGTAAATTTGTTCTCCTTAATTGCAGACGCGCATGAGAAACATGAGCACGTCCGTATTGTCGACAGTTCCGTCGCCGTTTATGTCAGCAGCGGCGACCTCGCTCCGGGTGAGCACCGAAACTCCCTCAGGCAGCCTGCCGAGACTGCTGAGATATTCATTTATTACTGCAAGATCGTATTCGTCGGCTGAACTGTCATTGTTGATATCGCCTGCCATAAGTTCCTGTTCATCGACTGTGAACTCAAAGTCTGCAAGCTTTATCCAGCCTTTTGCGCCATTTATCACGACTTCGCCGAAGCCTTCCATCACCGACTCTACATCTACGATATTCCCCTTTTCAAGAGAAATAACGCACTTGCTGTCAGCTTTCGGCTCCGCATAGACATTTGCTCCGCTCTCCAAGCAGCAGTACTCCCCTGTCAGCTCTATATCGGGTGCAGGCTGAGTAGTTGCCTTTGAAGACGCTGTCGTTGTGCTTGTTGTCGTCACGGGAGCAGTCGATAAAGCCGTTGTGGTAACCGTACTTCCGGTTACAGCCGTATCTGCTCCATCATCGCTCTTTTCCGGGCTGACTTCATAAAGCGGAGTAAAGCCCTTGTAGGGCTCTTTGCCCCTGAGAGTCTGATAAAAGGCTATGTTCTCGTTTTTATAGGCTTCAAACATGAGTATCTCGTCCTTTGCAGGATCAGCCATGTACACGTCGTCGCCTATGACGCCGTCGATATAGACCCAGTGTCCTCCCACATTGCATATCACATAGCTGCCCTCGTCAAGAAGTTTCCTGATCTCAGCTGCCTTACCGCTCTGATCTTCGGACGTGAAATTGAGATTCTTCGAGGAAATACTTATCTCGTTCACGACTTTGTTAACTGAGCCCCATGAGGCAAGTCCGCCCCACTGGTTGAAGGCATTGATCTCATTGAGTTCCTTTGAAAATACTCCCGGATCGAAGCTTTCCGTGTCTCTTGCGCCCGAAGCCGCAGCAACCATTGCAATGGACGTCATATAACATCCCGACTGGCGTATTGTGGAGCCTCCTATCGGCAAGCTGCCCCAGCGCTCGTCGTTCTGCCGCCATAAGCGGAAGTCCTCGGCAGCGCTTGCTGTCATCTGCGGACGATACCCTCCTGCCAGCATTGCGATAAAGGTAAAGAATACAAGCAGGATTCCTGTTATTCCTTTTACGTTTGCATTTCGCATAAGCAACCTCCGTTCTCTGGTCATCGGTTCGTTATGCGTCTCCTTTTTTTAGCTTCTCTGAATGCGTTATATGCTGTTATGTACTCACTCAGAGCTTTTTCTTTCTCCTGGATATTTACATTTTCGCCTCCGTATTCCGACCTGTCAAACAGCTGTGCGGTGTAGGATATATCAGCGCCTGTGCTTTCATGTACGAAATCACTGACCTCCCTTGAGGTATTGGCTTCATCAATATCGTAGACCTTGCATATCCTGTGAACGATAGCTCTTACAGTATCGGCAGGCAGGCGTTTTTTACTCCTTAAGATGAAGAATTTGTGTGAAAGCCACGGGTAAACAAGTGCAAACAGCAATGCTATAAGTGACCCAACAAGCATTATCATGCCCGCTCTTGAAAGCATATCCGTGGACGAGGTCTTCTTTTTGGTTATTATATTGTCGGAAACAGTCGGCTCGAAGCTGAGCCAGCCGTAACCTCTGAGGTAAAGCTCGGGGAAGCCGTGAGCGTCCTGCAGTGAGATACCGTAGGTCGTATTCGGCATATTCCCTCTCTCCAGCCTGTCTGACATATTGTAGCCCTCACAATACCGTGCAGGTATGCCTGCGGCTCTTGCAAGCAGAACCATTGAAGTTGCATACTCATAGCAGACGCCCGTTTTGGTAACAAACATGAAGTCCTCGGCGTTTTTGCCGCTGGTATCATATGTCAGGTCATAGGTATAGTCATTATTGTAGAAATACGACTCCAGAGCAAGAGCCTTGTCGTATTCCGACTCACAATCCTTTGTTATCTCGTCAGAAAGAGCCTTGATGCGCTTTCTGTTGCCATAATCGAGGAGATATTCAAGGTACTGGTCATAGCACTCATAATCCACCTCGAAGTAATTGTACAAGCGTACCTTGTCGGGATCAGTGCTGCCTGCCAGCTCGCGTCTCAGCACATCATAGGTGTCATCGAGGAGCTGTTTATAATCATATGTATCTATGTGATCTATAAATTCACGGTTTTTCGGACTGTAAAAGAAGGTATTCGCACTGTAATCGAACTCGAATCTTGCATTCGACGGGAAAGGCGTATTTACAGAGAGAACCGTACCGCCTATGAGCCTTGCAGTCTTGTTCTGCACAGAGCAGTCCGTCATAGTTATAGCTCCCTGAGGCACAGGAGCCATATCCGTGCCCTGAGGAAGTCCGATAAGTCCGTTCAGAAGGTAGAATACCACATGATTGACCTTCGGCTCGGCAAGTCCTTCGCTGAGATATCCGTTCAGACCGTACTTATCTGCAAAATCACTGTCAAGCCTTGCAGCTTCCATAAAAGCGTCGGCAAGTCCCATTTTAGTGCCTATATCAAAGGGAGTACCCTTTGACGCGCTGTAGTAATGGTCGTCGATATCCTGTATATTCCATTCGTCAGTCTCAAAATTGTAGGTTGAACGTGTGGCAGTCTTTATACGGAGCGGTTCCGCTGCCGCGACCTCATATACAAGTCTGTTACGTGACCTGTCCCTGAACTGGTCTCCGTTTGAAACGTTTCGGAAAACATTGAGCATGGCGTCCAGTCGGGATGTAAGCTCTTCAGCGGAGATGAGGTTTTCGAGGATAGTTCTGTCAGCCTCAACAGCAGGCTTCGGAACTATAGCCGAAATGACCGCAAATATCGCCGCATAGACCGCAATAGTCCTCCAGGACTTGCGCCTTCCTACAAATATTGTATTTTCATCGTCCTTGAGCTGACGATAATACACCATTAGCAGTACATATCCTACAGAAAGCAGGATAATGTAAATCGTAGGCATTTTTTCATATTCCTTGCCGTATATGGCAAATGGAATGATGAATATCAGGAAGTTCATAAATATCCTGTATCTTACTTTGGTAAAGTAGTAGATAACAGAAGCCATGAACAGCATGAACAGCATATAGAACGCAAAAGCATACCATTTGTTGTAGTTCATGGAGTCCTGCGGAGTAAGGAACCATAGTCCCCATGTGATAGGATAGTTCACACTGCCTTTGTTAACAGCTCCGCGGAAGGCTTCACCTATCAGCAGGGACACTGCAAGATAAGCAAGACTGCCTAAAAGATGATGCTTTTGCATGAAATCGAATACTCTGAACAGCAGCCAGCCTGCCGCAAGAGTAACAGCTCCCCACCGCAGCGAATAGAACGCAGCATGGATTTCTGTTTCTTCCCAATCGCTGTAGTGATACATGAGCGCAGCCATTATAAGGGCTGTATACCACAGAACAGGATCGATGACAGTCGAAAGAAGAAAATCCTTCAGACTTGTTTTTTTATTATTGGTCTCATTCATCATTTATACCATTATAAAGTTATTATCCTCATCGAGATACCACAGCGGCGCCGAGGTAGAATTAACAGAGGCGACAGAAAGTCCGATAATGCTGATATTGTCAGGATCACCGATCTGATCGGTGAGAGCGGAAAATCCTGCCCCTGCGTCGGTAGTTGCTATTACGCAGGCACATACATTGCTTCCTGCCTGTCTGATATCAACTCTTGTATCGGGGACTACCTTTACGGCAAGCACTTTCAGCAGGAGCTGATCGGGATAATCGGGATTATCAACACTTTCGCACACAGTTGTGCCGTCAGGTGAGCGGTAAACGAAATTGCAGGCTATTCCCTGCCTGATAAGCAGATTCAGCAATCCGAACATCGCACGGATTATCTGTTCCTCTCCCCTTACGGCATTAACAGCAGGAACGGAGCTCCTGCGGAAAAGATCCAGCACAAGCACCGGCTGTACGGAGGCAGCTGCCTCGTCAAGTCTGACCATGAGCTTTTGCTTCTTTGATGAAAGCTTCCAGTTTATGCGTTTGAGCGGGTCGCCGTGAGAATACTCGCGGTGCTCATATCCGGGCGAAGTATTCGCCGAATACATCATAGCCGTATCGTTTTCCTCGTCCTCGTCACTTGTGAGCACTATATTTGCGATGGAACGGAAAAGCTGGGAAGAAGCCTTTATTTCCGGTATCTGCGGAATAACTCCCACAGAAACAGGCTGCGGAAGCGGAGTGAGTATGGTAGTTCTCATAAATCCGAGAAATCCGCAGGAATATACGGCTTTTATGCCGACTTCGCCGTTTCCGCCGATAACAGCTTTGAGGTCGAAGGTGAAGCTCTTCTTCTCCTCGCTGAGCATCGTCAGTCTGCGATTTTTTATGTCCTGAGCAAAAATTTCCGTTGCATAGGGGCATATTTCAACTATACCAAGCGGAAAAGAGCCTTTTTTGCGTATATTTACAGTAACGGTAAGAGTGCTTCCCTTAGGTACATAGGCGTCGCAGGTAAACGACACTTTGACCCTCTTTCTTGCATAGAGCATGAAGAAAAGGGAAACAAGCGGCGCAAACGCCACGAATGCAAGCAGGATAATTCCCATTTCACCGTCAATGTAGAATGTGAATATGTAAACAAGAAACGCAACGGCAATTACGCTTACGATACTTTTAATATGTTTTATCATCTTGTCATTGAGGGTACAGGACAGGTCCTGAGGAGGTTTGCAACATATGCTTCGCCTGTTCCGAATGCAGTTTTACCCTGAGGAGAAAGGATTATCCTGTGTGAGAGTACGGAAACAGCCGCATATTTCACATCATCGGGGGTAACATACTGCCTGTCATAAATGTAGGCGAACGCCTTTGCAGCCTTGAAAAGCGCTATACTTCCGCGGGGACTGATTCCAAGTACGATATTTCTGTCCGAACGGGTTGAGGAAACGATATTTACTATATATTCCTTGATCTGATCGGTTACTCTCACATTCTTTACCTCCTCCTGCATAGCGATGATATCGTTTACGTGCATTACAGGCTCGGTAATATTTGCGATAGGGTTATATTTTTCTGTCCTGCCGAGTATCTCCATTTCCTCTTCCGTTGACGGATAGCCCATTGACAGCTTCATGAAGAAGCGGTCCATCTGAGCTTCGGGAAGATGGAACGTACCGTAGGTTTCTACAGGATTCTGTGTAGCCATTACCAGAAACGGTTTCGGGAGCTTGTGAGTAACGCCGTCAAGACTTATCTGACGCTCCTCCATAGCTTCGAGCAGAGCCGACTGTACCTTCGGCGAGGCACGGTTTATCTCATCGGCAAGGAGAAAGTTACACATTACAGCTCCGTCGCGGTAAACGAACTCTCCCTGCGAAGAATCAAGCATAGTAAAGCCTGCGATATCGGAAGGCATTATATCGGGAGTAAGCTGGATACGATTGAATTTTCCGCCTATCGAACGGGAAAGAGCTGTTATCAGCTGAGTTTTTCCCACGCCGGGGACGTCCTCGAGCAATACGTGTCCTTCACAGAGAAGGGCGGCAATGAGCTTGACAACAGTGTCCTTTTTACCGACAATTACCTTACCCACCGTTCCTGCGAGCTTACTTATATTTGCATTCATACATCTTACCTCATTTTCTGAGTATTTTTATCCAGTTAAATCTATTATAACATATTTTGTCAACGACTTCAAGTGAAAACGCAACGAAAAAAAGCTTGTATTATTGTAACATCCTACAATAATGCAAGCCTGTCTATGTGGAATAATTGTCAATTTGATGTACTCTATTAATATTAAGAAAAAACAGCGGCAGAATACTCCGCCGCTGTACGTTAAAACTTTGATTACTTGATCATCTTAGCGATCTCGTCAGCAAAATTCTCTTCCTTTTTCTCAACGCCCTCGCCGCGCTCGTAACGAACAACGTCAACGACCTTGATAGAACCGCCGAGCTTCTTTGCCTCTGCGTCAACATAGCCCTGAACAGAGAGCTTGTCATCCTTAACGAATGCCTGCTCGAGGAGGCAGTTCTCTGTGTAGTACTTGCCTACCTTGCCCTCAACGATCTTAGCGCGAACCTGCTCGGGCTTTGAAGCCATCTTGGGATCCTCAGCCATCTGAGCCATCATGATCTCCTTCTCTTTCTCAAGTACCTCAGCAGGAACCTGCTCGCGGCAGAGATATGCTGCGTTAAGAGCAGCAGACTGCATAGCTACGTCCTTACCGATAACTGCTACCTGATCAGCAGAAAGGTCTGTATCCATCTTTACGAGAACACCGATGCTTCCGCCATTGTGGATATAAGAAGCAAGCTTGCCCTCGAGTCTTACGAAACGACGGATAACGATGTTCTCACGGATCTTCATGCCTGCGAGCTCTGTGAGAGCCTCGCCTACTGTGCAGCTGCCGCCGCTGATAGGCAATTCCTTGAGAGCCTCAACGTCAGCAGGATTCTTTTCGATTATTGTCTTTGCTACGTTAGCAACGAAGTTTCTGATATCGTCTGTGTTAGCAGCAAAGTCTGTCTCTGTGTTTACTTCGAGGAGAACGCCTACATTGCCGTCAACAACAGCAGTAACTACGCCCTCGGCAGCAGCTCTGCCGCTCTTCTTTGCCTGTGTGGCAAGTCCTTTTTCTCTGAGGAACTCGATAGCCTTGTCCATATCGCCATCGTTCTCTTCGAGAGCCTTTTTACAGTCCATCATACCAACGCCTGTGGACTTCATAAGTTCTTTAATTTCTGCAACGGAAACCTTTCCCATTGTGATTACCTCCTAATATATTTAGTAAATCCGCAAAAACCCGAAGTGTTAGTTCGGGTTTTTGATTGTTTTCAATGTTTTATGATTATTCAGCGTCAGCCTCAGCTGTCTCAGCTTCCTCAGCAGGAGCCTCTGCAGCAGTAGCGTCGTCGCCCTGTCTGCCTTCGATAACAGCGTTAGCAACTGTGCCTGCAATGAGCTTTACAGCTCTGATAGCGTCGTCGTTACCGGGAATAACGTAGTCAACTTCATCAGGATCGCAGTTTGTATCAACGATAGCAACGATCGGGATGTTGAGCTTCTTAGCCTCTGCAACAGCGATCTTTTCCTTGCGTGGGTCAACGATAAAGAGAGCTGCGGGGAGCTTCTTCATTGTCTTGATACCGCCGAGGAACTTTTCGAGCTTCTCTATTTCAAGGTTGAGCTTAACAACTTCCTTCTTGGGGAGAAGAGCGAATGTGCCGTCCTCTTCCATAGCGTGGAGCTGCTCAAGTCTCTTGATTCTTGTCTGGATAGTCTTGAAGTTTGTGAGCATACCACCGAGCCATCTTGCGTTTACATAGTGTGCGCCGGCTCTTGTAGCTTCTTCCTTAACAGAATCTCCTGCCTGCTTCTTTGTACCTACGAAAAGAACTTCGCCGCCCTGTGCTGCAATGTCACGAACGAACATATAAGCCTCTTCGAGCTTCTTTACTGTCTTCTGAAGGTCGATGATGTAGATTCCGTTTCTTTCTGTGAAAATGTACTGAGCCATTTTCGGATTCCATCTTCTTGTCTGGTGTCCGAAGTGAACGCCTGCTTCAAGAAGCTGCTTCATTGATACTACTCCCATGGTGTAGTCCTCCTTAAAATTGGTTATTATTAATCCTCCGCCGTACTTGGCTCAGCAGCAACACAGACCTCTGTGCACCAACCGCTGAAAATACCGGCGTGCGAATTGCCTTAATATTATATCATTTCTCGGGAATAATTTCAAGTATTTTTGCAATGTCTATTTTAACAAACTTAAAACACCGTTTCTGCTTCTTTTTGTAAAATTCGACTCGTGATGCATTCCCGAGCGCTCTACAAGAACCACATCATCGCCTATCACCCTGATATCGGCGCAGGAAATGACGGTATCGCTCTCGCGCCCGAAAAGTCCGAAAAAGCGCGAACCGCCGTATATTACCAGCGACCTTACGCTCCCCTTGTCGGTATCTATCTCGATATCGTCGATAAATCCGAGCCTGTCGCCCGAAGCTATATCTATAACTTCCTTTCTGCAAAGCTCGTCAAATCCAAGAAGCATAACCAGCACCCCTGCATGATTATATGCTTAGACTCCGCGAAAAATGTGTTATCTGCGCTTTTCAAAGAAAAATGCAGCAGCCCTGTAAAGCTGCCGCATCTCTATCATTCATCGTCGTCTTCTTCGTCATTGTCGCTGTCAGCGCCCTTTTTCTTAGCAAATACAGCAGTACCTGCTGCAAGAAGGACAGCTGCGCCGATTATTGCGAAAAGAACTCCTTTTGGAAAATTATCGCCTGTCTGAGGAACATTTGCCGACATAAGCATTAAAGTTTCGTACATTATCAAGTCCTCCATAAAAATTACTATTTAGTATTGTATCACAGCAGGAAGGATTTGTCAAATATTTGCTGTATCAATGCGTAAACATATCATCAGAACCTGAAATCGCGCTGACCGCCGTTCTTTATGCTGTCAAGGTACTCAATTGCACGCTGACGGCGCTTTTCATCGGGAACATTCTGTATCTCTCTTGCGATAAGAGCCTCTCCGACTGCCTTTGTTTCCGGAGAAGCATAGTCGGAAAGGTACTCCTGCAGTGTCATGAGAGCATTCGGGTGGCAGCAGTTCTGTATCTGTCCCACCTTGCAGAGCGCCATGAAGCGGTCGCCTGTACGTCCCTCGCGATAGCAGGCTGTGCAGAATGACGGGATATAGCCGCCGTCCATGAGCCACTTTACAACTTCGTCAAGAGAACGCTGGTCTGAAACATCGAACTGCTCCGTATCGTGAGGTCTCTCCTCGGCAGAATAGCCTGCGTAGCCGCCGACAGATGTTCTTGAGCCGCCCGATATCTGCGAAACGCCAAGTCCGAGAACTTTTTCACGACAGGCTTCGCTTTCACGGGTAGAGATTATCATTCCTGTGTAAGGAACTGCAATTCTTATGCAGGCAACAAGCTTTGCAAATGTATCGTCGTCGATGCCGTTATCGAATACGCTCGGGTCTATATCGGAAGCTCTTCTTATACGCGGAACGCTGATAGTATGCGGTCCTACGCCATGTACGGCTTCAAGATGCTCAGCGTGCATGAGAAGTCCTGCGAACTCGTACTTGTACTTGTCAAGTCCGAAGAGAACTCCGAGGCCTACATCGTCGATACCGCCGTCCATAGCTCTGTCCATAGCCTCCGTGTGATATGCATAGTTGTGCTTTGGTCCTGCAGGGTGAAGCTTTTCATAGCTTTCTTTGTGGTAGGTCTCCTGGAAGAGTATGTATGTTCCTATTCCGGCTTCCTTGAGCTTACGGTAGTTCTCGACTGTAGTTGCGGCAATATTTACGTTTACACGGCGTATCGCTCCGTTCTTGTGCTTGATTGAGTAGATAGTGTTGATACATTCGAGGATATACTCGATAGGATTGTTGACAGGGTCCTCGCCCGACTCGATAGCAAGGCGCTTGTGTCCCATGTCCTGAAGCGCGATGACTTCCTGGCGTACTTCCTCCTGTGTGAGCTTCTTACGCGGAATTTCCTTGTTCTGCATATGATAAGGACAGTAAACGCACTTGTTTACGCAGTAATTCGAGAGATAAAGAGGTGCGAACATAACTATTCTGTTGCCGTAGAACGCCTGCTTTATCTCCTTAGCAAGCTCGAACATCTTATCGGTCATCTCGGGGATATCACAGGCAAGAAGTACGCTTGCCTCACGGTGGGAAAGTCCTGCACATTCAACTCCCCTGCCTGTCTTTTTCGGCTTTGCCTTTTCAAGTATCTGCTCAATGAGCTCGCGGTTATGCTTGTTCTGCTCCGCATACTCAAGTGTGGCAAGTATCTCCTCGTCGTTTATAAATTCTTCCGCTTTAAGCGATCTTACATCATACATATATATTTCCTCCGTTTTTATTTTGCCTTACAGGTCATTTTTTCGGCTTTCAGCCTGAAAACTGCCGTTCTTTCAAGAACGTCGGACTTGTAGTCCCAGTCTTCACTGCCTGTTGCCTGCTTCATGATGCAGTTCAGAGCAGTCAGCTTTTCGTCTTCACTGCTTATAAGGGAAAGCTTTCCCGTACCGATAACGCTTCGGAACCCTGCGGAATGACCGCAGCCCGTATCAGCACCGATAAGTGTGTATTCACCGTCTATCTCAAAGCCCACGGACGGTGCGCTTTTAGCAAGCTCATACTTTCTGCCTGCCGCAGCTCCGTGAAAATAAAAGGTATACTCTCCGTTTTCCGTGGAATAACCATAATTCACCGGAACAATATAGACATCGCCGCTGTCGCAGAAGCCTATACGGATTATCTTCTCCTTTGCAATGAACTCCTCTATGGCGTTCCTGTCGGTAATTTCTCTGTCAGCTCTTCTCATATCCTGCTCCATAAATTATTTTTTTGATATTGCCGCCTTTACGGATACTCCGGTTATCTGCCCGAGTCTGCCCGTAAGGCTGCTTATAACGTCAGGCTCGGCGTCAAGCGCCACAGATATGAGGGATATCCCTCTCTCCTTATAAGGTATTCCCATGCGTCCGATGATTATATCGCTGTACTCGTGAAGTACATTGTTTACTTCCACGGAAGCGGACTGTTCATCTATGACGATGGCGGCTACAGCTATTCTTTTGCTTTCCATTTCTCCTCCTTTACTGGCTGGGTCAGACAATAAAAAATCCGCCCACATACGGACGGACAGAATCAGTGCATATCATTTCTTATAGCTAAACTGCTGTCCGATAACAGAGTTCTCACCCTGCTGCCCGAAAACAATATTTTTATTGAAGCCAAGACCAGAATAAATCCTGATCTCCGCTGTAATTATCATAGCACATTGTTACAATATTGTCAATCTTAACTTGTTAGTGTTGCATAACATCGTTGTTATCTCCTGTTTTTGTATAGCTTATACAATCAGAGAGTTCAATTTTAAAAAAATTATATAATTTTTCAAAAATCACTGGACAAATCTTAATATTTGTGTTATACTGTTTTTAGATTTATTTTTGAGGTGATTATTAATGGGTTTATTCTCATTTTTCCAGGGCGGCGCTAAATATTTCGATAAAAAAATAGAGCCTAAATGCGATTACTGTATGTACGGTAAGAGAACTAAGGACGGTAACAGAGTCCTTTGTGAAAAAAGAGGTCTCGTTGAACAGAATTATTCATGCAAAGCTTTTATATATTCTCCTCTCAAGAGAATACCTGTAAAACAGCTCAGATTTGTGGGCAGTATTGCCGACGACGAACTGTTTATCGAGTCTAAGGGCGATATCGCCGAGAAACAGGAAAGCGAAAAGAAAACTGAAAAGAAGTCCGACAGCAAGTCTGACAATAAAAAGGATACCAAACCTGCTGTTAAGCCCGAGCCTGCTGAAAATGAGACTGCAAATGAAGCTGAAAAGCAGGAAAACAACGAGGCTGCTCCGACAGCACAGCCTGCTCCTCAGACTCCAAACGAGCAGAAGGCTCCCGTTCAGGAAGCAAATGAACAGAAAGCTCCTGTTCAGCCTGCACCTGCTGCTCCTGTAAACATTCAGAAGCCAAACTTCCCTGTACAGAACGGTATTGGTGCTCCTGCAAATGTCCAGAAGCCGAATGTTCCTGTACAGAATGCTCCTGTTGCCGAAAAGCCCGTTCAGCAGAACGAAGCACCAAGAGCATAACATAAATAATATCACATATGAGGAGTGTTCTGCACTCCTCTTTTTATTTCTCCTCATTTACTTGACAAAGCTTATGGAATAATGTATAATATTTATTGTTGCAGATATCTCACTCACTGTCGGTCATTTGTCTAAGATAAGGTGCTTTTATGGATTTGGAACAGGAATACGGTAAAAACAGGCTTTCTATCAAAAGATGCAACAGATATTATAATATTATCGCAATATTCTATCTCGTAGTCTTCGGCGCACGTATCTTTGCAGAAATATATTCGTGTTTTCTCGGCGGTTCGCTTTTTTTGCTGCTTGGAGCTTTTATAAGTGCTGCTGCCCTTGCCGCAGGCTTCGGCGGCGTGTATCTCCATAAGGATATTTTTCCTATTGCCGCACCGTTTATTGTGTTATTGCATGACGCGATAGCTTTATCTGCTTTTCAGATAGTTACTCCCTTATGCTTTATATGTTCAATTGTGAATATTCTGGTCAATAAAAAGTACCGCTGGCTCGAACAACAGGACGGATTTCCGTATTTTAACGTCCGTTTCAGAGATCAGGAAATAGATAGTTCCCAGTGGAATATCAAGGCCCCCTATACTCAGAGCTTTGAAGAGATCAAAAAACAAGATAACAACGGTCAGATGGACGACCTCTGAGTTGTTTAAATATTTGCGGGTATGGCGAAATTGGCATACGCACCAGATTTAGGTTCTGGCGGAGAGATCCATGCAGGTTCAACTCCTGTTACCCGCACCAATAGACAAAATCGCGTTCTACTTAGTGTGGAGCGCGATTTTGTTATATATTGATTAAACTTTTATATTGTCTTATGAGCATGAATAATACACGGCAATCAATTGACTTTTTATAAGCGTAATGCTATAATTATTTTTAGATGCAAAGTCATATTTGACTATACTATATACAGTTAAATATATCAAGGAGGTTAAAATGCACAAGGAATTTCTTATGGGCAATGCCGCTATCGCCCGTGGAGCTGCAGCCGCAGGACTTAACGTCATAAGCGGCTATCCTGGTACTCCTTCGACGGAAGTACTTGAAACAACAGCAAAAATAAACAACGGAAGTATCTACGTTGAATGGTCAGTCAATGAAAAGGCCGCTCTTGAGCTTGGTGCCGGCGCAGCTTACTGCGGCGCCCGTTCAATGGTAACTATGAAACAGGTTGGTCTCAACGTTGCGTCCGATCCGCTTATGAGTCTTGCGTACATCGGAGTAAAGGGCGGAATGGTAATAATGGTAGCAGACGATCCGGGTCCTATCTCATCGCAGACAGAACAGGATACACGCCATTTTGCGGCATTCTCCAAGCTGCCATGCTTTGACCCGTCATCAGTACAGGAAGCATACGATATGATTCAGGAGGCGTTTGAGTACTCCGAAAAATACCACACTCCCGTACTGTTCAGACCAACAACAAGAGTCTGTCACGGCTATGCTTCTATCGAAGTCAAGGACGAGAATGAATGTCTGAAGAACACTCCAGAAGGATTTATCAGGGATCCTTCAAAGTGGGTAATATTTCCGAGACTTTCTTACAATGCACATATCAGCATCGAAAAGCGCAATGCCGGATTGTCCGACGTATTCTCCGAATACAGCCGCAACAGAATAATACCTGCCGCTGATGCAGGCTGCCGCAGAGGAATAGCTTCCCACGGTATCAGCTTCACTTACGTACAGGAGGCTCTCGCTGACAAAAAGGCTCCGAAAGTGCTCAAGGTATCGACGCCGTTCCCCTTTCCCGAGAAACTCGCTGTTGAGTTCCTGAACGGTCTTGACGAAGTGCTCTGCATAGAGGAGCTCGATCCTGTCATTGAACGCGAGCTTACATATGTATGCGGCAAGTACCACCTCAGTACAAAAATATTCGGTAAGCTGACAGGCAATGTCAGGAATGCAGGCGAGAATACCTGCGACAGCGTTGCCGCTGATATCGCTGATTTCATGGGATGGGAGAAAAAAGCTGCCGCTGAGCTCCCTGCTGCCCCCGAACTGCCTGTACGTCCGCCTGTCCTCTGCGCCGGATGTCCTCACAGAGCAAGCTTCTACGCCGTAAAACAGGCTATGAAGGGCAAGAAGTCCGTATTCTGCGGAGATATCGGCTGCTACACCCTCGGAAACGCAATGCCCCTCGATATGGTCGATACCTGTCTCTGCATGGGCGCAGGCGTGAATATAACCCAGGGTATCGGCAAGATAGAGCCCGATACGAGCTGTTTTGCATTTGTAGGCGACTCGACCTTCTTTGCCTCAGCTATAACAGGCGCGATAAATGCAGTGTACAATCAGGCAGATATGACGCTCGTCGTACTCGATAACTCCACGACTGCCATGACCGGTCATCAGCCGCACCCCGGTACAGGAAAAACTATGATGGGACAGGTAGTCGATAAGGTGAATATCGAAGCTGTCCTGCGCGGAATAGGGCTGAAAACCGTAGAGACCGTTAATCCCCTCGAACTTGACAAGGCTGTTGAAACAGTCAAGCGTGTTGCTGACGAAAAGGGCGTTAAGGCCATTATTTTCAAATCGCCATGCGCTGTGCTCATAAAGCCCGAAAAGCCTTTCGCTGTAGACAGCGATAAATGTATAGGCTGCAAGAAATGCATTAACAGCCTCGGATGTCCCGGCATCATCATCTCAGACGGCAGTGTAAGGATAGACGAATCTCTCTGCACAGGCTGCGGACTCTGCAGTCAGGTGTGCCCCGTAAATGCTATCGGAGGTGAACGAAATGAATAAGAATATTCTTCTCTGCGGAGTGGGCGGACAGGGTATCGTCCTTACATCAAAGCTCACAGCCTCCTGCGCTATGGAAAAGGGTATGCAGGTCATGAGTGCAGAGACTATCGGCATGGCTCAGAAGGGCGGAAGCGTTTTCAGCTTCCTGCGTATCGGCGACGGCATATACAGCCCTATGTTCGGACAGAAACAGGCTGATATAATAATCGCTTTCGAGCCTGCGGAGGCAGTCCGTATGCTGCCTTATCTCAGGGACGGCGGAACAGTCATCGTGAACACTCGCCCGATAATGCCCGTAACAGCTGCCCTCAAGGCGTCGGACTACAACGGGGCGGAAATGCTTGACTACCTCAGGAAATATACCGACAACGTTATGACAGTTGACGGTGACAAGGTATGCCGTGAACTGGGTTCACCGAAGGTACTCAATATGGTAATGCTCGGCAAAGCGATAAGAAGCGGTATACTGCCGTTCACAATAGACGACGCCGTTGAAGCTATGAAGCGTAACGTGAAGCCTCAGTTCGTTGAACTCAACGAAAAGGCTCTCAGACATGATGTATAATTACGAAAGGGACGATATATTATGCAGATCTCAGAAAAACAGATAGAACTTGTAAACAGCCGTATACAGGCACTTGAAAAGGCAGGCAGCTTCTACGGAAAGAAGCTCAAGGAGGCAGGTATCACAGAGATACACTCCGCCGAGGACTTTGAAAAGCTCCCGTTTTCCGAAAAAAGCGACCTTCGTGACGCTTATCCTCTCGGACTTATGACAGCTCCCGAAGAGGAGATAGTACGTATACACTCATCATCGGGCACGACAGGTACTCCTGTTATTATCCCGTATACAGCCAAAGACGTTGACGACTGGGCAATAATGTTCAAGCGCTGCTATGAAACCGCGGGCATAACAAATATGGACCGTATACAGATAACTCCGGGTTACGGTCTCTGGACAGCAGGTATAGGCTTCCAGAACGGAGCAGAAAAGCTTGGCGCTATGGTAATACCTATGGGCCCCGGAAATACAGACAAGCAGCTCCAGATGATGCAGGACATGAAGAGCACCGTTCTCTGTTCGACTTCATCTTATGCACTTCTTCTCGCCGAGGAGATCGAAAAACGCGGTATCAAGGACAAGATACACCTTAAAAAGGGCGTTATCGGTTCCGAGCGCTGGAGCGACAAAATGCGTGAACGTATCCACAATGAGCTTGGTATCGAGCTTTTCGATATCTACGGACTTACCGAGATCTACGGCCCCGGTATCGGCATAAACTGCCCCGGCGAGACTGCTATGCACTACTGGGACGATTTCCTTTACCTTGAGATAATCGACCCTGTAACAGGCAAGAATGTTCCCGACGGAGAAACAGGCGAGATAGTTATAACCACTCTTGTAAAGGAGGGAGCTCCTCTTATCCGCTACCGTACCCACGACCTGTCAAGGATAGTTCCCGGAAAGTGCAAGTGCGGACGCTGCTATCCGAGGATAGACGTTATAATGGGACGTACCGACGACATGATGAAAATAAAGGGCGTAAATGTGTTCCCGAGCCAGATTGAAGAAGTAATCGGCTCATTCAGCGAGATATCAAGCGAGTATCAGATACGTATCTCCCACCTCGACGGCAAGGACACCATGCGCATATATGTCGAAGCAAGCGGCGATTACGACTGGGCTTCTCTCAGCAAGCGCATAGCCGAAAAGGTCAAGAGCCGTATCGGCTTCACTCCTATAGTTAAGATAGTCGAGATAGGTGTACTTCCGAGAAGTATGAAAAAGACAGCCCGTGTTATCGACGAGCGTTATGACTGATATAAACTAAACTCAAAAGCCGCAGTTCCCTGCGGCTTTTTTATAGCTTCATATAACAAAGTTTTTACTGATAAATTCCCACTTCTTATCGCGTGAAGCTGTTATCACCTGTATGTCTTCATCAGTGAGGTGCCTGAAGCGTCCCTGCTTTTTCAGATATGACTCAACGCTTGTGAACTCCTTTGGCTTATGATTTAGCTTGAACCCGCCGTTTTCGTACTCGGCAAGATACCACAGTCCGCAGTCAACGACTTCCTTTGCGATCTCCACAGTCTCGTCGGGAGCAACTCCCCATCCCGTAGGACATGGCGCAATAACATGGATATACTTTGTACCCTGTATCTGTGAAGCCTTCTGTACCTTCTGAATAAAATCGTAGATATATCCCACACTCGCAGTCGCGGCATACGGAATATCATGGGCAGCCGCTATCTCGAACATATTCTTCTTAGGACGTATATTTCCGTGGATATTCTTTCCAGCAGGAGTAGTCGTTGTCTTTGCACCGAACGGCGTCAGACCGCTTTTCTGTATGCCTGTGTTCATATAGGCTTCGTTGTCGTAGCAGATGTAAATGATATTGTCATTGCGGTCAATAGCTCCGGAAAGAGCCTGTATTCCGATATCTGCCGTACCGCCGTCTCCTGCAAAGCCAACTGCTGTGAAATCCTTGTATCCCCTTGCGCGGAGTCCTGCCTCAACTCCCGTAAGCATGGAAGCAGTGCCTGCAAACGTGGAGATTATGGAATTGTTTGAGAAGCAAAGCTGCGGAAAATTGAAACCTACAGCCGACATACAGCCTGCGGGAAGAACTGATACCGCATTCGGACCGAGGACCTTCAATGCAGCTCTTACAGCAAGACTTCCGCCGCAGCCTGCACAGGCTTTGTGTCCGTAGAAAAACTCCTCCCGAGATATGCTCTCTGCGACCTTATTTGCCATTGTCCTCGCCTCCTATTCCGATAAAATTCACGCTTTCCGTGCCTTTTGCAATGTCTGTGTATATTTTTTCGATATCTGCCGCGGAAATATTGCGTCCGCCCAGTCCGCCGATGTAATTGTATCCTTTCACGTTTAGACCTGTCTTTTTCAGTGCAGAATTAACGTTGGTGAAAACTGTTCCCTCATTGCCGAAGCTGATATCTTTTTCGAGGACTGCATAAGCCCTTGCATTCCTTAGTACATCGGATATCTCCTCGTTCGGGAAAGGTCTCATGTAGCGTATGCGGACAACTCCTGCCTTTATGTCGTTTTCGCGGAGCTTATCCGCAGTTTCACGACAAAGACCTGCTATACTTCCAAGAGTAACTATGATATATTCAGCGTCGTCAGTACGGTAATTTTCGGTAAGTCCCGTATACTTTCTGCCGAAGATCTCCGCAAACTCCTTTTCCGTGTCAATGATCGCTTTCTTGGCTGCAAGTATCCCTTCATGTTCCTTGTACTTGAAGATGTAGTTTGTGTCGGGACCTGCCGAAAAAGCCATATTCTTCGGATTCTCAAAGTCAATACGGTTATCTGTTTCATATGGAGGAAGGAATCTGTCCGCCTGTTCACGATCGGGGATATCGACTGTTTCATAGGTATGCGTCAGCACAAAGCCGTCAAGATTTGCCATAAAAGGAGTCGAAACCTCCTTGTTTTCCGCAATCCTGTAGCTCATAAGCGCAAGATCAAGAGCTTCCTGTGCATTCTCCGCATAAGCCTGTATCCAGCCGCTGTCCAGCTGAGAAAGACTGTCGCGCTGGTCGCCGTAGATATTCCACGGAAGCGCTGTGGAGCGGTCAGCATTCATCATTACTATTGGGAAACGTCCGCCTGCTGCATAGTAAAGACATTCAGCCATATAGAGTAGTCCCTGAGAGGAAGTCGCCGTAAAAGCTCTCGCACCTGCAGCGCTTGCTCCGATAGCGCATGAAAGCGCGGAATGTTCGGATTCAACGTGTACGTACTCGGCGTTGAGACTGCCGTCCTCCACCATTTCCGAAAGTCTTTCAACCACGATAGTCTGCGGAGTTATTGGATATGCCGAAATGACCTGCGGACGTGCAAGGCGAATGCCCTCTGCAAAAGCTTCATTTCCTGATAAAAACTTCTTCATTTGCGTTCCGCCTCCATTTCTATTGCTCCGATCCTGCATATTTTAGCGCATATACCACAGCCCTTGCAGAAGTCATAGTCGATAACGGCTTTACCGTCATTTATTGCTATAACTCCGTCGGGACAGTAAAGATAGCACTGCTCGCAACCCACACATTTTTCACTGTTTACAGCAGGCCTGATACTGCGCCAGCCGCTGTTGACGGTAGTTAGATATCCTGCCTCAAAGCACGTATTTTCCGGAACTTCATCAAATGTGAAGCTCTTCTTCTCTCTGATATAAGGTCTCATTGTGCCACCTCCCGAACAGCTCTGAGAAGCGCATTTATATTGCGCTCCTGTATTTTCAGGGGCATATAGTCCTTTATGGCTTCAACAGCGTTTTCAGCCGAAACTGCTCCCGAAAGTCCCACAAGAAATCCGAGCATGACCGTATTTACCGTGGGAAGTCTGAACTCCGCAGCTATTTTTTCAGCGTCAAAGGTAACAGCTCCGCTTATCACGTTTTTGGAATTAATGATGATCTTTCCGCCGTCTTTCAGCAGTTCACCGAGCTGAGGCGCGTAAAGCGTATCGTCAAGTATAACGATATGATCTGCCTTTTCAGTCTGACTTCTGTCAACAACAGGCTTTGTATCAAGCTTTGTGAAGGCTCTTACGGGAGCTCCGCGGCGCTCGGGACCGAAGGACGGAAAGGCAAGAGCGTATTTTTCGCCGTTATCTATGGTATAAGCTGCTCCGAGAAGCTTTGCAGCTGTAAAAGCACCCTGTCCGCCTCTGCCAAGCCATATTACTTCATGCATAGTTATTCTCCTATCGTTTTAGTATGTTTTAATTATACACCTCTTTCGTCAGCGTGTCCAATACCATAGATTTATCATGGGATATAGAAAAATATTATAGCGACATACATTGAAAAACAGGCAAAAAGAAAATTCTTTCCGCCTGTTTTTAATAAGTTTATTTTCCGCTTTCGCCGTAGTTGGAGAGAACACGGGCAGACGGGTCGTTTACGTTGCAGCCCTCCCACTCCTTGTTCGGCATCCAGAAATCAACTATCATTTCGCTGTTTCCAGGATAGTATTTCTCGAATATCTCACGATACAGGAGAGATTCCTTTGTAAAAGGCTTTGCATGAGAATACTTCGTACAGTCAAGCTCGAATTCCTCGTCGGAATAGTAATTCTCGGCATATTCCTTGAGATAGTCCACCATCGAATGTCCGACAGCGTCCGAAAAAGCGGCTTTTTCACGATAAAGTATATCATGGGGCAGATAATCTCCCTCAAAAGCACGACGGAGCAGATACTTGCCCTTGTTGTACTTGTTCAGCTTCATCTCCGGATCGACAGCCATTACGTACTTCACAAAATCAAGGTCGCCGAAGGGAACTCTTGCCTCAAGGGAATTAACCGATATACAGCGGTCTGCACGAAGAACGTCGTACATATGGAGCTCATGGACGCGCTTGACGGACTCAGCCTGAAAAGCTTCGGCAGAGGGAGCAAAATCCGTGTATTTGTAGCCGAAAAGCTCGTCGGAGATCTCGCCTGTGAGCAGCACACGGATATCGGTCTGCTCATGTATCGCCTTGCATAGCAGATACATTCCCATGCTCGCACGGATAGTTGTTATATCGTAAGTTCCGAGGAGGCGGATAACGTCCTCGAGAGCTGCTAAAACATCGTCTTTTGTAATGATGACCTCAGTGTGGTCGCTGCCGATGTAGTCCGCCACCTGTTTTGCATATTTGAGGTCGATAGCGTCTGTATTCATGCCTATAGCAAAGGTTTTTATGGGAGTATCGCTCTTTTTCTGTGCTATAGCGCACACAAGTGACGAATCAAGTCCGCCTGAAAGCAGAAATCCAACTTTCGCGTCGGCGTCAAGCCTTTTTTCAACGCCTGCAACGAGCTTATCATGAATATTCCTGCAAACTGTATCAATATCGTCGCGTATTACTTCGTTTACCTCGGTTATTTCGCAATAGCTGTGGAATTTTCCGTCTTTATAGTAATGTCCGGGCGGAAAAGGCATTATCTTCCTGCAAAACTCAACGAGGTTCTTGGGCTCGCTTGCAAAAGCTATTGTTCCGTCCTCGGAATATCCGTAATAAAGAGGACGTATGCCTATCGGGTCACGGGCAGCTATGAATGTTCTTTCTGTGCTGTCATATATAACGCAGGCGAACTCCGCGTCAAGCATTGAGAACATATCCGTTCCGTATTCCCTGTAAAGCGGCAGGATTATCTCGCAGTCGCTGTCGCTCCTGAAAACATAGCCCATGTCAATAAGCTTGTCACGCAGCGGACGGAAGCCGTACAGCTCGCCGTTGCAGACTGCGAAATCTCCGTCAAGCTCAAAGGGCTGCATTCCCTCGGGAGTAAGTCCCATTATGGATAGTCTCTGAAAGCCGAGGATACCGTCAGGTACCCTCACTATCCTCTGGTCATCAGGACCTCGGGAAACCGTCGCCTTCAGTCCGTCCATGACCTTTCCTGTACCGCCGCTTACGCCGCAGTATGCCATTATTGTACACATAGTATTTCCCTCCGAATAATAGGTTATTTATTAGCTGCATATCGCCATTGATGTGCAGCCTGTACTGTATGTTGAAATCCAGGGACGCCGAGGGCGGCGTTCCCTGCTCAGCACTTAGTTCAAAGCTCTATTTATGTATTTTCTCGTCAAACTTGTTCTTATAGCCTGCCCCCGAGGTATCAACGGGATAATCTCCCGTAAAGCAGCCTGCACAGTGTCCGAACCTGTGGTCAACAAGTTCTCCGAGACATTCAACGGGCAGATAAGCAAGACTGTCTGCTCCGATATATTTGGCTATTTCTTCAGTGGAATGACACTTTCCTGCTATGAGGTTCTCCTCGGAGTCGATATCTGTTCCGAAATAGCACGAATGAAGAAAAGGCGGCGACGAGATACGGACGTGTACCTCCTTTGCTCCCGCCTCCCGGAGAAGCCGCACGATACGTGCGCTGGTAGTACCGCGCACAATGGAATCATCTATCATTATGACCCGCTTTCCCTCAACGCTCTCGCGTACTGCGTTGAGCTTTATCTTTACGGCCTTTTCACGCTGATCCTGCTGAGGCTGTATGAAGCTTCTGCCGATGTATTTGTTCTTTATGAAGCCTATACCGTAAGGGATACCGCTCTCGTTGGCATAGCCCAGCGCTGCGTCAAGTCCCGAATCGGGAACACCAATAACAATATCCGCGTCAACAGGGCTGTTTTTCGCAAGCAGCTCCCCTGCTTTAAGCCTTGCGTGATGTACCGAAACTCCCTCGATAACCGAGTCGGGACGTGCAAAGTATATGTACTCAAAGATACATATATGCTTCTTTTTGCCGCAGTTGGTACGTATCGAGCGCAGTCCGTCTTTATCTATGACCACTATCTCCCCCGCTTCCACATCGCGTATGAACCCGGCACCAACTGTTTCAAGGGCGCATGACTCCGAAGCCACAACATATGCACCGTCGTGCGTCCTGCCTATGCACAGCGGACGGAAACCGTCGGGATCGCGGAATGCGACCAGCTTTGTCGCCGTCATAAGTATACATGAGTACGCTCCCTTGATGAAAGGCATAGCGCGTTCCACAGCCGTTTCCGTGGAACTGCACGTAAGTCGCTCGCGGACTATTGAATAGGCTATTGCTTCGGTATCGGATGTTCCGTGGAATATTGCTCCCGACATCTCAAAAGAGCGGCGCAGCTCCGCCGCGTTGACAAGGTTGCCGTTGTGGACAAGAGCCATATTGCCCTTGATATGACGAATGACAAGAGGCTGGATATTGTTGTGATTATGTCCGCCCGTAGTCGAATAGCGGACGTGTCCGACCGCCATATTTCCGCTTCCGAGCTTGTCAAGCTCCTCACGGGTAAAGACCTCGGAAACAAGTCCGTCCGCACGCTTATGACGGAAAACTCCGTCGTCGCAGACCGTTATTCCGCAGCTCTCCTGACCTCTGTGCTGCAAGGCATAGAGACCGAAATATACAGACGCAGCCACATTGGCTGTATTATTCTCAAAAATGCCGAAAACTCCGCATTCCTCGTGTATCGTGTCAAACATTTCCGCACCTCTTACAAATACTGCTCGCTGAGCTTGTCGATGACGGCAAGTGCGGCGATACTCTTCTTTTTCCGCTTGTTCATGGCGTACTGCTCGATATATGCGTGCGCTTCGCTCTCTGTCATGCCCTTGTACTCCATAAGCATGAACTTCGCCTTGTCTATGGTCTGTATCTCGTTAATCTTTTCTTCGAGACGTGCGTTTCTGAGATACAGCTCGGCGGAGCGGTTCACCGCTATGTCAACTGTTCTGACTATCTGATAAAGTACAGTTTTGCTGAAGGGCTTTCCGACTATTATAACGCCTGCTTTTTCCGCACGTTCGCTTATCTTTTCGGCAGTTTCAGCCTTTATCAGCAGTATGCAGTTCGCAGTTGAATTTTCAGTGACATATTCTGCAAACTCAACGCCGGATTCGTCCAGAAGAGGCGAATTTATCATAACAAGCTCTGTCAGCGCATCGGATTCGAGAAGAGTTTTTGCCTGATAGGCGGTATCAACTATCTTCGGAGTGCATTTGAACGATCCGCGGAGAAAATCAAGGAGAGTTTCAGAAGCATTCTTATTACTTGAAACTACAATGATCTTTTCCAAAATAACCCCCTGTTAAAGCTTAAAAAAGTAGTTTTTGTCCTCGAATGAGTCCTTGTCGTAGGCTGAGCTGTACGCCTTCCACTCCTCGCGGCTTTGGGCGATAAGGACTTCAAGGATATTTTCGGGAATGTATTTTTTCAGGAACTTTGACTTTTCCGCAATATCCGTTGCTTTTTCAAGAGTTTCGGGAAGTCTCTCGCTGCCCTTGTTCTTATCTGGAAGAACAGACTTGGCAGATATTCCCTCAAGCGCGGCGTAAATCATAAGTCCGAGTACAAAATAAGGATCGCATACGCAGTCGGAAGCTCTTAATTCTACTGAATTATCGTCGCTGTCGGGGTTCATTCTTATAAGCTGGGCCCCCTCCTCATCAGACCATATGATGTTTCTCGGAGCTGTAAATTCCCCGAGTCTTTCATAGGAATTTACTGTGGAATTTGTGAAGAGGGTGAACTCGCGGATATGCTCCATAATGCCTGCAGCGGCACTTTTGACGATATCACCGCATTCAGCTGTGTGCTCCTCCAGAAAATCGCTGTCGGGAAACACCGTGAAGCTTATATGCATACCGTTACCGCAGTCATTTCTAAGGGGCTTAGGCATGAAGCTTGCGTGTACGCCGTGAGTTTCCGCAACGGATTTTACAGCGGATTTGAAACTGAGAAATGTGTCCGCTGCTTTCAGCGCAGAGGAAGAATTAAAGTCTATCTCATGCTGTCCGCAGCCGCTCTCGTGACGGGAGGAAACAGGCTGAATGCCCATCTGCTCAAGGGTAAGACACACGTCGCGGCGTATGTTCTCGCCCTTGTCGTCGGGAGCCGTATCGCAGTAGCCTGCGAAGTCATGCGGAGTTTTCGTGGGCAGTCCGTTTTCATCGTTGTGGAAAAGTGTAAACTCGCAGGAAGTTCCGAAACGGAAACAATAGCCTGCCGAAACAGCAGTTTTCATAGCTTTTTTCAGAAAATAGCGGCTGTCTCCCTCAAAATGAGTTCCGTCCTTGTAACGGATATAGCAGAACATACGGATAACCCTGCCCTGCTGCGGTCTCCAAGGGAGGACTGTCATTGTCTGAGCGTCGGGGAAGAGAAACAGGTCCCTGCCCTTTGCTGCTTCAAAGCCTGCGATCTTCTTTGCGGCAATACGTAATCCGCGCTCGAAGGTAACAGCAAGCTCAGACGAAAGTATGGATATGTTTTTCAGCCTGCCGCGCAGATCGCAGAAGGTCAGCTTTACGAACTTAACGTCGTTTTCCTCGATATACTGCAATATCTCATTTTCTGAATAGATCATATCTTACTCCTTTATTTCAGATTGGTGTAGCCCATAAGGTATTCGTCCACCTCTGCGGCTGCGTCGCGTCCCTCGCGGATAGCGCGGACTACAAGAGATTGTCCGATATGCATATCGCCTGCGGTGAACACCTTTTCAACACTCGTTTTATGGCAATTCTGCGCTGTTTTAACATTTGTACGCTGGTCAAGTTCAACTCCGAAGGCCTCGGCAATATAACTCTGGCAGCCGAGGAATCCAGCAGCGATAAGGCAGAGCTCGCAAGGAAGTATCTCCTCGCTGCCCTCGATTTCCTTCGGTACTTTCCTGCCGCTTGCTTCATCAGTCACAAACTCGAGCTTTACTGTCTTGACTGCCGATAATGCGCCGTTTTCGTCCTTGATGAACTCCTTGACGGTGGTGCAGTAGATACGCGGATCGTGACCGAATACCGCGATAGCCTCCTCCTGACCGTAGTCCGTCTTGCATACTCTCGGATACTGCGGGAACGGATTGTTCGCAGCTCTCTCATCGGGAAGCTTAGGCATCATTTCAAGCTGAGTGACCGACCTGCAGCCATGGCGTACCGAGGTTCCGACGCAGTCGTTGCCTGTATCTCCGCCGCCGATTATTACAACATTTTTACCCTCCGCGGAGATGAATTTTCCGTCTTTGAGCTCAGAATCAAGTAGACTTTTTGTGGTAGCCTTCAGGAAGTCCACAGCAAAGTAGATCCCTTTCGCGTCGCGTCCCTCCGCCTTGATATCACGGGGATTTGACGATCCGCAGGCAAGCACTACAGCGTCAAAGCTGTCCATTATATCCTTCGCGGATATGTTGTCTCCAACATTGGAATTAACTGCGAACTCCACGCCCTCAGCTCTCATGAGGTCTGCACGGCGTCCGATTATATGCTTTTCAAGCTTCATATTCGGGATACCGTACATCAGAAGTCCGCCTACCCTGTCTGAACGTTCAAAGACTGTAACGCTGTGACCGCGCCTGTTCAGCGTGTCAGCAGCAGCAAGTCCAGAAGGTCCCGAACCGATGACCGCAACACGCTTGCCGCTGCGGACTGCAGGTGGCTGAGGCTTGACAAGACCGCTCTCAAAGCCATACTCGATAATCGAGTTCTCATTCTCCTTGACTGTAACGGGACTGTCGTAAACTCCGCAGATACAAGCCTTTTCGCAGAGCGCAGGGCAGACCCTCGATGTGAACTCGGGGAAGTTGTTCGTCATGAGCAGACGGCTCAGCGCCTGCTCTTTCTGACCATGATAAATGAGGTCGTTCCATTCGGGTATCAGGTTGTTCAGCGGACATCCCGAAACCATTCCGCAGAGCATTTTTCCGTTCTGACAGAACGGTACTCCGCAGTCCATACAGCGTGAAGCCTGTTCTCTGCGCTGCTCATCGCTGAGCGGTACGTGGAACTCGTTAAAGTCCCTGATTCGCTCCAGCGGCTCCTTTGCAGCCGCTTCTGTTCTTGTAAATTCAAGAAATCCTGTTGCTTTTCCCATGGCTCACGCCTCCTTTCTGATAAGCTCAAAGGCTTCTATTTCTGCCTTTTCATGCGGTACTCCCGACAGTTCGAGAGACCTTACTGTTTTCTGTATCTTTGCGTAATCATGTGGGATTATCTTCTTGAAGCATGGCAGATAGCGCTCAAATTCGGCAAGTATAGCCTTTGCCTTTTCGGAGCCTGTAGCTTCTGCGTGCTCAGTGATAATAGTCTTAAGCTCCGTGATATCGACTTCATTTTCAACTGACTCGAGCGATACCAGAGCCTTGTTGAGACGGGTGTAGAGGTCGTGCTTTTCATCGAGAACATAGGCGATACCACCTGACATTCCTGCGGCGAAGTTCTTGCCTGTACCTCCGAGGATAACTGCACGTCCGCCTGTCATATACTCGCAGCCGTGGTCGCCTACGCCTTCACAGACAGCAACAGCTCCTGAGTTTCTTACGCAGAAGCGCTCTCCTGCAATACCGCTGATAAATGCTTTTCCCGATGTAGCTCCGTAAAGAGCAACGTTTCCGACGATAATGTTCTCGTCAGCCTTGAATCCTGAGTTCTTCGGCGGTGCAAGCACAAGCTTTCCGCCTGAAAGGCCTTTTCCGAAGTAGTCGTTGCTGTCTCCGCAGAGCTCCAGAGTAAGTCCCTTCGGGATGAATGCGCCGAAGGACTGTCCGCCGCTGCCTGTACATTTAACTGTGAATGTATCGTCAGCAAGTGCATTTTCGCCGTGGATACGGGTTATTTCAGCACCTGTAAGAGTTCCCACAGAACGGTCTGTATTCACAACGTCAATGGAAATGCTCTTGGAAGTGCCGTTTTTAAGTGCAGCTCCTAACTTCTTTATTATAACACGTCTGTCTATGGTGCTGTCAAGCTCAAAATCAAAAATATCTGCTGAGTCGAAGTGTGTTTTTTCATTTGTCTGATTGCTTGCAAGTATGTTTGCAAAATCTATATTCTTTTCAGCTGCGCTCGCCTTGGTTTTAAGAAGGTCTGAACGTCCCACAAGCTCGTCAACTGTGCGTATTCCAAGCTTTGCCATATACTCGCGGAGCTCCTGTGCGATAAAGTGCATGAAGTTCACGATGTACTCAGGCTTACCGCGGAAACGCTTGCGGAGCTCGGGATTCTGCGTAGCTATACCCATCGGACAGGTATCAAGGTTGCAGACTCTCATCATTACGCAGCCCATTGTTACCAGCGGAGCTGTTGCAAAGCCGAACTCCTCAGCACCGAGCAGAGCCGCAACAAGTACGTCACGTCCTGTCATGAGCTTGCCGTCTGTTTCTATGCGTACTCTCGAACGGAGGCCGTTGAGCATGAGAGTCTGATGAGCCTCTGCAAGTCCAAGCTCCCAGGGAAGTCCGGCATTGTAGATGGAGCTTTTCGGAGCTGCTCCCGTACCGCCGTCATATCCCGAGATAAGTATTACCTGTGCGCCTGCTTTGGCAACGCCTGCCGCAACAGTTCCCACACCGGCTTCCGATACGAGCTTAACGGATATGCGCGCATTGTCATTGGCGTTTTTAAGGTCGTAGATAAGCTGGGCAAGGTCCTCGATGGAGTAGATATCATGGTGAGGCGGAGGCGAGATAAGTCCCACGCCTGCTGTCGAATGACGGGTCTTTGCGATCCACGGGTAGACCTTTCCGGAGGGTAGATGTCCGCCCTCACCCGGTTTTGCGCCCTGCGCCATTTTTATCTGTATCTCCTGTGCAGAAACAAGATACTCAGATGTAACGCCGAAACGTCCCGAAGCTACCTGCTTGATAGCTGAGCAGCGGTCGGATTTCAGTCTCTCGGGACTTTCTCCGCCCTCACCGCTGTTTGACTTGCCGCCGATGCTGTTCATCGCCATTGCCATACATTCGTGTGCCTCCTGCGAAATAGAACCGTAGGACATAGCACCTGTCTTGAAGCGCGTGCAGATGCTCTCAACGGACTCCACCTCATCAATGGAGATACCGCCGTTTTCGGGATAGTTGAAATCAAGGAGGCTTCTGAGCGTGAGCTCGTTGTCCTCGCGTGTGACTGCTGCTGTGTATGCTTTGAATGTATCGTAATTTCCCGTCCATGCCGACTGCTGGAGCAGATGAATAGTCTCGGGAGTGTAAAGGTGATCTGACTTGCCGCTGCGGAGCTTATGGCTGCCTGCGCTTGTTATATTTTCGTTGACATTAAGTCCGAGAGGATCGAATGCAGCTGTATGGAGCTTCTCTGTACGCTTGCTTATCTCTGCAAGACCTATACCGCCGATACGGCTGACAGTTCCTGAAAAATAGCTGTCTATCAGTTCTTTTGAAATGCCGACAGCTTCAAAGAGCTTGCTGCCCTGATAGGACTGTATCGTGGAGATACCCATTTTTGAAGCTATCTTGACGATACCGTGGAGAATAGCGCTGTTGTAGTCATCCTCGGCAGCGTAGAAGTCCTTGTCAAGAGTTCCTTCCTCAATGAGAGAGCGGATAGTTTCATGTGCGAGGTATGGGTTCACAGCACAGGCACCATAGCCGAGAAGAGCTGCAAAATGATGAACTTCGCGAGGCTCTGCCGACTCGAGGATCATTGCAACTGCCGTGCGCTTTTTTGTGGATACAAGGTGCTGCTGAAGAGCGGAAACTGCAAGGAGCGACGGTATCGGACAATGGAACTCGTCAACACCGCGGTCGGAAAGAATAAGTATCGAAGCACCGTCGCGGTAAGCCTTGTCTGCCTCGATAAACAGACGCTCTACCGCCTTTTCAAGAGATGTACCTATATAATATGTGATCGGGATAACTGCGCTTTTAAGACCTTTCTCGTTCAGAGCTTTTATCTTAAGCATATCAGTTTCCGTGAGGATCGGGTTCTCGATCTTGAGAACGTGGCAGTTCTCGGGACGCTCCTCAAGGATATTGCCGTCCTTGCCGATATAAACGCTGGTGTCGGTCACTATCTCCTCGCGTATAGCGTCAAAGGGAGGATTTGTTACCTGCGCGAAGAGCTGACGGAAATAGTTGAAAAGCGGAGGCGACTGCTTGTCAAGGGGCGGGAGCGGAATGTCGCTGCCCATAGAAGCTATCGGCTCACCGCCTTTTTCAGCCATTGGAAGAATACTTGTGCGTATATCCTCGTATGAGTAACCGAAAGCCTTCTGAAGCTTTGCAAGCTCGTCAGCAGAGTATGACTTCACACCCTTGTTAGGGATATGGAGATCATGGAGACGGACAAGATTTGCGTCAAGCCACTCGCCGTAGGGCTGACGTGAAGCATATGTGCTCTTTATCTCGTCGTCCTCTATTATACGGCCCTGCTTTGTGTCCGCAAGAAGCATTTTTCCGGGACGAAGTCTGTCCTTTTTGATTATCTTTTCGGGAGCTATATCAATGCAGCCTGTCTCAGAGGAAAGAATGAGGAAACCGTCGCTTGTAACGCAGTAACGTGATGGACGGAGTCCGTTTCTGTCCAGGACAGCTCCCATAACATCACCGTCGGAGAAGATGATAGAGGCAGGACCGTCCCAGGGCTCCATCATTGTTGCGTAGTACTGATAGAGGTCATACTTGGACTTGGAGATCGTTCTGTCATTCTTCCACGGCTCGGGAATGGTTATCATAACTGCAAGAGGCAGCGGCATACCCGACATTACCATAAATTCAAGAGCGTTGTCAAGTCTTGCGGAGTCCGAACCATTTACATCTATGGCAGGGAGTATCTTGTACATATCATTTTTCAGTGCCTCACAGGTCATGCTCTCTTCACGTGCAAGCATTTTGTCGGCGTTGCCTGTGATAGTGTTTATCTCGCCGTTGTGGACGATGAAGCGGTTCGGGTGAGCCTTCTGCCAGCTTGGATTGGTATTTGTTGAAAAACGTGAATGCACAGTAGCGATCGCGGACTTGAAGTCCTCGCTCTGTAAGTCAGTATAGAACTTTCTCAGCTCGTCAACCAGGAACATACCCTTATATACAATAGTGCGGCTCGAAAGCGAGCAGACATATGTGTTCTCGTTGGAATGCTCGAATTCGCGTCTTGCAATGAAGAGCTTCCTGTCGAAATCAAGTCCCTGCGGACAAGATTCGGGGCGCTTGACAAAAGCCTGCATGATATGCGGCATACTGCTGAGAGCTTTATGTCCGAGGATATCCGATGAAACAGGAACTTCTCTCCAGCAGATGAAGTCCATGCCGTTCTTTTTTACTATAAGCTCGAAAAGCTTCATAGCCTGTCCGCGTTTCATTTCGTTCTGAGGGAAGAAGAACATTCCCACACCGAAATCGCCTTCGCCGCCGATGTCACATCCGAGCCTGCCGGTCTCACTTATAAAGAAGCTGTACGGCATCTGCACAAGTATTCCAACTCCGTCGCCTGTCTTGCCTTCGGCGTCCTTGCCGGCACGGTGCTCGAGCTTTTCAACGATAGTAAGAGCGCTGTCCACAACATATCTGGACTGCTCGCCCCTGATGTTCACAACTGCGCCTATTCCGCAGTTATCATGTTCAAATCTCGGGTCGTACAGACCCTGCTGCTCATATGGAGCTTCTTTTCTGAAATTATCCATATCCTTCACTTGCCTTTCAATTAAGTCCGCGAATAAGTCCGAGCGCCATTGATCGAACTTAAATAAAAAAGACGTTCAAGCAGACAGATAGCCTGCTCAAACGTCCTTGTTCCTGTTTACTATCTTAGCACTTTAAACCGGCATTGTCAAGGGGGTTTTAAAAAAATCTTTGAAAATCAGGTCAAAATGGGCACTTTTGTAAAAATTGCAAGAGCTTTTGGCGTTTAAAGTCCAAAATTTATATTGATTTCCGACAAAGTTCAAAAAAGCTATTGACAAACGGAAATTCATGAGCTATAATGGCATTGTAAACAGCAAGGGCGCTGCGGATCACAGGATCTGCGGCGCTCTGTCTTTTTAAGCGCTTAATCCCATACACAAAGGGGTGTATGAAGTCTTAGGACTTCTGCACCCCTTTGATATTTTATGCTGTAACATATTCTAAGGAGGATTTTTTATGGACTCTCAGACAATATTACAACAGGCAATGGACGGGACAAATGGTATAGTCTTTGGCGTATGGTTCCTTATAGGCGCTGCTCTCGTATTCTTTATGCAGGCAGGCTTCGCAATGGTGGAGACAGGCTTCACCCGTGCAAAGAATGCAGGCAATATCATTATGAAGAACTTAATGGACTTCTGTATCGGTACAGTTGTTTTCATTCTCATAGGCTTCGGTCTTCTCTTCGGTGAGGACCTCGTCGGTATAATCGGACAGCCCGGATTTGATATCTTCACTTCCTACGGCTCATTCGACTGGTCAAACTTCGTATTCAACCTTGTATTCTGCGCTACTACAGCTACTATCGTTTCAGGTGCAATGGCTGAACGTACCAAATTCTTATCATACTGTGTTTACTCGGCTATCATCAGTGCAGTCGTTTATCCTATCGAGGCTCACTGGGGCTGGGGCGGCGGCTGGCTCAGCCAGTGGGGATTCCACGATTTCGCAGGTTCAGCACATATCCACATGGTCGGCGGTATCGCAGCTCTCGTA
>NZ_JAFYYT010000021.1 GCF_017549005.1 Ruminococcus sp.
CATGACAGCAAATCGCTCATCGGAAATTTTCCCTGATACATTGTCCTCATAAAGCCTTGTAAACAGCCTGTCAAGCTCAATGATACGCTTTTCAGCCTGTTTCAGGGCTTTCTTTGCTTTTGTAAGTTCCGAGGACTGCTTCTGAACGGAATTGTCCATAGCCGCCTGCACAAACTCGTCCTCATGCTCTTTAACCCTGGCAAGCAGTTTGTTCAGCTCGTTCAGCACGATCTCATTCAATACAACAGTTCTGATGAAGTGCGCGGAACAAGCGTCCTTGTCTGAGGAATATGTGGAACACTTCAAATGCTCCTGATCGGCGGTCAGACTTGTCGCTCGGCACAGATACATTTTGTTTCCGCAGTCCGCACAGTAGACCATACCCGAAAATGGATTGACTTCCTCATGTTTAGTGGGACGGCGCTTGTTCTTGCGAAGCTCCTGCACCAATTCAAACTCCTGCTGAGTTACGATCGGCTCATGAGTGTTCTCAAAGATGAGCCATTCTTCCTGCGGATTTCTCACGGTTTTCTTGTTCTTGTAGGACTTCTTGTGTGTTTTGAAATTGACTGTATGCCCGATGTATTCGGGTCGATCAAGAATGTGGCTGATAGTTTTTCCGCTCCAGCGGTGCAGCTTAGCGTTCTTGTGACCGTTATCCCTACCCTGTGACAGAGCGTAGGCTGTAGGAGTCGGAATACCTTCCTGCGTGAGAATGCGGGCAATCTTGGAAGGACCGTACCCTTCAATACAAAGGCGGAAGATTTTCCGAACTACCTCTGCGGCATCTTCGTCGATCACCCACAGGTTCTTATCCGTTTCCGAGTGCTTATAGCCATAGATGGGATTGGAAAGATGCTTTCACGACTGTCCCTTAGCCTTGAAAACGGCTCTGATTTTCTTCGACGTATCCCTGGCGTACCAGTCATTAAAAATGTTCTTGAAAGCCATCAGCTCGTTCTCAGATTTAGCGGTATCCACATTATCGTTGATAGCAATATATCGCACATCATAGTCTGGAAACACCATCTCGATCAGCTCACCTGTTTTCAGGTAGTCACGACCTAAACGGCTCAAATCCTTAGTAATTACCACGGCGACCTTGCCTGCCTCCACATCTGCCATCATAGCCTTGAAGCCGTCACGCTCAAATGTCGTTCCCGAAACTCCGTCATCTACATAAAACACGGGATTGCTGAAACCGTTATCCTCCGCATACTTCTTGAGGATAGCCTTCTGGTTAGTGATGCTGTTGCTCTCACCCTGTAACATATCGTCCTGGCTCAGACGACAATATAATGCTGTTATCTTGTCTGTCATATTATACCTTCCTTTCCGACAGATACAGCAAGCTATGTTATCATTATAGCGCGCATTGGAAAATGATTCAATGCGCTGAAATTCCAAAGTTACACAGCCTGCTTCTCAGGTTCTTGTCCGGATTCACCGAGGAGTTTTTCGCTCTCCCGAATGATAAGCCTTTTCAAAATATCCGAAAGGCTTTCCTTTGAAGCAGGATTGAACACGGTAGTCACCGTGTAAAGGGTATGCCCGATCTTATACTCGGACATTGCACTGAAAGTAGTGTTTGTATTCATAGCGAACTTTCTCCTTTGCTTGTCTATCTCTACGCATATAGAGTGAGGGCTTCGCTTTCTCTTTCTTACCCTCGTTTTGTTGTTGCCTTATACTTTTATGATAGCTGTGCGGAACGGCAAGTGCCGTCCCATTGCATAGCTATTTTTATCGGATAGTATTAATCCTCATGGGGATTCGCTTTATCCGTAAAGCTCATTTGCTGTCCGAAGTCAGCGGCGAGAGCGGAGGTATTGCTTTTCTCATTCTCAGCATTTCCACTCCCGACCAGTTTCAGCAGCTCCTCATCGGACAGACCGCTGGCTCTCAGTTTCTCCAGAATCTGATGCTCCGAGGTGATGATCTCGTCAAGCTCTCTGGGCTTGCAGTTGTATTCCTCCGCCATAGCCAGACGTGAGACATCCTTCAGCTTGTCTTCCAGCGTTTTCTTCTTTGCCGTATCGCTTGCGATACGCTTTTCCAAACCTTTAATCTTCTCAATGAGATGATCTCTCTTTTCTGTATAGATGCCCATAGAAAAATCACAACCTTTCATATTTGTTCTCAGCAGGCAGAGCCGAGTGGCCATGGCTCACCTGCCATGATCCAATTATAGCGCGCTCTACATTTGAAATACAAGCCGCATTGCGCATAAACTTTTGTTCATACTTTGTCAACAAATGTCCGGGGAATTTTGAGACTCAAAAATCTGAAATTACGCTGTTACGCCATTTTTGCTATCCGGTCATTTTGACGAAGCCATTTTGAACAATCATAAGAAATCTGAAAATTCATATTGACGGGATTGGGAAAGTGCGCTATATTGATTATGGGGAGCTACGAAAAAGAGAAAGTCGCACAGCTCCAATTCTCGGAATCGAGAAAAAAGACTGAGCCGAAAGGCTCGGAAATGACATTCGCCCCACAGGGGCGATTCAAGAGTAGCAAGCACGGTATCATGTGGGCGCGCCGAGAGCGAACCCACATGATACAAAGCTTGGCAGAGGGACACCCCTACAACCCCGAATTGATAAAAACAAAAAAGGAGAACAAGAGAAATGAAAGACGAAAAGAAGCGTACACTGTACCTGAAAGTCCGTGTCAGCCCCGAAGAAATGACGGCTATCAAGAAGAAGTTTGAGAATAGCGGTATGAGCAATCTCAGCGAATTTGTGAGAGCTATGATCTTTGAGGGATATATCGTTCACATAGACGAAAACGAGCTGAAACGGCTCAACGTACTGGCAAATAATATTGCCAACAATATCAACCAAATCGCTCATCGTGCAAACGTCACGAACAAGGTTTACAAGGAAGACATCGAGGAGATCAAGGAACTTGGAGATAAGCTCTGGCGTCCATTGTTATTCCTGCAAACGAAGGTTGCACATTTGAAGCATTAAGCGGAATATGAAAATCGCCGTCAGGGGAATTCCCGACAGCGATGAAATAGTATATGTGCGCTATGAACTGGATAGGCTTTTGAAATTGCTGCGCCCTGCACAAGAATTATTACAATTATTCCGATATGCTGGACACCGAAATCATTGTCGGCTATAATATGGTTACTATGAAATTGGAGGTATCAGCTATGTTGAAAACACCTGAATTGGCAATGCCGAGAACAAACAAGGTCACTACCGTCTGCAATGGCAGGCGTGAGGTCTGGAACGACTATGAAGAAGCAAAAGCTTATTTCCTTGATCTTATGATATCCACGGACGGTGAGGAGCATGAACGAGCAGAGTGTATTTACATTCAGCTCACGCACGGACTTGACGAGTGCAGCGACGAGGAAGAATAATCACTACAAAGCAAGTTATCAGTGACGGTAACTTGCTTTTTTAATTTAACCTGAACTTTACATACTGATACTGTTCAAGTTTACATTGGTATGATATACTGGATACTTGAGGAGTGTGAAAAAATGCTGATATATATAGTTGAAGACGAAGAACGCATAAGGGAGCTTGAAAGCTATGCCCTCGAGAAGAATGATTTTGAAGTGAAGAGTTTTGAAAATTCAGTGGAGTTCTACAAGGCTCTGGAAATCAGACTACCCGACCTGATACTGTTGGATATCATGCTGCCCGGTGATGACGGGCTTACGATACTGAAAAAGCTTCGTAATAATACGGCGTATGACAATATCCCTGTTATCATCATTTCCGCAAAGGACACCGAACTTGACCGGGTAAAGGGTCTTGACCTCGGGGCTGACGATTATATGTGCAAGCCTTTCGGGGTAATGGAAATGGTCAGCCGTGTAAAGGCAAGACTTCGTGGATCATCAAAAAACACAGACGGTCAGATAACATTTGAAAAGCTGACGATCTCTGAAAAGACAAGAGATGTTACCTCAGACGGCAGGACGATAGAGCTTACCTACAAGGAATTTGAACTACTGAAAATGTTTATGGAAAATCCGAGGATCGTTCTCCGACGTGATGATATACTTGACAGGATATGGGGACGTGACAGCACGGGGCGCACCCTTGATGTGCATATCCGTACACTCAGAGCAAAGCTGGGCGAATACGGAAGATATATCGTTACTGTGCGGAATGTAGGCTACAAGCTGGACAAGGACGAGTGATATGGAAAGAAAAATAGAATTCAGTCTGTTCTATATGGGGATAGTCACAGCTATCACAGGTATCGTGATAACCACTTTCGTATGCTACGGATTTTTCCATAAGGAAGTCAAAGAAAACCTTGCACATGAATGTAACATCGTGGCTCAGTGCTATGATAAGATAAGCTCTCCCGACGAGCTTGAACGCTTCACACAGGAGGATTTCCGTATCACACTTATAAAAAAAGACGGTACTGTTTTATACGAAAGTGATGCTGATGCGGAAAACATGAAGAACCACCTTGACCGTCCTGAGATCATTGAAGCGATAGAAAACGGAACAGGCAGCGATACACGTTATTCGGACACGATCGGTACAGAGGATTACTACTACGCCGTAAAGCTCGATGACGGCAATATCTTGCGTGTGTCTATCCGTTCGGGTTCGATATTCAGGCTGTTTGAACGCTCTATACTTATCATACTCATCGTAACGGTCTGCATCATAGTGGTATCTATGTTCGTTTCTGTGAAGCTGACGGACAAGCTCATCGCACCGCTGAAACGCATACCTGAAATGCTCGAAAAGAACAAGTCGCCCGAAGAAATGGGGATATACAGCGAAATTATCCCTCTGGCAGAGGAGATAAAAACCGTGCGAAGCTCGCAGGAGCTTATGCGGCAGGAATTCACGGCAAATGTATCTCACGAACTGAAAACACCATTGACCTCCATTTCGGGCTATGCAGAACTGATCGAAACAGGTTTGGCTCAGGGAGAGGATTGCAAGAAGTTTGCAGGAAATATCAGAACAGAAACTGCAAGACTGCAAACACTGATCGGTGATATACTGCGCTTGTCAGAGCTCGATACGATTGCTTCGGCTTCCCTTGATGATGTTGTGGATATAGCCGCTGTTGCAAAGGAATGCAAAGAAAGGCTCACAGGGCAGGCTGAAAAGAAAGACGTTCGTATCTCTATACACGGGACTTCCAAACCAATAAAGGGCAATCACACAGAGCTGACCGAGCTGATATACAATCTCATTGACAATGCGATCAAGTACAATCGTGAAAACGGCAATATCGACATTACGATAGAAGACAATAGGTTTATCATAGTCGATACTGGAATCGGTATGCCGAAAGAAAGTATTCCCCGTATTTTCGAGCGTTTCTACCGTGTTGACAAGAGCCGCAGTCGAGCAAAAGGGGGGACAGGGCTCGGACTGTCGATCGTAAAGCACATCGCAGACCGACACGGAGCGCAGATAGATGTTGAAAGCACGATGGGTGTCGGAACAACAATAAGTGTATATTTCAGATAGGAGATCATTATGGATATTTTTTCAATATGTACTCTATGTGGAGGATTGGCATTCTTTCTCTTCGGAATGCACGTTATGTCGAAAAGTCTTGAAAAAGTCGCAGGCGGAAAATTGGAAAGCACACTGAAAAAGATGACTTCAAATCCTGTAAAGAGTCTGGCACTCGGTGCAGGTATAACGATCGCCGTACAGTCATCATCTGCTCTGACGGTAATGCTTGTCGGACTTGTCAATTCAGGCATTATGCAGCTTGAACAAACTGTCGGCGTTATCATGGGCTCCAATATCGGCACAACACTTACAGCATGGCTGCTCAGTACCGCAGGCATTAAAAGTGACAACATAGCCGTTTCAATGCTGAAGCCCGAAAACTTTGCGCCCATCATCGCTTTGATCGGTATCGCAATGCTGATGATGAGCAAGAAAAAGAAACGACAGGACATAGGCACGATCATGGTCGGATTTGCAGTGCTGATGTACGGAATGCAGCTTATGAAAGAAGCGGTTTCTCCGCTTGCAGAGACCGAAGGCTTCTCCGATATGCTGATCGCATTCAAAAACCCGATACTCAGTGTCCTGTTCGGAGCATTGTTCACAGGTATCATCCAGTCATCTGCGGCATCAGTCGGTATTTTACAGGCGCTCGCTATGACGGGGACGATATCCTACCGTATGGCTATCCCGATCATTATGGGACAGAACATCGGAACCTGTGTGACCGCACTGCTTTCCTCGATCGGAGTAAATAAGAGCGCCAAAAGAGTAACCGCAGTGCATATGTCCTTCAATATTATCGGTACCATCGTTTGCCTGTCATTATTTTATGGGGCGAATGGACTGTTCCATTTCAGCTTTGTGGATAAGCCCATAGGCGCTGTGGAGATCGCAGCGGTACACTCCATATTCAATATACTGACGACCGTGATGCTCCTGCCGTTCTCAAATCAGCTTGTAAAGCTCGCCCAAAAGCTGATACCCGACTCCAAAGAAAAAGAAGCAGAAGTGCTTCTCGACAAACGTCTGCTTGCCAACCCGCCGCTTGCGGCTTCACAGTGCAGAGAACGAACCAAGGAAATGGCAGTTATCGCAAAGGAAGCACTGCATGAAGCATTGTCAGCGATGTTCACTTATACGCAGAAGGGCGTTCTGAGCGTAGAGGAGAAGGAGCAGAAACTCGATATCATGGAAGATCAGCTTTCCGACTTTCTGCTGGAACTTTCTTCGCACAGCCTGACTGATGAAGACAGCCGGACTGTTACCGAACTGCTTCATAGCATCAGCGATTTTGAGCGTATCAGCGACCATGCTATCAATATGATAGAGATCGGTGCTGAGATGAATCAGAACGATCAGAGCTTCTCAGACAGCGCGAGAGCCGATTTCGCTACGCTCTTTGCAGCTCTTACAGAAATATCCGAGATCACCGTCAAGGCTTTTTCCGAGCAGGATACCGGTATCGCTATGACCGTTGAACCGTTGGAGGAAGTCATCGACGACCTGACAGCCACGATACGTGACAAGCATATCTCCAGACTTCGTACAGGCGAATGCAGTCCGGAACTTGGTGTATACCTTTCCGATCTGCTCATCAACTGCGAGAGAGTGTCGGATCACTGCTCCAATGTTGCTGTATCCATTATTGAGATCGGACAGGCAAAGCTGCTTAGTCATGAGTATATGACAGCGCTGAAAGCCGAGAGAACACCACAGTTTATTGAAAGCTATACGGCTTATGGGCAGAAGTACAGGCTGGCTGAAAATTGAACATTTATTCAAACAACAAGGAAAGACAGATACCTCTTGCGAAGTATCTGTCTTTCCTTGTTATAGCCTGCTGTAAAGGACTTTCGTATAGTTTTTGTAATAAAACTTCTATATGAGCGCAGTCCTTTTGGAGCGGTTATTGCTTTTTACTGTCTTTTCTTCCTTCCCGGCTTTGCCATTTTCTGCTCATACATACTTGCGTCGCTTATCTTGAGGAAGTCCTCGATACTTCCGTCCTTATCGGTCTCGCAGAGGTATGAACCGTAGCTCATTTCTATCCTGTATGGCTTGTCATGGTTTTCGTTGTATTCCTCACATAAACGCACAAGTTCGCAATTGAACTCATCAAGCTTCTGCTGCGAATAGTCAGAGGCATAGATATAGAACTCATCGCCGCCGGCACGGCCTGCTATTTCGCCTGATCTGCAGCATTCCGTGATGATATGGGCAGCTGTTTTTATTGCAAAATCGCCCTCATTATGGCCGTAAATATCATTGATATGCTTGAGTCCGTCCATATCTATAACCATTGTGCATATCTTGCTTTTTCCCTCAAGGCTCCTGATAGCTTTCTGTGAGAACTCATTGAAGCCTCTGCGGTTGAATATGCCTGTCAGCTCGTCATGTATACTGAGCTCCATCTGCTTTTCGTACAGTGCTTTCTGCTGCCTGTAGAGCTTCTTGATATTGTCGTTCTTCCAAAGGCGTTCAAGAGTCACGGAAAGATTAAGGAGAAAAATATTATAGAAATCGCTGAAAATATCGTCCTCTTTCATCTCAATAAGCGCATATCCGAACATCTTTTCAGCACAGTAGGAACTCATTATGTAATAAAAATGCGGGATCTCGGAATTGACCGTATGTGGGATAATACATGAGAAACCAGCAGAATCATCAGGCTTTACGTACTCATTTTTCTCGTCTATCCATATAACAGGTCTGAAATTGTCCGTAGGCTTGTCAAATTCGCTGGAACACGATAATCTGCCCTCCTGATCCGTCTGCAAAAACAGGAAAAAAGCTGAATAATCGCCGAAATTTGTTGCACACTTTCTGAATGAGTCCTCAAGTTTGTCGAGCTGCTCGACCTTATTGAGCTTTAGCATGGCAGCTTCAGCGTCGTTGAGACAATAGCCGAAAAGTCTCACATCATTGTAGACATCATCGAGATTTTTCGCTTCCTTCTCATAATCAACAGTCTTGCAGCCGCAGGACTGGTCAAATATAGTCCTCGGAGAGACAAAAAGCTCGGCAGTGGGTTCTTCACCGTTTTGCAGGCTCACAAGCAGCGACATGGCTTTCTCGGCGATGTCCTCCCTTTCACGGGTCGCGGTAGTGATGTGAGGTATGAACTGCTTTCCCTCGGTCGTACCGTCAAAGCCCGACACTGCTATCTCATCGGGAACTCTGATGCCTCTCTGTTTCAGCGCAGAAATGAGAGCTATTGCCATATAGTCATTGGCGCAGACTATGGACTGCGGCCTTTCGGGGCGTGAAAGGAAGAAATCTGCGGCTTCTTCGCCCTTATGGAACCAGAAATCCCCCTCAAAAACGCCTGCACCGTCCTCGGGAAGTCCCTTTTCACGCATGACAGACCTGAACACCTTGAGTCTCAGCTGTGCGTCGGGATGAGTAAGGAATCCCGACATAAAGCCGATCCTTGTGTGCCTGTGAACGTCCGTGAAGTGCTCGACCAGCCTCCGCATACCCGAAGCGTCCTCGAAATCTATATTGTAAAAGCCGTCAACGTGACCGCTGATAGATATTACAGGGCATTTTGCGCCGCGGAGCTTGTTTATGACCTTTTCAGCCATGATATTCTCGTTGTAGCCCTCGCCGTCAAAAATTATGCCGTCAAATTCGTCGAGATCGACATGATCTATGATATCGAGCTCGCATTCGCCGAATTCTGTATTCTTTTCTCCTATCCTGCCGAGAGAATTGAAATAAACTATGTTCATTTCCCTTTTCTTTGCAGCTATATTGAAGCACTTGCAAAGTCCCTCTCTGTATCTGCTTGTTAACGAACAGCCGAAAAATGCGATCGTTTTAAGAGAATTTATCATAATTCTCCCCACCTCCCATTTGTCTGATCATGTATAGTCATAGATGATAGGTCTTTCAATTTCTTCACCGTTAATCATTATCCTTCTTCTGCCGTTTATGATGCGTATCTTTTCATCGGGAGCAAGGGTATCCTTCCCTATGGCGGAATGGACTACCGCCTGAGTGTCGGAGTTAAGCAGCTCCACCTCTGTATCGGGACCGTTTCCGCCGAAAAGAAGCGCCTGTTTTCCAGTACTCTCCAGCTTCAAAGCAGAATCCGATATATTCAGCACGGAAGCTCCGTCAAGAGTTCCGAAAAGCGTGGAATCATCTGACGTAACATTGAATACCGCACCTATCATGTTGGTGTCTATTTCCGCTTTTTTTCCTTTTATGGAACCAATTACGGAAATACTCCTGCCAAATCCGTAAAAGTATATGGAAGTTTTCTTCATTTTTACAGATACATCATTATAAAGCGAGCCTATCAGAACTCCTGATGTAACGATGAAATCCGCTTCTATCTGGCACAGGCTCACGGACAGATCAACCTTTCCCGTCAGAGCGCCTATCCCCACGCACTCCTCGTTATTCGACCTGATATTGTATTCTCCGCGGTTAATGCATACAGCTCCGCCGAGTCCCGAGCCTATGGCTATTCCCCTCTGACCGTGGCAGTTGATGTTAACAGAGCCGTCCTGATCGAATATGAGCTCGCCGTGACGCGAATAATGATCGTTTCCGATTCCGTAGAACTCCGCAGCATTCAGCTCTATTTCAAGGTCTCCTCTGCCCTCCAGGGTGAGTCTCGACGACTCGGGCACCTTTATTCCCGAACCGAACATGGTATTGGTTCCGAGGAGGACAACTGCTGTATCCGTATTCTCTCCAAGCTCGATACAAGGGCGCTTCTTGATATTGGTGAAATACACCTCCTCAAGAGTTATACGGCCGCTGTAACCCGATTCCACGCGGAGGTGGATATTAGTCTTCATGTGGGGTATTCCGATTATTAATATATCCTTGTATACCATTTCGTCAGCGCCCACTACTATCTCGCTGTAACCGTCCCTGACGAGCTGAGCAAGAGGCACACGGCTGGTCTTGCCGGCGTAGTAGACCTTTTTCATCTCGCCGTCAATGCGCTCCTGATAATACCGCTGTATCTCGCTTCGGCGCTTGTCGTCGATACCATGTATTATCTCAGGCGATGGAACTGCCATGTAGAAGCCCTGTATCAGGTCTGCTCCGAGATTTATGGCGATACGCATTTCTTCTGTGGTCTCAACGCCCTCCGCAAGAGCCTTAATGTTGTTGTCGTGGCAGAAATCGATTATCTCACGGACAAAATGCTGCTTTCTCGGCTGATTGTTTATATCGCTTATGAGAGAATGGTCTATTTTCACATAATTCGGCATATACCTCAGCAGATTGCTGACGTTTGAATAGCCTGTTCCGTAATCGTCTACCGCGATGTCGATATTGAGCTTCTCGTAGAACTGCTTGAGCTTCATAAGATCATCATCGTTGAGTTCCGCTTCTTCTGTCAGTTCGATAACTATCCTGTCCGCTATCTTTTCAAGGTGAGAGCTTATGTCGGAAAGGTCTCCGTCCCCCACCATTACTCCGGGGATACTGTTTATGAATACCTTTGCGCTGCCTAAAGCCTCCTTGTTTTCGCTGACGATACGCAGCACGTTCAGGAACGTGGAGCGCTCAACATCGAAGAGTCTTTCCTGCATTGTGGCATATTTTATAATGGAAAGCGGAGATACGTTCGTTTCCGTCCTTGCCCGCATAAGGGCTTCATATGCGTAAATATCGCCGCTTTTTGCGTCGATAATGGGCTGGAAGTGATAATCGAAAAGGTTTTCGTCGAGTATCTTCGCAACGAGGCTGTAATCCTCCTTTTCCTTTTCGTCAAGGCTGTCATACGCATAGGAATATATGGTAAACTTGCTGTTTCTTATCCTTTCGAGACGTTTCTGTGCGTTTTTAAGGCAGATATTCCGTTTCAGCACCTCAAAGCCCCTGTTTACGGAATCTATCCAGCGTCTGTAGACCTCGTCATAGGAATTCATCTCGTTCTTGTAGCGCACCGCCGCATATCCGAAGCAGTCCTCGCCGAAAAATAAGGGAGTGAATATATATACGGCAGGCGAATCCCGTTCGCCCCCGAGATCGGGAAGCATATCCGCTGAAAGGAACCTGCTTTCAATTCCCGTCATATTGTTTTTATGGTCGCTGTAATACCTTACAGCATGGATCATGCTCTCATTGTAGCCGTTGTTTTTCACACTGACATTATTCCCGATATTTTCCCATTTGCTGTCGAGACACAGGTGAAATTCCCTTATATCCCCCAGCTGATAGATATAGGAATAGACTGAATTAAGGTACTCGGTCAGTGAAACCTGGGATATAAGCTCCGACTCCATTGTATTGAAAACGGAATTAAATCCCTCCTCCGAGATCTCGGTCTCCCATTTTCTGCGCTTTATCTGATACGTTGGCATATTTTCGTTATGACAGCCGCAGCTTTCGCCCAGTACCACTTCGGGACTCAGCGCAAAATCGTCGGGTATCTCGCCTTTCATTCTCTTCATAAGGAAATCATAGGCGTATTCTCCGAAATCCTTTGCGGGGATAAGTGCGGAAGTCACCGTACACGGGCTCGTCTGTCCCTCATAGGTGGAGTCATAGCCAACAACGGCGATATCCTCGGGTATACGTATACCACGGGCAGTAAGAGCCTTGCACAGACCTATAGCCATCTGGTCGTTGGCACAGGCTACTGCGTCCGGCAGAGAGCCGCCCTGAGAAAGGAGCTGCTCCGCATAGACCTCGCCGCTCTGATACCAGTAATCGCCGTAGATTATGCGCTTTTCCGATACGGGCAGTCCCGCCTTCTCCATTGCGTCAAGGTATGCCTGCAAACGCTCCTTTGAATGCTTATGGTTCTTTTTACCCGAAACAAAGGCTATATCACGGCAGCCGTGTACCTCTATCAGGTGGGTTATTATATCAAATACAGCCGAATAGCCGTCTATGTAAATGCTCGGGAACAGGTCGCTTTCCTTTTCTATTACAACTATCGGCTTGTCAAAGGTCTCCTTCAGTCTTTTTTCGAGCTCTGATCCTGCATTTTCGGTCTGAATGCTGTCCTTTAGTATAACAGCGCCGTCAAAACTGTCAGGATTCATCAGCGAGAAAATATTTGACTCGCCCTTTTCGTTTTCGGGCGTATCCTGGTATTTACGGTACATTGAAAAAATACATACGTCATTATCGTCAGCAAGTGCCTTTTTATTGAAACCGCTGATAAAACGGCTCTGATAAGCTTCATCAGCCTGTCCGACAAACAATGCAAGTCTGTTTCTTGATCTTACCATAAGACCATTCCTTTCCTCAGCAAATTATACTGCGAAACTGTATTGACATCATTTTTGTATTGCTGAAACAGTGATTTCACCATCTGTAAAAGCAAGCCCATTGAACTTTTACTATATTCCGTTCATATTCACTCATATTATATCTTATATATTTTTATAAAGCAATAGACAAAATGTTAAATATCCTGTTTTTACGAGAAACCGTCAATAAATAAAAAAGTCCGCGACAGTACGTTGCTGTCTGCGGACTTTCCGATACGTATTTTTATGCTTTTACGGCTCATTCGTTAACACTGATGACCTCGTTGGTCTCAAGCCAGTTCAGGAGCTCGTACCTCGCCTCGTCCCTGTATTCGGGCTTTGCCATGTAGTAAAGATAATGCTCGATAAGGCTGAAAACGTCTTTCGTTCTGCCCTCTATCTTGAACTGCTCAAAGCCCATAGGGATATAGGTGTTCCATATCTCGTCGGGACTTATATGATTTTTGAGCTTCTTTATCTCAAACAGCGACCTTCCTATGCACGGACATTCGTCAAAGCGCATGATACCGGGATTTTCACGCTCGATCTTCTCCATATTCAGCGGAGCATCGCGGTACTTTCTCACATGATTGGCATAGATTATCTGCTGCTGACCGATAGCCCGGTAATGTTCGGAACGGTTCGGGCAGCCCGGATTGCAGCAAGCATTCACAAGGAGCTCGCACTTTTTCTTGTCTGGTATCTTTTCGAGGGTCTCCATATCGTGATTCAGGTCATAGTCGATAACGACGATGTGATAATCCTTTTCCACCTCGCTGTAAAGCTGCTCCGCGTCCGTGATACGCTTGCAGGTAGAGCTCGTCAGCTTGTAATTCGGATAGTATTTACGGATATATTCCTCGAGCAGAGGCGAAAAAACTATTGCCTCATTCAGCCCGTTATCCGCAAGGTGCATGACCATATTGCAGAATTCATCGCTTAAATGCTTCTTTTCAAGCATCGGGTTCGTAAATGTAAAGCGAAGCGGTATACCGCGCTCATTGAACGCATTTATCACGCCTTTCACGAAGCTTTTGTCGCAGTATCCGCTCTGAGTACGTCCGCCGTTCCATAATGACGGAGGGAAAACTCCGTAAAACGAGGCTATTTCAACACCTTCACGAAAGAATTCAGGTCTTTGGGCAAGCAATTCGCAGAATACAAGATTGAATTTAAAATGTCCTGCGAAATCAGGAAGATGAAAACGAGCTTTCATTCAGATATACGTCCTTTCTCATGTTTTCCCGACCTGCTGCGGCAGTTTCGGGAAGATACATTAATAGTATAGCATACCCCTGCCTTTCAAGATGTTAACAAACTGTAAACAAAGACTTGTGCAGTTTTCCACCGAAAAGATGCATAAAATACCTTTTATATTGAAAAATCACCTCAAAAGTGCTAAAATAAAAAAGTGCCCAAGATCCCGTCGGCTGTGTAACACTTGTCGGAGCAGCTCCGATTGTTGTTTATGAAAGGCCGGCCTTATTAAATAAATCGCAGGGAGGAATGAAAATGACAAGCAGAGAACTGGCAGCTATGATGAAAAAATCACCTACCGCCTGTCATAAAGCACTTGTCAAGGAATACGGCAGATATGTTTATGCCATAGTCTACAATAAGCTGAGAGGCTGCGGCACGAACGAGGACATAGAAGAATGTGTCAGTGATGTTTTTGCCGATATTTTTATGAAATGCGAGTTTGATCTGTCATCGGACAACGATATAAAATACCTTATCGCAACTGTCGCAAAGAGAAAAGCGATAGACAGTTTCCGCAGCCTGACAGCCAAAGCAAATCATATTACCGATACTGATGAGGACGATATGAGAGAGCTTGTCTCGGACTTCAGTGTTGACGAACACGTTGACCGTTCTGAACTCCGCCGCGTGCTCCTCGACAAGATAGACGAGCTCGGCGAGCCCGATTCGACTATTCTTATCCAGAAATTCTATTATAACCGAAATTCCAAGGAAATAGCCCAGAGCGTCTCAATGACGGCTGTTGCCGTAAGACAGAGATGTGCGCGAGCTATGGACAAGCTTCGCGCAAAGCTTTTGGAAATCGGTATGACTGTGTAAAGGGGGAGCAGCTATGAAGAATAAAAACATCTTCGATATACTTGAAAATGCGGAGTATGATTCAATGGAAAGACTAATAGATAAATGCCCCGAAATATCGGATGAACAGCTCGACAGGATATTTGTCATGAGCGAAAAGAAATTCAAGAAGAACAAGAAAAATGCAGAAAGGACAAAGAAAGATAACAATATAAAAATGACCGAAAACGACACTGTTGAGGGCGTTGAGCGCAGCAGAAGGCCCGTATGGCTCACGACTCTGAGCACAGCCGCTTCAATAGTTCTCATTGCAGGCGTTGCCATCGGAAGCACCCTTATGATCAGAGGCAACAAACATAACATCACCCCTGACAATCCGCTTCCGCCCGCCGTTACAGCTTCTACCATGAATGCTTCGGGAACCACGGCTTCAGCCACTTACGGGAAAGGCTCAGGCATTTCCACCACATTTACAACTGCTTCGGGAGCTAAGACTTCAACAGACGCAAACGTTACGGAAACAGCTGTGGAAGTCGTTACAAAGGACGCTTCGGGCAGCGAGTTCATCAAGCCGTTCGTAGGGAAGTGGACTTATCAGATATCAGACATCAATAACCTTGATGTCGAAAGCTCGATTGAGAACAAGGCCATTGTGGATATCCGCGGCGACGCTTCCTACACATTTACCGACGCAAACGGAAATGTCTCATCAGGAACGATCAAGAGATCAAGCGAAGAGATCGGCGGCACGGAGATACTCATGCTGGTATTCTCTGGAGATACATTCGTATCATCAGACTCAAGCGTATTCCACAGCGCTTATTACACTGATACCAAGCCTGACGAGCTCCACTTCGGAAACGGCTATGCAGCACGTATAGTCCGCGGCGAACTCAGCCTGGGCGCTCAGAAGAGCTGGAAAAAAGCATACCGTGACTGGCTGACTGCAACAAAGAGCAGCTCAGACTCTCATTATATGTGGGATCTGCAGGATCTTGACAACGACGGCACGCCAGAGCTTCTGATATCCAACGGCGAAGCTCACGCATCATGGGTAACCTTTTACCATTATTATGAACCTGACGGCACCCCTATGTTTGGCTGCGATTCTGAGGGTACGACCACGTATTTCGGCGAATACGGCGAGTTCATGTCCTGTAGGGAAGAAGGTCTTATAGGCTGGTCAAATACCCACATGGGCTATTCTTACACTATCATGTATAAGTTTACGGACCAGGGACTTGTAAAGATACAGACAACAGGCAACAACTCGGGAAATGTACCGTATGAGGAAGTTGAATACAAGGTCAACGATGAAGTTGTCAGCAAAGAGGAGCATGACAGTGCTTTAGCACTTTTCAACTCAAAGAACTGGGTACACGTGGGCAGAAAGTACAGCTTTGATGATCTTTCGGCGCTGAATTGACGCCAAAACACAATATACCACATGAAAAAGCGAAGCTTCTGCTTCGCTTTTTCTGCATATACGGCTTGTTCAGACACAAACCACATACCTGAAGGAATGTATTGCTTGACCTTTATTTCCTAATGCAGTATAATGTACTTATAGCGGCTCCTGAAGAGCCGGTACATGAGGCGCAGACTTGCGGAACAAGCGAAAAACTATCAAAGGAGAATAAAACATGAGCGAATATAATTCAATTTACGAACTTCTGGCTGCAAATACGGTAAACGGCCGCCTGCCCGATGATTTTTCACTTCCAAAGCCCCCAAGCACCGACCCGACTCAGCTCAGATGGGCTGACGGAGCAATGGACGGCGTAAGTATGTACCATATGGGCTTCCCGAAAATAACGGACGAGCAAATGCAGATAATTGCCGACGCTTTCAAGCTCCTCGGGGATCCTGCAAAGGTGATGCAGAAAATGGCGGAGCTGTTCACCGATACCTCCCCTGTTGTATTTATTGACGCCATTCAGAAGTATATCATGGAAAACACCGACAAGCTCGAACTTGATAAAATGGTTGACCTTACTTTCAGATGCCTGTCAAGCAAGATCGTGGAAATGGTCAAGTTCGGACTTATAATACTGGAAATTCTCTCAGAACCCGACGACCAGATCAAGAATGTGGTCAGAACTCTCGGACTCAGCGATGAATTCACCCTGTTCTCCGTATTCAATATGATGACATGGTCAAACGGCAATGATGAGGTCTTTGCCCTTGCACAAAAGGTTCACGGCTGGGGCAGGATACACGCTGTTGCACGGCTTGAGCCCGAAACAAAGGAAATTAAGGACTGGCTCCTCCATGAGGGTATAATCAACAGCGTTCTTGCAGAGTATTCCGCTCTTGATGTGTATGAAAAGGTGGATATATCGTCGCTTCTGAAAGGGAATATAACCGACGGACAATTCAGCGATATCGCAAAGGTGCTGTCCTCACTGTTCACAGAGGGCCCTTTTGCAGGTATGAGAGCCTTTAAAAAGGAAGAAGCGGAAGAAATGCTCTCCGACTTCCTGAAACAGGCTGAAGTCCACAAGACTGGCGATATTTCCGCTCTTCTCGGCGATATCTCGGAAAGATACGAAGCTCTTTCTGATAAGTGCCGTGAGCTGTTATGATATTTTCATTATAAAAGCAAATAAGCTCTCCATTATCAGTATGGAGAGCTTATTCATTTGGTAAATGGAAGAAATTCACACCGAAGCGGACACGCTTACGGCAATAAGGCTTTCTACAGCGTCAAAGATCCTGTGTGCAACATAGGGATTATTCATGGTATAAAGGTGTATACCGTCAACTCCCTCAGCGATGAGGTCGGTTATCTGGTCTATTGCATAAGCTATGCCTGCGTCGCGCAGCGCTGACTCATTATGCTCATACTTTTCAAGAACGCGGACGAACTTTTTCGGGAGCTCCACGCCGCAGAGCTTCACCATGCGCTCTATCTGTCTCTTATTGGTAACCGGCATGATACCGGCCTCTATCGGCACTCCTATGCCTGCTATACGGGCTTTTTCGTAAAAGTCGTAAAAATATCTGTTATCGAGAAAAAGCTGGGTTATCAGGTGATCTGCGCCGCATTCAGCCTTGTATCTGAGCCATTTCAGGTCATTGACAGCGCTTCCGCTTTCCGGGTGTACCTCGGGATAACAGGCAGCAAGAACGTTGAAGTCATAGTTTTCCTTTATGAAGGAGATAAGGTCGCTTGCATGGCGGAAATCACCTGCCGGAGCGCTCCCCTCGCGCCTGTCTCCCCGAAGCGCAAGCACGTTTTCTATGCCGTGAGCTTGCAGGCTGTCAAGTATCTCCGCAGCCTGTTCCCTTTTCAGCTCAATACATGGCAGATGTGCAACGCTTTCAACTCCGTACCTGTGCTTTATGTCGGAGGCTATCTGTATGGTCTTGCAGCCGTTATTACCGCCTCCTGCGCCGTAGGTAACGCTTATAAAATCGGGAGAGATATCCGAAAGCTCCTCGAGAGTGTCATATATCACGCTTTCCTCTGCGTCAGGCTTCGGCGGAAAGACTTCGAGGGAAAAAACAGTCTTGTTTTCAAATAATTCAGCAGTTTTCATTTCTTGCCTCTTTCGCAGCGTTCACGAGGTTTTTAAGGCTCGGAACAGTTTCCTCGTTTCCTCTTGTTTTAAGTCCGCAGTCGGGATTTATCCACAGCTTTTCAGCAGGGATACGCTCCCTCATCTTGCTGACAGCAGCCTTTATCTCGTCCTTTGAGGGTACTCTCGGCGAGTGTATATCGTATACTCCGGGACCGACCTCGGTACGGAAATCATTCTCCCTGAGCACGTCGAGTATAGTCAGGTCAGACCTTGACGCCTCAAAGGTGATGACATCTGCGTCCATATCGTCTATATCCCTGATAATGTCAGCAAATTCGCTGTAGCACATATGGGTATGTATCTGTGTTTCGGGCTTTACGCCGCTGTGTACATATCTGAACGCAGGTATAGCCCAGTCGAGGTAGTCCTCTCTCCAGTCAGACCTGCGGAGCGGCAGCTTCTCACGCAGGGCAGCTTCGTCCACCTGTATGATACTGATACCGTTTGCCTCGAGGTCGAGGACCTCCTCGCGGATAGCAAGAGCTATCTGCAAAGCGCTCTCCCTGAGGGAAATATCCTCTCTCGGGAATGACCAGTTGAGTATGGTAACAGGTCCTGTGAGCATTCCCTTCATTGGCTTGTCGGTAAGGCTCTGAGCATAGACCGACCATTTCACGGTCATGGGCTTTGCACGGGAGATATCCCCCCATATAACAGGCGGTTTAACGCAGCGTGTGCCGTAGGACTGCACCCATGCCTTTTCCGTAAAGAGATAGCCGTCAAGGCACTCGCCGAAGTACTCCACCATGTCATTACGCTCAAATTCGCCATGAACAAGTACGTCAAGACCTATTTCTTCCTGCAATGCAATACATTCTGCTATCTTTTTCTCGATAAAGAACTCGTAATCGCTGTCGGATATCTCACCCTTGCGGTATGCGCTGCGCTTTGCCTTCACGTCTGCCGTCTGAGGGAACGAACCGATAGTCGTAGTCGGGAACAGGGGCAGTCTGAACCTTTCCTTCTGTATCCTTTCGCGCTCTGCAAATCCGGGAAGTCTTACAAAGTCCTTTTCCGTAAGAGCCGCCACCTTTTTCCTTACAGCCTCGTTGCCGCCGTCTCTCGGCTTGCTGTGGAGAGCTGCATTTCTGCGGTACTCCTCAGTTTCCGTCGGGCATGATGAAGCTGTTATCCTTTTGAGCTCCGCAAGCTCGGTAAGCTTCTCCTCTGCATATGCGAAATGCTTCTTGTAGAACTCCCCGAGTCTGGTTTCGTTCGCAAGAGTACACGGAACGTGCAGAAGCGAACAGGATGTATTTATAACTATATCATGTGCGAGCTTTTCAAGCTCTGAAAGCGTGACGAGAGCAGAAGCGTAATTGCAGCGCCAGATGTTCTTTCCGTTCACGACTCCTGCAAACAAAGTTTTTCCCTGAGGGAAACCGTTTTTCTTTACGAGCTCGAGAGACCTTTTTCCCTCGGTGAGATCAAGACCGATACCGTCAATGTCAAGTCCGCAGAGTTCATTATAGCAGTCGCGGACGTCGCCGAAATAGGTCTGCACAAGCACCTTAACGCCGCCCTTATCATGCAGTATCTTCTCATACAGTGCTGTGAAGAGCCGGATATCATCAGCTGTCATATCCATTACCAGTGACGGCTCGTCGAACTGCACCCACTCAGCGCCGAGGCTGCCGAACTTTTTCAGCAGCTCCGAATATGCATCAGCAGTACTTGCAATGAAATCGGACGCTTTCCTGCTGCCCTTGTATCTTGCAAGCTTCAGGAATGTGTAAGCTCCGACGATGACAGGCCTGGTCTTTACGCCGCTGCCGAGAGCCTCGCTGAAAAGCTCAAATGGCTTCGTGCCGACAAGTTTTATCTCTGTGCTGTCGTCTATCTCGGGAACCATATAATGATAGTTGGTATTGTACCACTTCTTCATGGCAAGAGCTTTGACATCGCCCTTTTCGCCCTGATAGCCCCTTGCGGCTGCGAAATATGTATCAAGCCCGGAAAGTCCGAGGGCTGTGTATCTCACGGGAACTGCGTTCAGCAGAAAAGCCGTGTCAAGTACTCCGTCATAGTAAGAAAAATCATTGGACGGTATAAAGTCAAGTCCGCTTTTTTTCTGTAATCCAAGATTATATAAACGGATATCCTTTGCTGTTTTTTCAAGCTCCGCAGCTGTTATCTCACCGCGGAAGTATTTCTCGCTTGCGAACTTCAGCTCGCGAAGATTTCCTATTCTCGGGTATCCGATGATCGATGTCTGCATTTCCTGTTCCTCCGATATGCTTTGTTGTGTTTCTATTATAGCATACCCGTCAGAAATGTGTTAATATCAAAAAGAAATGCAGTCCCATAGCTAAAAGCTATATCAGGAAGAGTAATTTGCGATGTACTCCTTGAGATGCTCGAGATACCGCTCCGTAAGCTCGTTCATAGGGCGGTCGGCGGTAGTTATGTAGCCTATCTCCATTTCTTCGCTGCTTTCAAGAGGGATCGACACTATATTGCTGCCGTTGAGGTCTGAACTGAGTATTCCCGAAGATATGGTATACCCGTCAAGTCCTATAAGGAAATTGAAAAGGGTAGCTCTGTCGGAAACTACTATATTTTTCGGACTTTCCGCCGTTATATGCAGCTCCTCGGCAAAGTAAAAGGAGTTTTTCACACCCTGATCGTAGGTAAGACGCGGAAAGGCTTTCAGATCACCGAGAGTTACGGAGCTCCTGCCCACAAGTGGATTGCTCCTGCTGACAAAAACATGGGGTTTAGCAGTAAAAAGCGGTTCAAAGCGTATCTCCTCATTCTGCAGGATATGCCTTATGACCTCGCGGTTGAAGCTGCTTAGGAAAAGGACTCCGATATCGCTTCTGTGAGTGCGGACGTCCTCGATTATCTCTGCGGTTTTAAGTTCGCGGAGAGAAAATTCGTACTTATCCCTACCGTATTCGCGTACAAGTTCAACAAAAGCATTTACGACGAATGCGTAATGCTGTGCCGAGACAGCAAAAGCTCTTCTCGGCGGAGCAGTGGACTTGTACTCGTTTTCAAGGAGCTCCGCCTGTTCCACGACCTGACGCGCATAGGAAAGGAACTTCATTCCGTCCTCGGACAGGTAAACTCCCCTGTTGCTTCGGTTGAAAATAGTTATGCCCATTTCCTTTTCAAGCTCTGCCACGGATTTTGAAAGGCTTGGCTGAGCAATGAAAAGGCGCTGCGCCGCAGTAGTGATAGAGCCGGTTTCTGCTATTGTGATCATGTATTTAAGCTGCTGTAAAGTCATATTATCCTCCTTTTCGGCTGTATTGCTTCTTATTATGTTATATCCATAGCGTTATGATATGATCGTCCAATTTCAGTAAACAGATTTCTTGTCTGCGTATCTGCAAGGACATTATACCATACATACCTGATAAATGCAAAGAAAAATGCATTGTACAGAAAAAACTGTCCATTTTTTATAAAGTTTATACGATTGACATCTTTAACTAATCATGTTATAATGATATGTGACAAAAACGCGGCTTTCAAAGCGCCTTTTTTATACAGTTTGCTTTGGATGTCACTGTTATTACTGCCAGGAATATTTTTTACTTTTTGTGTATCGGGGGGACATATTATGAGATCTGACTTTCATTTCTTTTCAGAACACATAAACGCTATGGCAAGCGTTTTTTCCGTTGAAAAATTTCCCGACGGGAGCTACGGCAACATTCTTCTTGTAACGGGTAATTCTATTTTTTTCAAGAAGTCCGAGGACGATCACGACAAAATAGGTGAAGAAGCCCTGTATAAGACAGATTTTTCGCCGAACGAGCCCTATGAAAACTATATGCCGAAGGACAAGAATTTCGAGGATTTCTGCTTCAGGAGCGCCATACTCGGGGAAACTCTCCACACATATATCCACCCGGAGAGAATGCCTTTATGGCTCCACCTGACTGCGATACCGCTTAAATCGGACAAGGAAAACATCGGCTACTGCGCTTTTGTGCAGAGTTTTTCGGAAGCTCCCGATTACTCGCTGATGACCAATACCACACCCGATATCGCAGCAAATGTACTTCAGATATGCATGAAGCTCCGCGGTGCAGACGATTTCATGCAGACGATCAATGAGGTTATCGCAGATATCCGCAAGCTCTGCAACGCCGAGTTCTGCTGTATCCTCACAACTGATTTCGCACAGCGTAAATGCTCAGTATTATGCGAGTCTCTCCGTGAAAATGTCTCTCATAATACCATGAAGGATTATATAGACGATGACTTTTTCAATGTTGTGGACACTTGGCACGGCACTATTGCAGGAAGCACCTGCGCTATCATCAAGGACAAGCAGGACTGGGACTACCTGAAAGAGACCAATCCCGTATGGTACAATACCATAAAGCCTGCGGGAGCCGAAAGTATAATCCTTTTCCCGCTAAGATACCGGAAGGAAACTATCGGCTTTATATGGGCGCTTAATTTTGATGTCAGCAACGCTATGAAAATCAAGGAAACTCTCGAGCTCACCACATATTTCATCTCATCAGAGCTTGCAAGCCACCAGCTTTTCAACCGTCTGGAAATGCTCAGCTCTCAGGACGTTCTCACGGGAGTTCTCAACAGAAACGCTATGAACAACCGTATCGACGTGCTCGTTGCAGATCAGGAACACTTCGGGGACGCTGTAGGGATAATCTTCGCCGATCTTAACGGCCTCAAGCAGATAAACGACAACGAGGGACACTTTGCAGGCGATCTCCTGTTAAAGGACGCAGCCCTCACATTGCAGAAGCACTTCCCCGACTATGAGATATACCGTGCAGGCGGCGACGAGTTCATGGTACTTGCCGTCGAGCCTGACGAGGCAGTATTCGCAGAAAAGACGAAGCGCTTCATGACAGCGACCGCCTCTCCCGAGGGAGTGTGCTTTGCCGTAGGTTCGAGCTACAAGACTATCGGTACAATAAGGAAGGCAATGCAGACTGCCGACGCGAATATGTACGCCAACAAGGAAGAATTCTACCTGAAATATCCCGAAAGGAGAAGATAAAAAGCCGCTTAAAGCGGCTTTTTTTCGGTCTGCCCAAAACAATATTAATTAAGGAGACGCCCTCACTCGCAGGGCGTCTCCTCTTGCGGAGCGCTTTGAGGCTATATGTGGGGATTTGCTACACTCCCCACCAGAGGCGCTGCCTCCGGACTCTGCCAAAGGGTTGTGGACCCTTTGGCATCCCTTTCATGGGTAAAGTGGATTTTTGCCAAAATACTAATTTTTTACGTCATCAGAACGACTTGATATCGCCCATTATGAACCTCTTGAGAAGCACAAGGTCAGCGCTGTTTATAGCGTCGTCATCGTTTATATCGGCTGCTCCGAAGTTATCGGCTTCACCTGTGAGAACTGCCTTTTTCATAGAGCAAAGATCGTAAATATCCACCTTTCCGTCCTCATTGAGGTCGCCGATAGCATATTTACTTACCGCCTTGTCTGTTCTCCACCAGTTTACATTGTAAAGGTAGCCCTCGCCGCCTGTAAATACGAAGTAAACATCGTGCTTGCCGTTGGTCTCACTGACAGAACAGGTCTGAGTGTTCCAGGTCTGCCAGCCGCTTGTGCTCTTGATATCCATTTTTCCTATGACCTGACCGTTCGGATCGTCAATATGTACCTCGAGGACAGCCTTTGCGCCGTTTGAACCGATACGGAAGTCGATATTGCGTACATTTGTGAGATCAACGTCCTTGAAGCCGATGTACTCGCCGTTTTCGATATACGCAACATCAAGTCCGCCCTCCGAGCAGTTTTCGGTATCTATTCCCGACTTGAAATCATAGGTCTCAGCCTGTACCACCTTGCTCAGCGACTTGAGTCCCTTGACAGGCACTGTTTTCTGTATAGCCGCTGTTGTAGTCGTTGCAGCCTTTGTTGTAGTAGTTGTAGCTTTTGTTGTAGTCTTTGTTGTGGTAGTTGTCACAGGCTGAACATTTTCACCGTCCGAGTAAACTGCCTCAACTGTAGCGTCAGACTCCAGCTTTACCTTTATAGAAGCTGTTGCGGCGTCGCCGTTGGTTATCCTGGCACCGTTTATGTTCCAGTGCGAGAAAGTGCGTCCCTCCACAGGCATAGCCTTGATATAGATATCGTAATCTGTGTGGTAATTACCGCTCCATCTGCTGATATTGCCGAGCTCAAGGGTATTGAGCTTTATGCTGCCGTTATCGGGAGAGTTGACCACTGTAAGTCTGCGCGGCTCGGAAGAAAGCCCTGCAGCCGAACGTGTAGTGCGCTCTGCATAGGGATAACGCTGTGCATAGAAGTCAAGAACAGTGGAAATATCGCCCTCAAATCGCCTGATCGCATTATCGCCCGAAAGGCTTCCCGAATGGAAACGCGCATATGTATCTGCTACCTGCTGTCTGTAGCTGTTCTTGTAGCCTTCTATGACTGCCCTTGTTCTGTCGGTATTGAAATTGTGATTTGCAAGGTCCATCATAGTCCTTGCGAATTTCAGTCTGAACTGCTCGATATTCATAAGGGAGTTGAACACTCTTGCCAGCTGGCTGCCGCTTTCACGGATACGTCTGAAACCGTCAGCGGAATAGGACTTGTCCTCTGTGCCGTAAAGTCCCTGTCCCGACTCGGTATCGAAGAGTATCATTCTCCACTTGCCGTCAGCGTAAGGATTTGTTTCGTCGATAGCATTTGAACGCCATGCGCTGAAATTGTTCTGCGGCCAGTCCGCATTCGACCAGTATATCTGAGCTGCAAAATAGTCCATGAAGCCCTGTATGTCTACCTTGCTGCAAAACTCGTCATAGGACATATTCCCGTTTGCCATACCGTCGCAGACGCTGCGCCAGTCTCTGAGGTCCTGTTCCGAGCCCTCCTCGAGAGCGCCGTTCTCTATCATGGCGATATCGCTCTTCTTAACGCCGTAATGGTCGCTGAGGAAGCTTGTATTTATCTTTTCCATCATCTGATAGATACCCCAGAACTCGCCGTCGAGAAATACTATGCACTCTGTTACAGCCTGATGTGCAAATGCTCTGTCCGCAACAAGGCTCTGGTTGATGCTGTCACGGAAGAAAGCTCCTGTGTTGTCGTTTCCGCCGTTTCTGAGGACCACACCGTCGAATTTCTTTATAGCCTTGCCGTTTTTAGCCTTAACAGCTTTTCCTGAGAAGAAATCATAGTCAAACTCGGTAAGACCGTAATCCTTGCGTGTGTAAACGTTGAAGCTCTTCTGTGCGAGACATCTTGAGAAAGCTCCCTTGATACGTATGCCGACGCTCTGGTCTATCACCTTTTTACCGTTTTCAAACATGGTGAATTGTGCAGGGCGCTCCCAGTCCCTGCCTCTCTGAGTGTAGTTTGCAGGTATCTCCCACGGCCACTTGTCGCCGCTGCTGTGCCTGTTTTCCTCGTATATCCTTCCGAGGCAGTAGATTCCCTTATTGTTGTCAAAAAGGTTTGCAGGGTCGGTAACGAGTGAAACTACCTTCATCTGCTTGTAGTAACCCGAATTTGTCCTGCCGATGAAGTATGTCTTTGTGATGTATTCGCTTGCCCGGTTCTCCTTGTCGACTGCAACAGCTCTTATGACTACTGCTTTGTCAACGTTTCCGCGGGGAGCTTCCGCACCGTCGGGAACTATGTCTGTACGTGCGCTCAGACGGTTCTCGGTATCAGTCATATCATTTATCGTGAGCGGCTCCGTATACTTTTTTGAACCGTACACAGGGTCGCTGCCGTCTGTGGTATAGTAGATATCACACCCTTCGTCGGCTGTGAGCGTAAGTGTGAAGCTGCTGTCATAGAAGCCGCTTTCCTGCGAAAAAACAGGCGGATGCACAGCTGCGTTTCCCTCAGGAGCTGCATTCGCCTTGTCGGGAGTACCTTTAAGCGTGTAGAACTCGCCGCTTCCATCGGGGTACTGTCCGTATGAGGCGTCAGCCGCAAGCGCTCCGACCGTCACAGTCTGGACTCTGCTGCCATTCTTGTCGCTGAGCACGAGAGTTTCGCCCGAAGCTGCAAGTCCAAAAGGAGCTATCGTTCTGTCGTTTGCTGCTGCGTCGCTGTCACAGAAGACAATGAGTCTTCCCTCTGCCGGTACACGTGTTCCCTCAGGGAATACATATTTACGTGGCTCGCCTTCCGTATCGGAAAGTCCCCAGCCCGAAATATCGGCTTCTGTCTTTGCGCTGTTGTACAGCTCTATCCAGTCGTGGCACTTCCCGTCTGCCGCAGGATATGAGCTGTTTTTTGTGCAGATCTCATTCATTGACACTTGTACGTTAGTATCTGCGTGTGCAGGAAGATATGAGGCGGTCTGCAAAAGCATCCCAAGGCATAATATCCCTGCAATGGTGTGTCTTTTTGAAGTGTTTTTCATTTTTCCCTCCAACGATTGTTTCTTACCCTCTGAATAACGATCCTTTCGGATCATGCTCTGACACTTCTGCTTGTCAGAAAAAAGTTTAAAATGGATCACAACTTAAATATTATAGCATATACACAAGGCTATTTCAAGCGGTTTTTGGAATTTTTTTACCATTTACACAGAAAAAAATTTAAGCCTGAAAGCTTATATCTTAACAAATGTTACAAGAAGACTATCTTTTTCATTCCCGCATATAAAATATGTCGCCTTCGGCTTCTTTAAAAAGTGACAAATGTCACTCAGAAAGTGACAATCGTAACTTGAGAAATGAGGAGCAAATAAATATAATATAATCAACGACAACACTTTGGAGGTGCTTTTATGAAAAACAAAAATATTTTTCAGAGCATAAGATGTGCAGCACACGGCATTGCCGAATGCTACAGAAGCGAAAGGAACTTCATGGAATACACGGCTATCGCGCTTTTCATGCTGATATTCAATATCCTGCTGCACTGTGCGGTATGGGAGTACATCGTATTCGTCGCCCTTGTGACCGCCGCTTTTTCCGCAGAGTTCCTGAATACTGCCATTGAGCGCGTCATCGACACCTACGACAACAATATCAACGAGAAGAACCGCTTCATCAAGGACGCGGCGGCAGGCGGAGTTCTTGCCATTTCCTCAGCATTCTTCGTAACCGAAGCTATAATCCTCGTTCCAAAGGCTTTAGCGCTGCTAAAATGAATATTCTCACTGAGATAACGCAGATATATGCAACTCTTGCGTCAGTGATAATCGCAGGAGTACTGAACATGATATTTGTAAAGCTGCCCATATGCGAAGAGCTGAAAAAGCCTATGGACTGCGGAAAATGTCTCCGCGACGGCAAGCGTCTCTTCGGGGACAACAAGACCTGGAAGGGCTTCCTCGGAATGATTTTTCTCGGCGGAGCGTCTCAGGTCATATGGGGAGCTGTATGCTCCGCAGTTCCGCCTCTTGAAGCAAAAAATCAGCTGATCGCCGTTCACGGCAACAGCTTCGCGCCGAACCTCGGGGCAGGACTGCTTTTCGGGCTCGCCTATGCGGTATTCGAGCTGCCGAACAGCTTTATAAAGCGCAGGGCAGGCATAATGGCAGGCAAGACCGATAAGGGGCTGAAGGGCATGATATTCTATGTGATAGACCAGATAGATTCGCTTCTGGGAGTCGTCCTGTGCCTCAGTCTGCTCTGTCCGGTAAGCTTCGGACAATACTGGCTTTACATTCTTGTGGGATTTTTTACACATTCGGCTGTGAACCTGATTCTTTACGCACTCAGGATACGCCGCAACATTTAAGGGGGAAACGACCATGTTAAAACGACTTGATATCTATTTCAGGGAAATGTATCCGCTTTTACCTCGTCTGATACTTGGATTCATAGTTTTCGGCGAGATATACTTCATTGTACTGCTCAATAACGGAGTTACCGATTTCAGCATATCTTTAGCCGAATTTATCGGCGGCTTCACAGTATTCAGCTTCCTTTGCTGGCTCAGGATAGCCGATGATTTCAAGGACTACGAGCTGGACTGCCGCCTTTTTTCACACCGCCCTCTTCCCTCGGGAAGAGTCACAAAAAAGGACCTTGCCATATTCATAACCTCGCTTATCGCGGTAACGGTGATCCTCAACTTTGTATTCCTCAATAATTTCCTGTTCTTCCTTTTCCTTTACATCTACGGAACACTCATGTCGCTGTGGTTCTTCCAGAAAAAGAAGATACAGAAAAGTCTGCCGCTGGCGCTGGTAACGCACAATCCCGTGCAGATGATACTCAATATCTACATAATCTCCTTCACCTGCATAAAATACGGACTTTCCGCATTTACTCTCACCAATTTCCTCGCAATGATGACCCTTTACTTCCCTGCACTCATATGGGAGATATCAAGAAAGATAAGAGCTCCTAAGGACGAGACCGAATACGTTACCTATTCAAAGCTTTTCGGCTATAAAAAGCCCGTAAAGTTCGTGCTTGTACTCACTCTTGTCGACATTCTCACAAATATCCTCCTGGTTTACAGGCTCAGCTGGATATCCGTAGCAGCCCTGCTCATAAACGTTGCATGGATGACATGGAAATTTGTGGAGTTCATAGGCGACCCGACTAAGTTCAGGCTGGTCGATAAGGTGGAAAAATACACATACATACAGGAAAGCATAATGCTCATAACAGTTGCAGGATATATAATCTCACAGAGAATGGGGGTAACACTGATATGATGATAACTGAGGACAATTACAGAAAATACAGGATAGGCTCAAAGGCTCAGCGCCTTTTCATCATGCGTGAGAACGGTCTCAACGTTCCCGAACTGGTATGCGTTCAGAGCGCAGACAGTCTTTCGGACTTTCCCTTTGACAAGGACGGGCTGTACTCGGTACGCTCCTCTGCGGACTGTGAGGACGGAGCTTCAATGTCCTTTGCAGGGCAGTTCAGCACCTGTCTGAACGTCAGGGGCACAGAGCTGAAAAAGTATGTGGAAAGATGCCTTTCCGCTGGCAATGCAGCCGAGGACTACATTAAAAGCATGGGCAAAGACCCCGAAGAAGCTCATATCTCTGTCATAATACAGAAAATGGTGGAGTCCGAGCTCTCAGGCGTCATATTCACCTCAAATCCGCAGGGGATACTAAACGAAACGGTCATAGTTGTCGGAAAAGGTCTCGGAAACGGCGTAGTCGAGGACAAGACCGACGTTACCCACTACTATTACAATACTACCGATGACCTGTACTGCTTCGAGAGACAGAACGACTCTCCCCTGCTGACCGACGAGCTGCTCCGTGAGCTCATTGCGGTATCCAAAAAGATATGCGGCATTTTCGGCAAGCGTCAGGACATTGAATTTGCCATAAAGGACGGAGAAGTTTTCATTTTGCAGGCAAGACCCGTTACTTCTCTGAGGAAATGTTCCGTGACCGTCCTCGACAGCAGCAATATCTCGGAAAGTTACCCCGGGATATCCCTTCCTATGACAGTCAGCTTCGTAAGCGAGGTCTACTATCAGGTATTCAGAAGCTGCGTGAAAAGAGCTACCAGAAACGACGGCACAGCCGAGCGCATCGACACTTCTCTCCGCAATATGACAGCCAGCGTCAACGGAAGGATCTACTACCGCATAAGCAACTGGTACGACATAATAGCTATGCTGCCTTTCAGCAAAAAAATAATCCCTGTATGGCAGGAAATGCTGAGCGTTCACGAAAAGGAAGTGACCCGCTCCGGCGAGAAGGCAGGCTTTATGACAAAGCTCCGCGTGACGGCTTCGTTCTTTCAGCTTCTCTCTAAAAACCGCAGGAATATGAAGAAACTTGACGAATATTTCGATAAAGTCTACGAAAAATACTCTTCCGCCATAGATGAGACGCACAGTCCCGAGGCTCTTCTTGAACTGTACTGCGGACTCCGCAGCGAGCTTGCCTGCCACTGGGACCTCACACTTGTCAACGACCTGTATACCTTTATTTTCACTGGGCTTCTCAAAAAAAGCCTTACAAGGAAATACGGCGCAGAGGGGCAGGAGCTTACGAATCTTTTCATTGCAGGCAACCGCGATATCGAAAGCATGAAGCCCGTCAGAATGCTTGCGGAAATAAAGAAATGCTTCACGGAAAGCGGTGTTCTTGATGAGCTGCGCGGCGTAAACGACCAAAAAAGCTTTGAAAACGCAATGGATAAGTGCAGGAGCGGAGCAAAGCTCATATCGCAGTATATCGGGCTCTACGGTGACAGATGTCCCGAGGAGCTGAAGCTCGAAACGGATACCTACCGCACAAAGCCATATCTGCTTGCGGAAAACATAGTAAACGCCGCAGACTGCGGCAGAACAGACGCGGAAAAGCTCCCGAAGCTGGGAATATTCGCCGAAGCCTTTGCAAAAAGGGCAGCAAACGGCATAAAGCTCCGCGAAAGCTCGCGTATGTCAAGAGGAAAGATATTCGGACTTGTCCGCAGGATAATTCTAAAAACTGCCGATGAGCTCTGCAAAAACGGGCGTATCGACGCTCCCGCAGACGTTTTCTGCCTGCAATTCGACGAATTGTTTGAAGCAGTGAAGCAAAAGGACATGGAGCTCAGAGAGCTCATAGAAACGCGCCGCGCAGCCTTCAGGAGCTTTGAGAAGCTGCCTCTGTATTCGAGACTTGTGTTTGCAGGAGAACCCTTTGACAAGCAGTTCTCAGCCGCTTCGGCAGGAAGCCTTGCAAATACCGACACTCTCAGGGGTATCCCATGCTCGTCAGGCGACGCAGAGGGTGAAGTCTTGGTTGTGGACAAGCTCACTCCCGACCTTGACAGCGAGGGAAAGATAATAGCCGCAAAAATGACCGACCCGGGCTGGGTATTTCTGCTCAGCAGGTCGGCAGGCATAGTATCCGAGCGCGGCTCTCTCCTGTCGCATACCGCCATAATCTCCCGTGAGCTGAAAAAGCCTGCTGTCGTAGGTGTAAAGGAGCTCTTTTCAACCGTAAGGAACGGCGACAGGATACACATAAACGGTTCCACGGGAACCATCACCATTATTGAAAAGAAGATAAAAATGAACGAGGCGATATAACATGAAATATACCGCAAAACTCATTTCGGCAGACAACAAGAAGGAGCTTTCCGACTTTCTGTCACTGCCGGGAAAACTATACAAAAAAAGCGAGCTCATGCAGGACAGAGCCGAGGAAAAGGCTCTGCTGCGCGGCTCGCATATACTCAGAAGATACTTCCGCGTATTTCCAGTAATTGCAAGGGACGAAAGCGGAAAAGTCGCCGCAAGGTGCGCCGTTACCATATATCCCGACCGCTCCTCCGCTTATTTCGGCTTTTTCGAGTGCATAAACGATATAAAAGCGGCTCAGGCGCTTATGAAATGTGCCGAAAGCATTGCAAAAAAGGAGGGAAAGACCTCCCTCACAGGACCTGTAGACTGTTCCTTCTGGATACGCTACAGGCTCAAGACCGATAATTTCGGCTCGCCCTATACAGGCGAGCCGTACAACCTTGATTATTACGAAAAGCTCCTGTGCGGCTGCGGTCTCGAAAGCTGCGGCGAATACATATCCAACCGATATGGCAGGATACCTGCGGAGTACAGCGACGGCAGATTCAGCCGACGTCTGCCTCAGTTCACAGAAAAGGGCTATGAGCTGAAAAGCCCCGACAACAGCACCTTTGAGCGCTCTCTGCGCGAGATATACCGTCTTATCATGGAGCTTTACAGCGATTTTCAGACATTCAGCCCCATAACCGAGGACGAATTTGCCGCAATTTATTCTCCGCTGAAAAAAATTGTGGACTATTCAATGGTAAAGGTCGCCTATTTCCACGGAGAAGCCGTGGGCTTCTTCGTATCTGTCCCTGATTTCGGCAATGCTGTCCGCGGCAGCATAACTCCCGCGAAGCTGCTGAAAATACTGAGCACAAAGAAGAAGTGCAGACAGTATATCCTCCTGTATCTCGGCATAAAGCCCGAGCATAAAGGCCTCGGCAAGGCTCTTTCCGAGGCGCTCTGTCAGAACCTTGCCGACAACGGCGCTGACTCCGTGGGAGCTCTCATACGTGCAGGCAAGGTCAATGGCAGCTATTTCAGCCAGCTGATAAAAGAGACATACAGCTACAGGCTCTACAGCAAGGACATAGCTTAAAGCTGATCTTCGCATATACAAAAAGGCTTCCCGACGGGAAGCCTTTTCTAACTGATTTTTTACATTTCACCCATTACAAGCCTTTCGGCTTCATTCATAGGAAGCGGACGTCCCCAGATAAAGCCCTGTATATAGTCACAGCCGATATCCTTCAGCGAAACGAGCTGCTCCTCTTCCTCAACGCCCTCTGCAATAACGTCAAGTCCCATGATATGACCTATGGAAATAATCGCAGCAACGTACTGCTTTGAAGAGTCGTCCTTATTCATGTCGTCAATAAACGACTTGTCTATTTTCAGCAGGTTTGCAGGGAATTTGTTCAGATAGCTCAGTGACGAATAGCCGGTTCCGAAGTCGTCGATAGCGATCTTTATGCCCATTTTCTTTATCTCCTCGATACATTGCAGGGCTTTTTCCGCAGAATCTATCATTACCGACTCCGTTATCTCAATTTCCAGCTGATTTGCAGGAAATTCTCCCGTATTGATTATCTCCCTGAGCTCGTCAAGGAAATCGTTCTTCATCATGTGCTTTACCGATACGTTAACGCTCAGCGTTATATCGGCTCCCGATCTTTTAAGGAGCTCCCCGAAGAATGCGGCGGACTTCTTCATTACCATGCCGTCCACCTTGTCGATGATACCCACCTTTTCCGCAACGGGTATGAACTCGCCTGGACTTATAACGTTTCCGTCCGAGTCCTTCATACGTGCAAGGGCCTCAAATCCGCGGAGCTTATGGTCAATACTGTACTGCGGCTGGAGGTTGAAGTATATAGTCTCGTTTTCGAGAGCCTCTCTGAGCTTTCTTTCGATCTCGAGGGTACGCTCTTTTTTGAGGAGGTCGGGCGAAAAGCGCAGGATATGGTTTCCGCTGCCGGCTCGCTTGACCTCTGTCATAGCCGCGTCCGCATAGGAGAAGAGACTGTCGGAGGTTTTCGCGTCTGTCGGGAACTTGGCATAGCCGAAGCTTGCTGATATGTAAAGGTCCACGTTGTCAATGGTAAGCCGTCTGCCGAGAGCGGATTCATACTGCTTTATCGTATTCATGATATCGTCGTCGGAATGATAATTCCTGATTATCAGTGAAAACTCATCGCCTGCGATACGTGTGATGAAGTCGAGAGTTCCCGATACGCCCGTATCAGCAATGCTCTTCCAGCGCGAAGCTATCTCGATAAGGACTTTATTTCCGATATTGAAGCCCATTGTATCGTTTATGCCCTTGAAATTGTTAAGGTCTATGGAGACCATGGCAAATTCATCGCCGCGTCTGATAAGACTGCTCACAAGCTCCGAACAGGCAAATCTGTTCGGTATCTCCGTCAGTCTGTCGGTAACAGCCTGATCTCGTATCCTCTCCTGGTACTTTTGATTTTTATAGTTATTGTCATATATGAGCATAATAGCTATTATGGTCAGAAAATCAGTGAAGATTCCGGGAATCATAGCAAGGCTGTGATGTCTCAGCATACTTATCGTCAGCATTGGTAACTGTATTATCAACGCCGTAAGAGCAGTATAGAATCCCAGCTTTTTATAATACACCACCATAAGTATTACGCATATATTAGACAGCGCCGAAAGAATACCCGCAAAAGCATTTATAGGTATGTTTAAGTCTGCGATACTTATATAAGTGTTGGAACCCTTGCAGGCTGTCGCGACTATCAAAGCGATATAGACCACGACCAACGCCACATATCCCACTATAGGTGCTTGTTTATTCTCTGAAAAACTTTCGATCGTTTTTTGGAGAATATTATTCTCAGCAACCTCAGATCTGTTTTTTTTCATAGTTTTCCCTCATTATTAATATTTCAAAACAGTTTTTATCTTTACCTGTCCAAGCCGTATTTTCTCCTGAAGCGTTTCTTGTCCTCGTACATCGCCTCATCGGCGCGTTTGAAAACAGGGTCGGCAGTTGTATCATACGAAGCGTTCTCCGCCATCCCAACTGCGGCAGAGTACCTGAACCAGGGTTTCAGCTCCGTCTGATTGTATTTTTTGTCGAATTTTTCCCTGAGCTCATCGACAAGAGCCTGTCGCTCCTTGTAATCATGCCCCTGCAATACGACAATGAACTCGTCGCCGCCTATCCTGTAGACGGGAGAATGCTTGAATACCTCGCAGACCAAGCGGCAGCAGCCTCTTATGTACTGATCGCCTGCCTTATGTCCGCAGCTGTCATTTATGTCCTTGAGTTTGTTCATATCCACCATTACAAGTGCAAACTCAATGTCCCCCTCGGACATTTCCATATTCAGCAGGTTGACCCTGTTTGAATATGCAGCCTTGCTTCCCACGCCTGTCAGCATATCCTTCTTGGCTTCCTTGCTGAGCCTTCCTATCTGGAGTTCCTTATCCCTTATATCCTGTTCTGCTTTGAGCTTATCCTGCTGCAATTCCGAAAGATCGTTGAGGCGGTCTGTTATATTCATCTGCATTGAGCGGATACCATGATAAAGGTCGCCGATCTCATCGTGATTTTTTATGTTAAGCTCCATGACCCCTGCCTCCTTGTAGGTCAGCCCCTCGGCAGGGTTGAATTTCTTCATTTCCGTGGTCATTGCTCTGAGAGGGTTGCTGATGAGCCTGTTTATCAGGATCATCGATATTGTCTGAACAACAACGGTAAATACCAGCGCTCCCATTATAAGGTAGATGAGGAAGCGGTTGCGCTCGTTCATCACGTCCTCCATGTCGAAGTCGCAGCCGACTATGCACACACATTCGCCCTCAGAGTTATAAACAGGGCAGAATGAGGAGCAAAGCCAGCCCCAGTCGCCGTTGGAGATAGTGGGTTCGATATTAGCTGTCAGATCAAGACCTAAAAGCTCCTCCTCGCGGTCTTCATAGTAGCCCGTCTGAAAGACAGGCTCGTCGGGGGCATCAATGAGGTACATATCCTTCACGGCGTCCTTATCGCCATTGGCAACGACATAGATGTACTTTATATCTGTCATGTTCTGCAGATAGCGCTCTATCGCGCCCTGTACCCTTACATATTCGTCCCAGAGGCCGTGTTCCCTGAGATAATCCTTGATGATCTCCTCGTCGCCGTCCTTCATTGCTTCTCCGCGCAGAGCCTGAAACTCCGCAGATTCTGCTGTTTCGCGGAGCTTCCCGAGATAATCGCCGTCCAACATCGTCGAAAAGTACCTTGCGTTACTGGCCGTGCAGCGTTTATAGTAATCGTTTATCTGGTTAACGCTGGCAAAAAAGGCAACTGCCGTCGTACCTGCCGCCATTGCAAGAACGATAAGGAATACAAAAATGTATATCTTGACTTTTACCGAAAAAAAGCCTTTCTTTTCATCCACCCCATTCCCCCCTTTCCCGAAATATAATGAACGCTCTATTTATTTTTTTGAGGCAGTAAACCTTTCAAAGCCTACTATCTCATTATAATCCTATTTTATTATACATGATTTTTTGACAAATATCAATGGACAAAATGTTAAATTAGATTAACTTACTGCATTTTTAATTGATTTATTGCCGCAAAGCTGCTGCACAAAACGTTATAGCCGATACAAAATGTAACAAAAGAAAGCCGGGGGCTTTATGCCCTCGGCTTTTAAAAATATCATGGATTTACTATTTTTTACTGTCCTTCGTGGAAGAAGTAGGGAAGTCCATCATATACATAATGTCTTACATTGCCCCACCAGTGATCCTTACCGTTAACTACCATGAAGTAAAGGTTGCCCTTTGAGAAGTCAGATGTGTAAACGAACTGGCTCATCTTCTTCATTTCGTCGATCTGAGGACTTACGTTAGGATAAGCTATATCAGTTGAACCTGTAGCGCAGAATATGAAGTACTCATTCTTCTGGAGACCTGACTTGTCAACTGCATTAGCAATACCCTTAGCCTTGTCGTATGCTGAGTTACCGTTCCAGCTGTCGCCGCTGAGAGGCATGAAGTAGCCTACGATGTCGAGGCAGTTCTCGAATACAGCCCATGTTGAAACGCCGCCCATTGAGAAGCCGCCGTATGCTCTGTGCATTCTTGAAGCCTTGAGTGAGCTCTCAGATGTATCCTTGTTAGCATAAGTTGAGTACTTGCCCTCAACGAAAGGAACTAAGCTCTGACGGAACTCGCTGTAGAAGCGTCCTGCTTCTGTCTTGTTGAATGTCGGGAATACAACGATAAGTGGCTCAAGCTCGCCGTTCTTGATCATATTGTCCAGCATATTCTGGATCATAGTATCGTTCTGGGAGATCAGAGTGTTCTCATTCTCTCCGCCGCCGTGCATGAGATAGAATATGTTGTACTTCTTGCTCGGGTCATAGTTATAAGGAGTATAAACATTGCAGCTGTTATAGCCGTTTATGCCGTTATAGCTCTCCTTTGTGACCTTACCCTGCTGCTGGCAGCCGTTGAAGTAATAATCAGGAGCTGCCTTATACTGTAAGTTAGCATTGTAGTTGAAGTTTGACTTAGGCTGAGTTGTTGTTGTAGTTGTAGTTGCCTTTGTTGTAGTTGTTGTCTGTCTTGTAGTAGTTGTTGTTGTCGGCTGTGTAGCAACAGTCTGCTGCTCATTTCCGCCATTGCTGCCCTGTGAAGATACAGTGAGTATCTTGTCAGCATAGCTGTCAGGAAGTGACTTTATGAGACCGAGGAGATACTTCTGGATAGTATAAGCGTCGATAGTTGTGATACCAGCGCCTGCCTCGTAAACGTCTGCGTTGAACTTGCCCTGATCTGTAAGTGAATACTTGTTCGGGTTAGCAAGTGACTGCATGATGATTACTGCGTCAGCCATATCTATGCCGCCGTCGCAGTTACCGTCGCCCCACTTTGAAACCTTTTCGTTGAGGAGCTCCTTGAGATCCTTTGCCGGAACTGTGGTTGTAGTAGTTGTAACAACGGGAGCTGTAGTAGTTGTAGTTGTTGTAACTACCTCCTCCTCATAGCTCGGAGGATCGATCTTCTTTGTGAGTGCGATGATGTCGTTGTAGAACGACTTAGGCTGATAGTTGCTGAACGGAAGCGGTGAACCGCCGTTTTCACGGTATCTCCAGCTTCTCTCATCTGTTGTACCCCAGAGAGTTACAGTTGAGATGTTCTTAGCGTGCTTCATAGCAACCTCAAAGATCTGAGGATAAAGCTGTCCGTTAGAACCTGTGCTGTTTGTGATATCGAGCTCAGTGATCTGAACGTCAAGTCCGAGTGACTCGAACTGCTTGATAGCTGTCTCGAACTCGCTTGCTGAAGGATACTTGGAATCAAGGTGAGCCTGCATACCGATACCATCGATATAGTCGCCCTCCTTCATGACTGTCTTGGCCATGTTTACAAGGTCCTTGGTCTTTGCGCTCATGTACTCGTTATAGTCGTTGAGGTAAAGCTTACAATCCTTAGGAGCATACTGTCTTGCATACTTGAATGCGTTTACAACGAATTCTGAGCTGCCGTTGTATACTCTTGACCAGTTGGAATTGTTTGCAGGTCTCATTCCGCCGCCGTCGTTAACGAAGAGCTCGTTACAAACGTCGTAGGAGTGGAGATTAAGGTTCGGGAACTGAGACTTGATAGCACTGAAAGTATTCTTGATCATGCTCTCAAGACGCTTGTTCATTCTGTCCTTTGATACAGTGCCGCCGTTGTCCTGGAACAGAGACTGAGGAGTCTGGCTGTACCATACGAACGTATGACCACGAACGCCGATGCCGTTCTGCTCAGCGAACTTGAGTATGCTGCTTGCAGAATTAAGGCTGATGTTTACATTATCGCCGTTTACGCCTGCAACGATGGAATCAGGCTTCATTTCGTTCTCGCAGGTGATGGAGTTGTAGTTCTTCTTGATGAACTGCTGAGCCTGTGAGTTGCCTATCTCGTTGCCGCTTACGGAAGTACCGAGACGGAAGTACGGTCCCATGTAATCCTTGAAGCCGTCGCCGCCCTTTTCGTACTTGTAGTTGAGGTTCTGATGTGCGCGAACGCCTGTATAGCTTGCGCCGCCGCCTGAGCCGCCTTCACCGCCGCCTGAGCCGCTGCCGCCGCCTGCGGATGTGTCGCCAACTGTGCCCTGGCCTGTTACTACAGATGATTCCTTGCCTGCCTTGGAAACCTGAACTGCGTCTACGAAGAAGTCGCAGAGGTCGCCTGAGCTCTCGGGAGTCTCAATGTAGAGTATAAGGTCGCCTGAGTTGGAAGGTATCTCGAACTTTGTATTCTCGAGCTTTGTCCACTCACCGCTCTTAGCCGAGCAGTCAGCGATCTGTGTATAGGAAGCGCCGTTGCCGTCGCCCTGCTGGAGGGACATCTGGAGAGTTACAGTGCTGCCTGAGTTCTGGAGAACTGCTGCGCTGAAGCTGTATGTCTCGCCGGGTACGAATGCACTTGAATCAAGCGGGATAGCACAGCCGTTCCACTCGTTCTCTCTTCCTGAAACGTAGAGTGACTTTGAACCGTCGTAGAAGTTCTTGCTGTTTGTATCAACAGAAGCGCTTCCTCTTCCTACCCAGTCGCCTTCGCCGCTTTCAAAATCATTTGTGAAGTAGTCGCCGTTCTTATCGGGCTCTACTGTCTTAGCGGGTGTAACGGTCTCTCCGCCGCCGCCACCGCCGCCGCCGTTATAACCGTTCTCGTATACGGCGAGGCTCTTAACGTTAGCAGAACCGTTTGATCTGTAGCCCTCGATGTTAAGGGATACTTCATAAAGAGTACCCGACATATCGAGACCTGCCTTTGACCATGCGTCAAAGTGCTTGCCTACGTGGATAGTACCCTTCATGTAGTTTGTTGTATTGTTTCTTGAGCCGCTTGTCTGGCGGATGCTCCAGTACTGCGGGAAAGTAGCTGTACCGTCAAGAGAAGGCTGATTGTAACGCATTGTCTTTGCAATGTCGTATGTGTTTCCGTCAAGAGTTACAGTACCCTTTCTCTCAGCGCCGTCTCCGGGTGGACGCCAGTCGCCCCAGCCCTCTACGATGTAGTATTCCATGAGAGGATTTCTTGTCCAGCCGTATACACACATATAGGAGTTTCCTCTTGGTGTGTACTCAACATCATAAGTCAGAGTGATATCAGAGCCTATCTGATTGTACCTCTGCTTTTTGCTGTCGTAGTTCTTGCCCATACGAGCCAGGAAGTTTTCAATTCCGCTCCAGGAACAGGAGAAAGAGCCTGCACCGGGGTTCATTGAAGCCTGACCTGTATAGTTCTGGTTCCACATCTCATAGTCAAATCCGCCGATATTGCCTCTTACCTGCTGGTCAGCTCCATGAACAACCGCAGGAACAGAAGGAATACTTGCAGCGATCATCACAGCAGTAGTACCTGCGCCGACGATCTTCTTCAAGATGCCTTTTCTCATTTTGATCATTCCTCACTTTCTGAAAAATATTAGTGATTTTTTCCCTTTTCTCGACCAAGAAAAAGCACAAAAGTGCAATAAACTTTTGAGTCCCATCTTTTTCTCAGTTCCTACTCTTATTTTATTACGTCTTTGTGAACATGGCAAGTCAATTCTTGCTATCAGCAACCATTTTTAGCCGCTTTTTGCTGTTTTTTACATTTTTGGTTCAACTTTATCTCCGATTTTTATATACTCTCTGTCATTTTGAGCTTTTTTATAACATTTCACGCAGAGGAATAATTCCGCCGTTTAGCACGATAGTACTATAAATTAATTACTTTATGCTGTTTTGAATAAAACAAAGGTGCTGTCTGAAAATATCATTTAATACATATCGGATGAATATTTACAGCAAAGGCTGCTTTCACAAAACAAAAAGGAGCTTTTTCAAGCTCCTTTGACAATGTTAATCATTCAAATGTTTCGTTCGTGATGAGCCAGTTGTCTCCGTCCCTGACAAAATTCAACTTTCCGTCGCCGCTAAGTTGATTTTTGCAAACGGTTTCGGCAGTGAAAGAATTCTCGGTAACATTGCTTAATTTAACGCCGCCTTCTGTAATGTAAATATTAAACCCATGAGCTGTATAATAATAATAAAGCTTTCCGTCTCTTTCAGCAAATAAATTATTAACGCTCTTGAGAAGACCTTCTTTTAATTTGCCTGTGCAGGTATCGTTTATAATAGCCTCGATATCTGCAATAGAATTTATACCGGGTTCGTTGACCCTGATGAGGTCTGCACCGTATTTGTCAGCGATAATGTCATTCTCATCGCTGCCGATCTTACCTGATACATAGCCGTTGATCTTTGTAAGCGCATTCATTTTCCTGATCGCTATCTGCTCCAGCTCTGCATTCTCCGAAGTTCCGTCCGTTGCGTCTTCAGCCTCAGAAGCTTCGGCAGTATCAGCCTCTGTTGCAGCCTCGGTTGTTTCCGCGGCAGTTGTTGTCTCCGCTTCTGTTGTCACCTCAGCAGTGGTCTCAACCGTTGTTGTTACGGCAGTTGTTGTTTTGTTGTCCTGTGCAGCGCTGTCTTCCGTTGAGCCGCAGCCTGTCAGGCATATGCTCAGCACAACGGCTGTGACTGCAATGATCTTTCTGTTCATTTTCATTCTTCTTTCATTATAATATTGTCAGCTTTCTCGACAAAGGTATTATACCACACCGTTCTGGAAAAAGCTACATAATATCAGAATTGTAACAATTATTTATAAAAATGTAAAATTCCATCTCCGTCTGTTGACTTATAAAAGCAAATAATATATAATAAGAATACTTTTCCGTAAAACCAAACCATTTTGCCAAAGAAAGGAGCCGCTATGGAACTCAGACTATCATTTGACACTATCCCCGAGCAGTTTGACAAATGGAGGCCTCACTACAGCCCACAGCTATTCTCTCAACTTATTGAAAAAGCAGCAATAAACATCAGCTCAAAGGTACTTGAGATAGGTCCCGGTACAGGACAGGCTACCGACCCGATACTTGAAACGGGCTGCGGCTACACGGCGATAGAGCTCGGCAGCAATCTCTCGGAGTTTCTGCGTAACAAGTACAAAAACGCAGAAAACTACAGCCTCATCAACGACGATTTCATCACTCACGACTTCGGCGGCGAGAAATACGATATGATATATTCCGCTGCTGCTATACAGTGGCTCCCCGAAGATACCGCATTCAGCAAGACATTCAGGCTTCTGAAAAACGGCGGAATGCTGGCGATGATGTTCCTGCACATGGATCTGAGATCTCCCCAGCCGCAGATGTACGCGGATATGCAGAAGGTCTACGACAAATACTTCAAAACCGGAAACAGCGGCAGCAAAGCTCCATTTGTGTACGACAATGCACTCAATTACGGCTATACCGACCTTGAGACCAGCATTTTCCGCGGCACAAGGGAGTTCACAGCCGCAGAATACGTGCAGTACATCGGTACCCACAGCGACCACATAGCCCTTGAAGAGCCCTACAGGACTCCATTCTTCAAGGGTATAAAAGAAGCCATAACCGAACACGGAAACAAGCTCGTCATCAACGACGAATACATACTGAAAACAGTAAAGAAACCATAAAAAAGCAGGGATAAACCCTGCTTTTCATCTTATTCGCACCAGTATACGTAATTCTCTTTTCTCGGAGCTGCGGCAGGCTCTTCGCAGTCTGCATAACCGAGAATACAATGCCCGATACCCTCGTAATTGCCCTCGATACCCAGCTTTTTCAGGAGTTCCCTGCCCTCTTCGGACTCAAACTCTTCCTTCGCGCGGTGTATCCAGCAGCTCGCAAGACCGTATGCATGAGCAGCGTTCATGAGATTTCCCATAACGAGAGTTCCGTCATAGAGATAAGTGAACATATCCTTATCTGCAAGCACGATGAGCACGACGGGAGCGTTATAGAACGGGTCGTTGTTCATACCCATTACCTGAGCGTTCATTACCGAAAGCCTGTCCCGTATTTCCTTGTTCGTCACAGCAACGATTATCGGAGACTGACGGTTCATGCCCGTTGCAGCGTATGTGCCTGCCTCGATTATCTTCCCGATGATATCCTTGGGCGGCATATCAGATTTGAATTTTCTGATGCTTCTTCGTGTTAAAAGGTTTTCGATTGCGTCCATAATATTTCCTCCCTTGATCAGTTTTGTTATGTAAATAATATTATGTTCCTATAAAAAAGCAGTTGTAAATTTGCGCCGCAAATAATACGTCAAAAATATTATACTATATTTTTCAGGCTTAGTCAACTATTTTGTTGGATTTTTCGGCAAGTCTGACAACTGGTCATACCATTTTTCAGTGTAAAAATTGACTTTTTGCCCTTTGCGATGTATAATTATTAAAATCAACAATGACCGAGGTGAATAAAAATGTTCAGCTTTTTCAAGCGCAAAAAGACTGAAGCCGCTCAGGGAGCGCAGCTTGTCGTCCCGAATAAAACAGCATATGAGCCAAAGCTCCCCACTGTCAGCGACGAGCGCATAACAGCTTCCATAAACGAACTTATGGACGGAAAGTACACCTATGTACAGCTTTTGCTGGAAAACTTCTTCTTTGTAAACGAAAAGCAGCAGAAGGACATTGCTCAGGCTCTTCTTCAAACTCTCGGCAGCCTTTCCGCAAAGAAATGGTACACTTTTTCCGACATCTGCCGCGGCTCGGACTATTGCTCCCACTCGCAGTATCTTATGTTCAGAGGCACACAGCAGGCAGACCTGACCCGTGAAAAGTACCCTCATCTTTCCGACGAGGAATACATCGCCCTGCTCTGTATCGGAACCTTCAACCGAAACGGCTATTTCCGCGAGGACTGCCTGCGAAAGCTTGCCAAATACGACGGATTACTCAGGTATTTCTACATCCGCGTCAACGACTGGGTTCAGGAAATAAGGAACTGCTCCGCGGAGCTGCTGAAGCAGATACTTCCGAAATGTCCGCTGTACGATATCATCAGGGATACGATCATATATGAAAAGCTCGCCATGACTCACAGGCGCTCGGAAAAGCATATAGGTGAACTCTATGAAACAATCTGCGCAAGGATAAAAAACGAGCTCGGTACCTCACATCTTGCAAGGCTTTACCGCGAAGAACCTATGATAAGGAACGCTTTCTACAGATTCGGCTGTCAGAACGGACTTTTCAGCAAGGAAATACTGGAAAATATCATCGAATACGAGCCCTTCGGCAGCAGCAAGGAGCTCATTCTAATGCACAAGATCGGCAATTTCGGCTGCTCCGACAGCGAATATGAAAAATATATCAGCCATAAATGCCCCAACATCAGATATACCGCCCTTCTGAAAAAATACGAGGAACTGAACAGTGCATGGGACGGACTTGACCGCCTTCTCACGGATAAGTCCTCAAAGGTACGGGCTCTTGCAGTCTTTATTCTGAAAAAATACTGGGGATTCAAACCACGGGAATACTTTCTCGAACTTCTCGGCACCGAAAATACTGCCATAGCCGTTGCAGAGCTCGGCACATACGGTACAAAAGCAGACGCAGAAGCCCTTAAAAGCTTCATATGCCCGGATAATACCGCCACAGCCCGGAAAGCTCTCCGCTCCTACGGCAAACTCATGGGCGCGGATGGAGCTCCTGTCTACTGGGAGCAGCTATGCTCCTACAACAGCCTAATGGCCACCGAAGCCTACCGAACCATCACCGCGAACCGCATAAATTACAGCTGCAGTGATATATGGAACGAATATAAGCATCACACTGCTCCCACTATTAAAAAGCACTTCATTCATCTGTTATGCAGACAGACCGACTGGGACAGAATGAAGTATCTTGTGGAACTCTATGCCGACGACTCCCTTGACGAAACACTGAAAAGCTGCGTTATCGGCTCTCTGAGCAGACGGAATATGTACAAAAAGCTCACGGGCGATACAGCAGACGAACTTGTTTCCGCCATAAACGAGCACAGGGACAAGCTCGGCAAGCTTGCGGACGGACTGCTTTTTGACATCTCGAAAGCTAAAAGCTGATAAAAAAGACGGCAGATCACTCTGCCGTCTTTTTTATCAATATTCAACTATCACTTTTTTATCGGAAGCAATGATATGATTTTCAGAAGGAGCTTCTGAATTGCCAAAGCGTCGCTCAGTGTAACACCGCTTGTGCTCTGATCGCAGTCGGAATTAGCGATTCCCTCCTGTGTGATGTGCTGTTTTTCAGTTCCCTCAAGTCCGTACTTATTCGGATTAGCAAGGAACTGCATTACGATAACCACGTCGGACATATCAATATTTCCGTCACAGTTTGCATCGCCGAATCTGATAACTCTCTGCGGTGCAGGCGGTTTTTCCGTAGTTGTTGCAGGCTTTGATGTTGTAGTTGTAGGCTTCGCTGTTGTTGTGGTAGCCTTTGTAGTTGTCTTTGTTGTCGTAGTTGTAGGCTTCGCTGTTGTTGTGGTAGCCTTTGTAGTTGTCTTTGTTGTCGTGGTTGTAGGCTTTGCCGTTGTTGTGGTAGCCTTTGTAGTTGTCTTTGTTGTCGTAGTTGTAGGCTTCGCTGTTGTTGTGGTAGCCTTTGTAGTTGTCTTTGTTGTCGTGGTTGTAGGCTTCGCTGTTGTTGTGGTAGCCTTTGTAGTTGTCTTTGTTGTCGTAGTTGTAGG
>NZ_JAFYYT010000022.1 GCF_017549005.1 Ruminococcus sp.
ACTACTACTACTACAACTACAACAACTACTGCTATTACCACAACAACTACTGCCGCTAAAACCACTGCTGCAACAAATGCTGTAACCTCAGCAAGCACGACTACAGCAAAGCCCACGACTACAAGCACATCGGCTTCAACAACAAAAGCTGCAACAACAGTCACAACCACATCGACTGCTGCTCCCAAGCCGGCTTCAACAACTGCAACAGCTTCCACGACCTCAACCACACCGGCTGCTTCCTCAGTGACCTCCACAACCACTGTAACAAGCACAGCCGCCACGACAACGACTACAGCCGACCTCCGAAAGGTGGCAGGGATAAAGCTCAGCAAGACTGAGATAACCCTTAACGTAGGCGACGGCGATATCTCAATGGTGACTATGCTCCCTGCAACTGCCGCAGACAAGTCCGAGAAATGGACGAGCTCAGATTCAAGCGTTGCCGCTGTCAATTTCGAGGGCTGGATAACAGCTGTATCAGAGGGCGCCTGCACTGTTACCGTTCAGAGCGTCAGCAACCCGAACGTAAAGGCTGAAATACAGGTAACTGTCATCGACCCCACAAAGGTCCGCGGAATAAAGCTCAGCAAGACCGAAATGGTGGTCCCTGTGGGCACTACGGATATCTCAATGGTGACCATGCTCCCCGATAACGCCGCAAACAAGGGCGAGATATGGATAAGCTCCGACGAAAAGGTGGCAACAGTGACCGATGAGGGACTTGTAAGAGGAGTTTCTCCCGGAAACTGCACCGTTACCGTTATAAGCAAGTCCAATCCTGACGTAAAGGGCGAGATAAAAGTCAAAGTTACCGGCAAAAAGCAGCCTGTCAGCATTTCTCTCAGCGATTACGAGCTCGATATACTTACGGGAACATTAGGCATATCCTACGTTACCACTCTCCCGAAAACAGCCGTCCCCATAACTGAGATATGGATATCATCAGACCCCTCCGTCGCTTCCGTTGACAAATTCGGCAACGTATACGGAGTTTCCGCAGGAACCTGTACTATCACCGTTTCCAGCGCAGATGATCCCGATATCAAAGCAACAGTAAAGGTTACGGTCCACAACCGCCCTGTTATCAATTCAACAACGACCACTACGACTACCACAACAACAACAAAAACAACTACTACTACCACTACAACTACGACTACTACCACCACCACAACAACGACAACAACAACCACTTCCACCACAACAACTACAACGACTGCCACAGCAGCCACAACTTCTCAGCCTGCGGCAACAACTCACCTTATCCAGTCGCATAACGGAGCTACCTACATCGACGGAATACTCATAGTCAACAAGACCTACAGCATTGACAGGGACTACCCTGCCGACAAGCTCACAGCCAACACCGAGGAGCACTTCAGGCTCCTGCAGGAGGACGCTGCAAAGCTGGGACTTAAAATAGTATGCTCGTCAGGTTTCCGCTCATACGACTATCAGGAGGCGCTCTACAACAACTACGTTGCAACGGACGGAGTTCTCGCAGCTGATACATATTCTGCAAGGGCAGGACATTCCGAGCACCAGACAGGCCTCGCAATAGACGTTAACTCCATAAGCGACGCATTCATCGGAACTGCCGAGTGCGAATGGCTTGAAAAAAACGCCCATAAGTACGGCTTTATAATCCGCTACCCCAAGGGCAAGGAAGCTTACACAGGCTTCCGCTACGAGCCGTGGCACATACGCTTCCTCGGAGTCGAGACTGCCGCAAAGGTCTACGAAAGCGGACTCAGCCTTGAGGAATACCTGGGCATAGACTCATATTACAGATAATTTACCAAAAAAGCTGCCGAAAAACGCTTCGGCAGCTTTATCTATATCAAAGCAGCCATCAGGAGTGCGCCATATGTCGGGAAGCTATCCGAGGGAGCGCCGCTCCACCTCCTGACGGCGCCCTCGATTTTGCCGCTTACATTATATTATGCAGAAATCAAAAAAAGGTACAATGAAAATTCTTACAGCTTTCAGAGCTGTCAGAATTGTGTAACCAATCTGACATTATCCGTAAGCATTTATATCCGAACTGTATACAAACCGAAATCGCTCTGTTATTGCAAATCTTACCTGCACAGGGTATAATATAGACAGTAAGGGAAAAGAAATAAATGACAACCTTCATTGTTCCTCGTTTCTGCGTCAAAATACCTCCGACGCAGTGATCACTCCGGGGCGGTGTCGCACACCACCGTCCTCTGAACACACCTTTCAGAAAAAGAAATGACCGTCGGCGCAATAGTGTCGGCGGTCCTCTTCTGTCACCTGATAATAATACAGCCCCGAAACTTTACAGCTTCGGGGCTTGTTATATATAAATCATAATTTACGCATTAATCATGCCATGTCCAAAACAAAGGGATTCCAAAGGGTTCACAACCCTTTGGTCAGGTCAAGGGCTGACAGCCCTTGTGGGGTGTGGGGCAAAGCCCCTTATTCGGCAGGCGCTCCGCAAAGAGTGAATTGAAAAACAGTCCGGTGGACTGTTTTTCAAGAGGGAACGCCCTGCAAGTGAGGGCGTTCCCTTATCGGGCGGATAATCTCAGCCCCTGTTTTTACATAATTCCAACATGGACACATTACATGTTGCCATGTTGCCAACTTGCCAACTTCAACACATTAACTTATTAAAGTACATTGTATCAAATCAAGATGGCAACATGGCAAGATGGCAAGATGGTAACATAACATCTTCATGCTGATAAACAGAAAGGGGGCACGGTATGCGCCCCCTGAAATACAGCAACTTTCATTTCTCGCGCTGCAATCTGAACTCCACAGACTTCTTGAGATAGCCGAGGTACTCCTCATCGCGGCACATAGCCTTTCCGACGTCGTCCGAGAGCTTCGCAACGGGTCTGCCGTTTACGTACTGGAGCTTTATTACGATATTGAGAGCCTTTTCTTCCGTATCGTTGGAGCAGAACGTGCCTATGCCGAATGAAACCTTTGTCTTGTCGCAGAAATAGTCGTGGAGCTTCTGCGCCCTGTCAAAGTCAAGGCTGTCGCTGAACAGCAGGAGCTTTGTCTTAGGGTCAACTCCGTACTTCTTATAGTGAGCTATTATCTTCTCGCCCCATGCATAGGGGTCGCCGCTGTCGTGGCGGACGCCCGTATAGTTATTGACCATAGAGCGGTTGAAGTCCAGCAGGAAGAGGTCGGTAGTCACCGTATCGGTAAGGGCGGTACCGTTATCGCCGTCATACTCGTCGTACCAGTCCTTCATTGCGTAGTGATTTGTATACGCAAGCGGTATGGAGTCTATACCCTGATACATCTGCACGAACTCGTGAGCATAGGTTCCGATAGGAGTAACGTTGTACTTCATAGCCAGGTACACGTTTGAAGTTCCCACGCAGTTCTTTGTCTCGGTAACGAGGCGTTTCACGACAACGTCCTCCCACTCACGGGAAAGTCTCCTGCGGCAGCCGAACTCAGCGAACTTAAAGGTATAAGTTCCGTCGTTCATAGCCTTTATCTTGGCGTCAAGCCTTTCCTCCGCAGACTTTCTCAGCCTGTCGTAATCGAACTTCATACGGAAATAGACCTCGTTTACTATTTCGAGGAGGTATATCTCGAACTGCATAGCCGAAAACAGCGGACCGTTCACCTCTATGAAAAGCTCCCCGTTATCGTCAAGCTTTGCAGTAACGTAGTCCCTGATAGGTCTCCACAGTCTCAGGAACTCCACATAGTCGTTCTTGATGAAGCGTATGGAGCGCAGGTAGTCAAGCTCCTCCTTTTTGAATGTGAGCGAGCAGAGGTGGTCTATCTGTTCGTTTATCTCCCGGACCATTTCGGGAGTAAACACCACGTCCTTATTGCGGCATTTGAAGAAATACTGACCGCAGAGGTCTGTATGCTTATGAAAGATGACCTGGTCCATATTGAATTTGTAAAGGTCGGTATCGAGCAGGGAAACAACTATAGGTTCAAGTTTCATGGTACTTCCTCCTTGTCAGAGTATGTCTATCTGACAGCTTTTCATAGTTTCGACAGCGGCATTGTGCTTTTCGGGAGTAACACCTGCACAGCAGGCTTCGTCCACAGAGATATCCGCCTTGGGGAAATTAGCCTTCAGGAGCAGAGCGTTGCTGATAACGCAGATATCCGTGCACAGACCGATGAGCTCTATGCAGAAGTCCTCCGTACCCGCAGCCTTTTTTATGAGGTCGGGCAGCTTTACAGAGCCGAACGTGTACTTCTCAACGGGAGTGTACTTCTTCCCTTTCAGGGCAGCCGATATGTCCTTGTTGAGCTGCCAGCCCTCAGTACCCTTGATACAGTGCGGCACAGGGAGCTTCCTGCCCTCAGCCGTATCCATATAGTCGTCGAAGTGAGTATCATAGGTAGCGAATATCTCACCGTCGAACTGTGTGATCTTCTTCACAGCGGCAGGTATTATGGCAACGGCCTCCTTTGAACCAAGAGCTCCGTCCACGAAATCCTTCTGCATATCCACAACGACTAAAAACTTTTTCATAACCTCATATCCTCCTTTGGTCAATAATTATTATAATATACCAATATTATAACTCACCTGATATACTGTCGTCAAGTATTATTTCTGCGCTTGAAGAGTTTTGCAGGTCTGTGGCCCTCACCGCGGACGTATTCGTCGGTCTCCTCCACGTAGCTGCTTACCATACGCCTGAAATTCGCAGGAAGTATGGACACGTTCATAACAGTCTCCTGCACTCTCTGGAACTCCGAGAGCGTGAACTTCTCCGGCAGGAAATCGAATATAGTGTCATAGCTCTTAGCCTCATTCCTGAGAGCTGTCAGAGCCGCAGCGATTATGGCAGCATGGTCAAAAGCGAGTCCGCCGCTGTCGATTATCCTGTAATTTGTCCTGCCGAACTTTGTCTTTTCCGCTTCCAGCACAGCTTTCAGCTCTACGTCCTCATAATTGAGGGTGAGATAGTATTTCAGGTCGTCATCGCGCTCGAAGCTGACGCCGAACCACTGAGCGTCGGAAGCGTCATCGCTGCCCACCTGTTTTACCGCAGCCTCGCTTATTACGGAAACGAAAGCGTTTGAGATTATCCAGCCTCTCGGGTCGCGGTCGGGCTTGCTGAAGATACCCACAGGCATGATAGAGGCAGGAGTAACATTTGTCTCCTCCTTAGTCTCCCTGAGAGCGCATTCCTCCACGGTCTCGCCCCTCTGCAGGAAGCCGCCCGGGAGAGCCCACATATCCTTGAAAGGGTGTCCGCCTCTTTTTATCAGGAGCAAAAGCAGCTTGTTCACGGGATTGCGGCGATAGTCTGTCTTATCCTCCGAGCCCACCATAAAAGCTGCCACATCGGCTGTTACCGAAGGCCTGTCGTATTTGCTCATATCATAGTTTGCAAGAAAATCCTTTTCGCTGTCCATTAAGAGCACCTCCTCTGTTATTTCTATTATGATAATATCACAAAAATAATAAGATGTCAAGGGGTTTTCAAAAATTTTTTTGCCCTTTGATTTCCACGGGCGTCCATACAAAACAAAACGGCACGGTAAAAACCGTGCCGCCATAGTTATTCAGTCATTCTCAGCCGTTGGGGTTGAGAGAAGTTATCTTCTTGAGGAGATAGAGCTGTATCTGAAGAGCGTCGTTTGATGTGAGGCCCTTTGTGCTCGTATCAACGTCGCCGCAGTCCTGACCTTCCTTTGTGATGTGCTTTGCGTCAGTTCCGTTAACGCCGTACTTATTCGGATTTGCAAGGCTCTGCATGATGAGAACTGCGTCTGCCATGTCAACTCCGCCGTCGAGGTTAGCGTCGCCCCATAAAACACCCTCTGTTGCGTTGATGTCCTTTCCGGGCTGTGTGGTAGTTGTTGTAGTCTCCTCGTTCTTGGGAGCAGTTGTAGTTGTTGTTGTCGTTGTTGTAGTTGTCTCAGGCTTTGTGGTCGTGGTAGTTGTTGTAGTTGTAGTCGTAGTTGTTGTGGAAGTTGTAGTAGTTGTCGTAGTGCTTGTAGTGGAGGTAGTTGTTGTTGTTGTAGTTGTCGTTGTAGTTGTTGCAGGCTTTGTAGTAGTGGTCTTGTCAACTATAACAGGCTGACCGCTGCCTGACTTGCCGCCGTCGAGGTTGCTCTTAGCGCCCGATGAATAGAAGTCATTGAGCGAGATACCATTCTTTCCGAGAGCTGTCTGGTGGTCGAGACCGATGAACTTGCCGCCGTCTGTCTGCCAGAGAGTCTTCTTGAGGATACCGTAACGTGCAGAATCCCATGTCAGGAAGTCGTGGCTGAGAAGTCCGCCTGTATCGCCTGAGTTAGGATTGAGGCACCAGTAAGTGTGGTTGATGTGGTTCTTTACCATATAATCAGCAAGGAGCTCCATCCACTTCTGATTCTTTGTTCCGTCAACGAAGCCGCCCCACTCACCGATAAGGAGAGGAGCTATATCCTGGTCGTTGATGTAAGCCCATGTATCGTACCAGTAATCATCGAGGAGAGTCTGAGTGGTGAAGTTCTTGTCGAACCATGTCTGTGCATAAACTGACGGGCCGTAGTCATGAGGCGAGTAAATTATCTTTGACTGCTTCTCGGGTGAGGACATCTTTATGGGATTGTCCTTTACGCCGCGGAGGTTGCCGCCCCACCATGCGCCGTGCCACTTCTTATCGTCCTCTGACTTAGGCTCCCATACATCGGGAGTATCAAATGTATAGCCCTTTTCGGTCATAGGATACTGCTCGATTCCCTCAATGAAGATAAGAGCGTTGGGGTTTACGTCGAGGATAGCCTCTGCACACTGAGTTGCAGCGTAAGCCCAGTTGTTCTCGTCCTTGGAGTCGTCCCACTTTGCAATAGTGCTCGGGCATGAGCTTCCTGTATATCCGCGCTTTCCGTGAGGCTCGTTCTTGAGGTCGTAGCCTATGAGAGTATCGTCGTTTGCGTACTTCTTGGCGAGCCATACAAGAGTATCCTGCCAGTCCTTTGTAGTGATGCCTGCCTTGCCGTACCAGAGCTCGTAATCGTGGCCCGAGTTGTTCTCGTCAGGGCTGTGAATGTCGATAAATGCTTTAAGGCCGTACTTCTTGCACTTCTGCATGATGATATCGAATATCTCCATTGAGTTCTTTACGGTCTTGCCGTCGGACTCAACGAAATCCTTGTTGATATTTGTGTAGTAGCCTGCGGGAGTTACCTTTCCGTCCTCGCCGACCTCGTCTACAGGCGGAGTATATGAAGCCTGTACCGAGCTTACATCGTGGGGCTTGCCGTCCATCCACGACTTGAGAAGAGTTGTGGAGATAGGCAGACGGAGAACGTTGATACCGTGGTCTGCGATAGTCTGGAGCATATCGTCAACATCGGCAGCATACAGACCGTGAGCGCAGTTTTCAGAGCAGTTGAAGCCGAACCAGTTAGCGCCTGTGAGCCATACTTCATTGCCGTTCATGTCGTAGATACGGCTTCCCTTTGCATGAAGCCAGTCATCGTTACAGTCATCGGCTGCAAAAGCCTTGTTGAATGAGTCTGTATCCACAGACGGAGTGTAGGCAGTACCTGTTACGGTTATAGCTGCCGCAGCAGCAATCGCTGCCATAGAGCGTAAAAGCTTTTTCATAATAATTTCCCTCTCATTATTTTTATTTTTGCCATGCAGCACCCTGAAGCTGCACGGTCAAATACTTATTCAACGGGAAGAGTTCTGACCTTCCCAAGCAGGTAAAGCTGTATTGCCTGCGCGTCGTTGTTTGAAAGACCGTTGCTGCCCTCAACATCGGCGTTCTTCAGGCCCTCGTCGGTGATATGGTTCTTGTCAGTTCCCTTCAGGCCGTACTTGTTCGGGTTTGCAAGAGCCTGCATTATGAGAACAGCGTCTCCCATATCGATCGTGCCGTCGCAATTAGCGTCTCCGAAATTGCGTTTACTGACCGAGCTGACCGTTGTTGAGGTCAGCGTCGTAGTTGTAGCCGCAGAAGTTGTGGTAGTGGTCTTGTTTTCCTTAGTGGTCGAAGTTGTCGTAGTCTTGTCTGCGTCAACGGGCTTTCCGTCGGAGGTCTTGCCACCGTCAAGGTTGCTTCCCTCGGACTTTGCATAGGACGAATAGAACTCATTCAGCGATATGCCGTCCTTACCGAGAGCTACCTGATGGTCGAGACCGATGAACTTCTTTGAAGCCGAGGTCTTCCATATAGCCGGATAGTAGTATGTATCGTACTTTTCCTTATCCCAGTTTATGGTAGTTTTTCCCTCGCCGTTGGTCACGCCGAACTGGACGTCCTTCCAGAGTCCGCCGGTATCGCCCGAGTCGTCATTGAGGCACCAGAAGGTATGACTGATGTGATTTTTTATCATATAGTCGCGGAGAAGTCCAAGCCACTGTTCGTTCTTTCCACCGTCAAGACGTCCGCCCCACTCGCCGATGAGGAGAGGATACATATCCTTGTCCACAAGGTAAGCCCATGTATCGTACCAGTAATCGTCAAGGAGAGTCTTTTCCGTGAAGTCCTTGTTGAACCATGTCTGATCGCTTACTATGGGACCGTAATCATGAGGCGAATAAACTATCTGTGAAGTGCCCGACTTGGGCATTACGGGATACTTTGCGACGCCGCGGAGATTTCCGCCCCACCATGCGCCGTGTCCCTCGAATCCCTCAACGCCCTCGATGATGATGAGCGCATTGGGGTTCTTTGCGAGTATAGCGTCAGCGCAGTCCTGCGCTGCTTTCTTCCAGTTGTTGGGAGCGTCGGAATCGTCCCAGATCGCGTCTATGGGAGCTCCGCCGTATTTGCTGTGAGGCTCGTTCTTCAGGTCGAAGCCTATAAGGGTATCGTCCCCTTTATAGTGATCCGCGCACCACGCAAGAGTTTCTATCCACAGGTCGGTCGTAACCTCAACGTTCTTTCCGCTGTGATCCTTGAAGCTCTTTCCGTACCACAGACCATAGTTGTGACCTGCGTTGTTGGATTCGGGGCTGTGTATGTCAATAAACGCCTTTACTCCGTACTTCTTGCACTTTGCAAGGAGAACGTCGAAGAGCTCCATGCTGTTTGCCGTATGTCCGTCGGACATTATAAGGTCCATATTGAACGGATAGCTCGGATCGCTGCTCGGCTTGATACTTCCTATGGGATTGGGGTCGCCCTCCATCCAGTTGTACAGCAGCTCCGTGGAAACGGGAAGTCTGAGAACATTTACGCCGTGGTCGGCAATATCCTTTACCATATCGTCGATATCGCCGTTCCAGAGGTAGTGAGGCGAGCACTCGGTGCAGTTGAAGCCGAACCAGTTAGCTCCCGTGAGCCATACCTCGTTGCCGTTCATGTCGTAAAGACGGCTGCCCTTTGCGTGGAGCCAGTCGTCGCCGTTCGTATCGACCGCATTTACTGTCATAGTGACCTGACTGAAACAGGGTGCTGCTCCCGTTGCAGTCATTACCGCAGCGGACACCAGAGCCGCCGCAGCACGTGCGAATTTTTTCATTTTAATTTCCCCTCTCATAGTGCACAGATAAAGCGCACTTATAGTCGATTATATTGTAACATTTCAACGACGAATTGTCAAGTACTTTTGCGCGTTTTGCAGTCATTTATACATAAAAAATCATATATTTCTCTTGATCGTTAAATGTATAAATCCTGTGTATCAGCTTTCCTGAAGCTCCTTTATCTTGTCGCGCAGGTAGGCAGCGTGTTCAAATTCAAGCAGCTTCGCCGCATTCTTCATTTCCACGGTGAGCTTGTCTATCATGCGCTGCTTTTCCGAAGCAGAAAGCTTCTTCTTTCTGGTCTTTTCCTCGACCTTTGTCTTTGAGGTTATCTCCAGTACATCGCGGACGTCCTTGATGATAGTTTTCGGCACGATACCGTGCTCCTCGTTGAAAGCTATCTGCAGTGAGCGGCGGCGCTCGGTCTCGGTTATTGCGCGTTCCATTGAGCCCGTAACGCTGTCGGCGTACATTATTACCTGTCCGCCTGCGTTTCTTGCAGCTCGTCCGATAGTCTGGATAAGCGAGGTCTCGCTTCTCAGGAAGCCCTCCTTATCTGCGTCGAGTATGGCGATAAGGCTAACCTCAGGGATATCAAGTCCCTCGCGGAGAAGGTTTATTCCCACAAGAACGTCGAAGACTCCCTCGCGGAGATCCTTGATTATCTCCATACGCTCGATAGTGTCTATGTCATGGTGCAGATAGCGGACTTTCACGCCCAGCTTCTCATAGTATGAGGTCAGATCCTCAGCCATTTTCTTTGTGAGGGTCGTCACGAGCACTCTCTCATGGCGCTCCACCCTCTCATTTATCTCGGAAAGCAGGTCGTCTATCTGTCCCTGTGTGGGCTTCACGATTATCTCGGGGTCTACAAGTCCCGTAGGACGTATCACCTGCTCGACTATGATATCGGTCTTTTCGCGCTCTATCTGTCCGGGAGTAGCGCTTACGTATATCGCCTGGTGGATATGCTCGTTGAACTCGTCGAAGTTCAGCGGACGGTTGTCCATAGCGCTTGGCAGACGGAATCCGTAGTCCACAAGGGTGGTCTTTCTTGCGCGGTCGCCTGCGTACATGGCGCGTACCTGAGGCAGGGTGACATGGCTCTCGTCAACTATGAGCAAGAAGTCCTCGGGGAAATGATCCATGAGGGTCAGCGGAGTACTTCCTGCAGGACGCCCCGCAAGTATACGGGAATAGTTCTCAACGCCGCTGCAATATCCCACTTCTTTCAGCATTTCCATGTCGTAGTGCGTTCTCTGCTCGATACGCTGAGCTTCTATTAGCTTGTTGTTCTGCTGAAAGTAGTCTATGCGCTCTGCAAGCTCGCGGTCTATCTCCTTCAGGGCGGCTTCAAGCTTGTCATCGCCCACAACATAGTGAGAGGCAGGAAATATCGCCGCATGAGAGACTACAGCCTTTACCTCTCCCGTTATCACGTTTATCTCGGAGATACGGTCTATCTCATCGCCGAAATATTCAACTCTGACAGCCGTATCCGTTGACATGGCAGGGAATATCTCCACAACGTCGCCGCGCACCCTGAACCTGTTACGCTCAAAAGCTATATCGTTGCGCTCATAGCGTATCTTCACAAGCTCCGCAATGAGCTGGTCTCTCGGTTTTTCCGCGCCCTGACGTATGGAAACGCACATGGAGCGGTACTCCTCAGGGCTTCCGAGGGAGTAAATGCACGAAACGCTGGCAACTATGATAACGTCGCGGCGCTCCGCAAGAGCAGTTGTCGCAGAGTGGCGGAGCTTGTCTATCTCGTCGTTTATGGAGGAGTCCTTTTCGATGTAGCTGTCCGTACTTGGAACATAGGCTTCGGGCTGATAGTAGTCATAATAGGATACGAAGTACTCCACAGCGTTTTCGGGGAAGAACTCGCGGAACTCCGAGCAGAGCTGCGCCGCAAGTATCTTGTTGTGAGCCAGTACAAGTGTGGGCTTGTTCACACGGGCGATAACGTTCGCCATGGTGAAGGTCTTTCCCGAACCGGTAACGCCAAGGAGTATCTGCTCCTTTTTGCCCGAATTAATACCATTTACCAGCTTGTCGATAGCCTGTGGCTGATCGCCTGCGGGAGCGTAGTTTGAGCATAGCTTGAAGTGATCCATAATACCGCCTTTCTCAGTTGAGAGTTCAGAGTTGTGAGTTGAGAGTTGTGGTGTCCGCCTGAGCGGACGGATTAAATAATGTAGGGGGCGATGCCTACATCGCCCCGTTATACTGATTATTTGCAATTTTTAGTGAACGCCCTCACTTGTAGGAAGTCGCCCTTGACCTGACCAAAGGAACAAAGTCCCTTTGGAAGCCAATTCATTACGCTAACGGCTAATGACTAACGGCTGATCATATCTTGGTGATGTCCACAAGCTCCACATCATTGATAGTTCTGCCCGATTCAAGCACCTTTACCAGTGATTTCGCCGTGTCCACAGCAGTAAGGCTGCAAATGGAGCGCTCTATGGACTTTCTTCTCATCTTAACGCTGTCACGCTCGGGGAGTCTGCCCTTTGCGGAAGTAGAGATAACATAGTGTATCTTGCCGCTGTCAAGGAGAGTTTCCACGTTGGGCTCGCCGTCGGAAATCTTGCGGACAAGGTTTGCCGCTATCATGTTCCTGTGGAGAACGCTCTGTGTACCCGATGTTGCGTAGAGCTCAAAGCCCATGCGCTCGAACTTGTCCGCAATGGGAAGTATCTCCCTCTTGTCGCTGTCGCGGACAGAGATAAGAACTCCGCCCTCGCGCTTCAGGTCAAAGCCTGCGGCGATAAGTCCCTTCAGGAGCGCGTCCTCGAGGTTTCTGCCGATACCGAGGCACTCACCTGTTGACTTCATCTCAGGTCCGAGCATTGTATCAACGTCTGTGAGCTTCTCGAATGAGAATACAGGAACCTTGACAGCAACATAGTCGCCTGCAGGGTAAAGTCCGCTCTCGTAGCCCATATCCCTGAGCTTTGCGCCGAACATTATCTTTGTGGCGATATCAACCATAGGAATGCCCGTTACCTTGCTGATATACGGAACAGTTCTCGAAGAACGGGGATTTACCTCGATAACGAATACCTCATGGTTGTATACGACGTACTGTATATTCACAAGTCCGATAACGTTGAGCTCCTTTGCGAGAAGTCTTGTATACTCAACGATTATGCGCTTGATACGGTCGGAAAGGTGCTGTGCAGGGTAGATAGAGATGGAGTCTCCCGAGTGAACGCCTGCGCGCTCGATATGCTCCATGATTCCGGGGATAAGGTAGTCCTCGCCGTCGCAGATAGCGTCAACTTCTACCTCAGTACCCATCATGTACTTGTCGATAAGTACGGGGTTCTCTATATTATGGCTCATTATGATGCCCATATACTCCTTTACGTCTGCGTCGGAGTGTGCGATTATCATGTTCTGTCCGCCGAGAACGTATGACGGACGGAGAAGCACGGGATATCCAAGGTCATTGGCTGCCACAAGAGCTTCCTCGGTGTTCATTACGGTATGTCCCGCAGGACGCGGAATACCGCACTTTTCAAGGACTTCGTCGAAGCGCTCCCTGTCCTCTGCGGCGTCTATCATGTCAGCAGAAGTACCCAGTATGCGTACTCCCATGTCAGACAGGTAGCGTGTCAGCTTGATAGCAGTCTGTCCGCCGAACTGTACGACTACGCCGTAGGGCTGCTCGGTCTCGATAATGGACTGAACGTCCTCCTTTGTGAGTGGGTCGAAGTACAGACGGTCGCCTGTATCGAAGTCGGTGGAAACGGTCTCGGGGTTGTTGTTGCAGATAACAGCCTCGTAGCCAAGCTCTTTAAGCGTCCATACGCAGTGTACCGAGCAGTAGTCGAACTCGATACCCTGTCCGATACGGATAGGACCCGAACCGAATACGATGACCTTTTTCTTTCCCTTGTCAGTGCGCTCGATGAACTGCTTTGCCTCGTTCTCCTCGTCAAATGTGGAGTAGAAGTAAGGAGTCTCAGCCTTGAACTCGCCTGCACAGGTATCGACCATCTTGTATACGGCGCTCTTGTGCTTGGGGCACTTCTGTCCCGAAATGCGCTCGATAGTGCTGTCAAGGTAGCCGTACTGCTTTGCGATATCGTACTTTTCCTCCGTTAGCTCGCCCTCTCTGAGCCATTTTTCCAGCTCGACAAGGTTCAGGAGCTTATAGAGGAACCAGTTGTCTATCATGGTTATCTCGTGTATCTCCTCGGGAGTTATTCCGCGCTTGAGGGCTTCAAATACGCAGAAGGAGCGCTCGTCGTCGATAACATGGAGCTTCTCGCGTATCTCCTCAGTGGAGAGCTTTTCAAGCTTTTTGAGGTTCATGGTGTCCATGCCAAGCTCTATGGAGCGGACTGCCTTCATCATAGCCTGCTCGAAGCTTGTACCGATAGCCATTACCTCTCCCGTAGCTTTCATCTGAGTGCCGAGTGTACGCTTTGCGTATACGAACTTATCGAATGCCCATTTCGGGAACTTGATAACTACATAGTCCAGTGCAGGCTCAAAGCAGGCATAGGTCTTGCCTGTAACCTGATTGATTATCTCGTCGAGAGTATAGCCGATAGCTATTTTTGCAGCTGTCTTTGCGATAGGATAGCCCGTAGCCTTTGAAGCAAGTGCGGAAGAACGTGAAACTCTGGGGTTTACCTCGATAACTGCATACTTGAAGCTTGTTGGGTGAAGCGCGAACTGACAGTTGCAGCCGCCCTCGACCTTGAGCTCCTTGATGATGTTTATAGCCGCTGTACGGAGCATCTGATACTCCCTGTCGCTGAGAGTAACGGCAGGTGCGATAACGATACTGTCGCCTGTGTGAACGCCTACAGGGTCGAAGTTCTCCATAGAGCACACTGTGATAACATTGCCCTTTGCATCACGGATAACTTCAAATTCTATTTCCTTCCAGCCGCTTATGCACTTCTCAACAAGTATCTGTGTGATAGGTGAAAGACGAAGTCCGTTTGTAGCTATATCGCGGAGTTCCGCTTCGTTCTGAGCGATACCGCCGCCTGTTCCGCCGAGAGTGAATGCAGGGCGGACGATAACGGGATAGTGTATCACCTGTGCGAAGTCCACAGCGTCCTCGACGGTCTCTACGACCTTTGACGGGATAACAGGCTCGCCTATTTTCTCCATTGTGTCCTTGAAAGCCTGTCTGTCCTCAGCCTTGTGTATAGTCTCGGGGTCTGCACCGAGGAGCTTTACATTGTGGCTTTCCAGGAAGCCCTCCTCCGCAAGCTGCATGGACAGGGTAAGTCCTGTCTGTCCGCCGAGAGTTGACAGCAGGCTGTCAGGCTTTTCCATTTCTATTATCCTCTTGACAACGTCAAGCGTAAGGGGTTCGATATAGACCTTGTCAGCCATTGCCTTGTCGGTCATGATAGTTGCAGGGTTTGAGTTCACGAGGACTACTTCAAGTCCCTCCTGCTTTAATGCGCGGCAGGCCTGAGTGCCTGCGTAGTCAAATTCAGCTGCCTGTCCGATAACGATAGGACCTGAGCCGATTACAAGAACCTTTTTTATATCACTTCTGAGTGGCATACTATTTACCTCCAAATTAAGTTATTAGTGAGCAGTGATCAGTGATTAGTTTCGATAAATAATCATCTATACTAATTACTTCTTACTCATGGTATCAACAAAGTCGTCAAACAAGTACGCTGTATCCAGCGGTCCGCCGTGTGCTTCCGGGTGGAACTGGACCGTTCTTGCGTTGACTGAGGTATAGTGTATGCCCTCGCAGGTCTTGTCGTTTGCGTTGATATGTGAGACCTTTCCAACGGAAGGGTCAATGCTGTCTCCTACTACTGCGTAGCCGTGGTTCTGGCTGGTAACATAGGTGAGACCGCTCTCCAGGTCGATAACAGGCTGATTAGCGCCGCGGTGACCGTATTTGAGCTTTTCGGTCCTTCCGCCGTTGGCAAGCGCCATGAGCTGATGTCCGAGACATATGCCGAATATCGGTATGCCCAGCTTCTGTATCTCCCTGATATTGCCGATTATCTCAACATTTTCCGCAGGGTCTCCAGGGCCGTTGGAGAACATGATACCGTCGGGAGCAAGCTCCTTTATCTCTGCTGCGGTAGTATAGGCGGGAACTACAACGACCTCACAGCCGCGCTTCAGAAGCTCCTGTCTGATATTGCGCTTGTAGCCGAAATCGAATAATGCCACGCGGAGCTTTTTCTCCTCAGGCTCATAGGTAAGAGTTTCATTATTGGTAACAGCCTTTACAGCGTCCTTTACCGTGAATGCGCGTACCTTTTCGAGGAGCTCGTCCTTCTTTGCGTAAACGTCCTCGGTGGTGATAACGCCGTTCATAACGCCGACTTCACGGATAGTACGTGTAAGACGTCTTGTGTCGATGTTATTTATACCGACGATGTTGTGCTCCTTCAGAAAGTCATTGATATTTCCCTCGCTGCGGAAATTTGAAGGCGCGTTGCACCACTCTCTTACTATATATCCCGATACATATGACTTTGCAGACTCGTTGTCCTGAGAGTTCACACCGTAGTTTCCGATAAGGGGAAAGGTCTGTGTGACTATCTGTCCGTAGTAGCTTGGGTCTGTAAGCGTTTCCTGGTAGCCCGTAACTCCCGTGGTGAATACGACTTCACCGATGACGGTACCCTTTGCACCGAAGCTCCTGCCCTCGAACACCTGTCCGTCGGCAAGCATAAGATAGGCTTTTTCACCCATGTTGAATAATGACATTGTAAATTCCTCCTTCTATTCCTGTAGAGGTCGTGTTATTGGTGTTTTGCGCTCTGTTCCACGCCATTGTGGAGAGAGCGTGTCAATGTTTGATTATATTTTCAGCAGCGGAACGCCATGGAAGGCGTCCACTGATACTCACTACTTTCTACTTACTCTCACTTCAAATTGATATACTGGCAGATATCGTCTCTCATGCGGATAACTTCGCGGCGTGCTGCCTTTGCGAAGTCACGTTCGTCGCAGTTCTCTTTCTTGTATGCGCACATTACCGCACGTGAGGAGTTTACGATAGCTCCGAGACCGTTTTCGTCGAAGCCGCCCTTCAAACCTTCTGCTCCGCCGCCCTGTGCGCCGTAGCCGGGAACGAGGAACATAGTGTGGGGAAGTCTCTTTCTAAGCTCCGTGAGCATTTCGGGATATGTAGCTCCCACAACTGCGCCTACTGCGGAGTAGCCGTACTTTCCGCGGGTATCCTCTCCCCACTTCTCGCACATATCGCCCATGCACTCGTAAATAGTGCGGCCGTCGGCAAGCTTCATATCCTGGAGCTCTCCCGAGGAGGGATTGGAAGTCTTTACAAGGACGTATATACCCTTGTCGCGCTCCTTGCAAACCTGCATGAGAGGGGCGATACCGTCAGTTCCGAGGTATCCGTTGACTGTGAGGGCGTCTGCGCCGAAAGGCTCTATCTCGCTGTCTCCGATAGTGACTGTGCCGAGGTGAGCCTTTGTGTAGGCTTCCATAGTAGCGCCGATGTCATTGCGCTTTCCGTCGGTGATAACGAACATTCCGTTGAGCTTTGCGTAACGGATAGTCTTTTCAAGAGTTCTTATGCCATAGTGTCCGTACATTTCGTAATATGCCGCCTGCGGCTTTATTGCAGGGACAAGGTCATGTATCTCGTCTATGATAGCCTGATTGAAATCAAATATCGCCTTTGCAGCAGCCTTCAATGTCCAGCCGTCGCTGTCCAGATAGCGGCGCTGTATAAAATCGGGAACATACTCCAGCTTAGGATCGAGACCTACCACTGTAGGGTTTTTGAGTTCGATGATCTTTTCAATAAGTCTGTCAAATGACATTTCTTTTCCTCCTGTAATTATAATTCGTTATATCTTATCTCGCCCTTTGATATGGTAACGAGAGCTTTTCCTGTGAGCTCCATGCCCTTGAACACTGTATTCTTTGACTTTGAATGAAGCTTTTCGGGTTCTACCGTCCACTTCCTGCCTGTGTCAGCTATAACGAGGTCGGCTGTGCTGCCCTCTTTTATGGCAGGGATATCGAGTCCAAGTATCTTGCGCGGATTCACGCACATGAGCTCCACCACCTTGTGCAGGTCTATCTCGCCTGTGTGATAGAGAGCAGTGAGCGTCGCCGCAAGAGATGTTTCAAGCCCCACAACGCCGTTGGGAGCTTTCTCAAAGTCAGCCTTTTCCTCAGCTGCATGAGGAGCATGGTCTGTGATGATACAGTCAATAGTACCGTCCTTGATTGCTTCGATTATAGCCTTTACGTCCTCGGACGTCCTCAGGGGCGGATTCATGCGGTAGTCCGCGTCGCGCTTCTCCAGAAGCTTATCCGTCAGCATGAAGTAATGGGGAGCTGTCTCGCAGGTGACCTTTACTCCTCTCGACTTGGCAAAGCGTATCATGGCAGCGCTTCCCTCCGTGGAAACGTGGCATATATGTATCCTTGCGTCCACCGACGAAGCCAGTATCATCTCACGGGCGGTTATGTAGTCCTCTGAAGCTCTGTCCATACCTTTTACGCCAAGCTTTTCCGAGGTCTCGCCCTTATTCATGATACCGCCGTTTATTATGCTGAGGTCCTCGCAGTGTGAAGCAACGAGAAGTCCGTTCTCTTTTGAAAGTTCAAGTGCTCTCCGCATATTCTCAGCATTCTCAACAGGTCTGCCGTCGTCGGATATGCATATGCAGCCTGCCTCCCTGAGCGCCTCATAGTCGCATAGACCGTTTCCGCTCATTCCGCCTGTTATGCAGCCTACCGGGTAAACGTCAACTCCCGTACCCTTTGCCTTGTCTATGATGTAGCGGATAGTTTCGGGGTTATCGCAGGGGGGCTTTGTGTTGGGCATTGCAAGAACTCCCGTAACTCCTCCTGCAAGAGCCGCCGAGCAGCCTGTAAGTACGTCCTCTTTATGGGTGAAGCCCGGGTCGCGGAGATGTACGTGCATATCGAACAGGGACGGCATGAGTACAAGTCCCGTTCCGTCTATGACCGTATCTGCCGCTTCTGTGATATTACTGCCGAGCTTTTCTATTTTTCCGTTGTTTATGAATACGTCTGCTGTTATATCCGTTACGTTATCGACTGCACGGATATTCTTTATCAGGATAGATGACATAGATTCCTCGCTTTCTGTTGGTAAGTATATTTCAGTATATCGCTACTCCGTCGCTGCCGTCTATTTCCTCAACGGAGACCCTTACGACCTCGCTGTGTGAAGTCGGAAGATTCTTTCCCACATAATCCGCACGTATTGGGAGCTCCCTGTGACCGCGGTCGATAAGCACCGCAAGCTGTATGGAGCGTGGTCTGCCCCGCTTTATCAGCGCGTCTATGGCTGCGCGGGAGCTTCTTCCCGTAAATATAACGTCGTCAACGATGACGATATTCTTGTCGGTGATGTCAAAGGGTATCTCAGTCCGCTCGTTATCCCCTGCCGGTTTGCTGTCGTCGCGGTAGGGAGTTATATCCAGCGAACCGAATGGAACGGTATTCTTTTCAAGCTCCGAGAGCTTTGCGGCTATACGCCTTCCGATAGGTACTCCTCTTGAAAGGATACCGACTATGCAGAGATCCTCAGTGCCTTTATTGCGCTCGATTATCTCGTAGGAGATACGGGCGATAGCTCGCTGTACAGCCTTATCGTCCATTATCACACGCTTTGACTCCATACACTGTCTCCTTTCAGCAACAAAAAATGCTCCCCGCATGGCAGGGAGCATACTTACAGTTATAGCTATGGTTATAGTTATATTCAGTACTTGCGAACGCGCCTTGCCGACCTCACGGGATCGATTTAAAGGGTAGTTTCCAATTAACACATCTATTATATCACATTCGGGAACTCTTGTCCAGTGATTTCATATTATTTTATTTATTTACTAATTTGGACTTCGCAGAGCTAAGAACTAAGTAGGGGCGGATATTATCTGCCCGAAAAAAACGCGGCAGGTATTGCCCTTGCCGCGCTGTGTATTTATTATGGAATCCATGAAATTTCAAAACGGTCAAGGCTGTCATTACAAAATGTAAATTCATACCCACTGTCATGACTTGTAAATTTACCTGAAACCACCTTATAATTATAATCCGAATATGTAGGCTCACCGCGTTCTTAGCTCTTAGTTCTTAGTTCTTCATTCTTAGCTCTCCAAACGCTTGAATTATCAATATTAATATGTTATAATGTAAATCAGTACGATCACGGAGGTAAAAAATGAGAATTCGACACAAACCATGGGCAAAGCCCGAGCTGGAGGCTTGTCCCTTTTATATACATGAACCACAGAAGCAGATAGGTCACTGGAGAGAGCTCTTCCCCGACCCTGACAAGCCCCTCTATGTGGAGCTCGGCTGCGGAAAGGGCGGCTTCATATCGCAGGCTGCTCCCGCTCACCCCGAGGTGAACTTCATAGCTATGGATATCAAGAACGAAATGCTCGTCCTCGCAAAGCGCAAGCTTGAAGCTGCCTACGAGGAAAAGGGAGCTTCTCCCGACAATGTCCGCATAGCTATACAGAATATCGAGCGCCTTGAACTGGCATGGGACGAGAACGACCGCGCCGACCGCATATACATCAACTTCTGCAACCCGTGGCCGAAAGCAAAGCACAAAAAGCGCCGCCTCACCCACACCCGTCAGCTTGTGAACTACAGGAAGTTCCTCCGAGGGGAGCTGTGGTTCAAAACCGACGACGACGAGCTCTTTGAAGAGTCCTTTGAATACTTCGAGGAGGCAGGTTTCAGGATAAAGTACAAAACCTATGACCTTCATGCAGAAAGTCCGTATGAAAACTTTGTAACAGAGCATGAAAAGATGTTCTCCGATGAGGGAAAGAAGATAAAATTCCTCATTGCAGAGCCCATAAGGGAGGAATAATAATGGAATTCAAAAAGGATTTCCACGGCATACATATCGAGGGCGGCTCAGTAAAAGCCGCAGGCAAGGGCAATCTTGCGGTCTCAGAGGAAGTACCGCAGGATATCCGCACAAAGATCGACCCTAAGACCGTTGCAAAAACTGCCGCAAAGGCTGCTGCGCTCACGGGACTTGTGCTGCTCAGACATAAGGCGAAAAAAAGGCGAAAATCATAATTTTGCAGAGCAAAAATATGAAGTAGAGAATTGAGAGTTGAAAGTTATGGTGGCGCCTGCGGCAACATTATTTAATAATGTGAGCGAAGCGAACTCATTTACTCTTAACTCTAAACTAATCAAAATTTAACATAGCTAAATTTTGATTTAAAGCTTTACAACTCTAAAAAAAGGTGCTATAATGTTTTTAAACTGTGTTCAATGGCGAGCACAGCAATTACAAGGAGGTATTTCCATATGGAAAAAGTTAGAATCGGTATCGCAGGATACGGCAACCTCGGCAGAGGCGTTGAACTGGCTATCCGTCAGAACGACGATATGGAGCTCGCAGGTATTTTCACACGCCGTGATCCGTCCACAGTAAAGCCCCTCACAGCAGGCGCTAAGGTTTTCAAGATAGACGACGCCGAGAAAATGGCAAATGACATAGACGTTATGATAATCTGCGGAGGAAGCGCTACTGACCTTCCCAAGCAGACTCCCGCAATGGCTAAGCTCTTCAACGTTATCGACAGCTTCGATACTCACGCAAGGATCCCCGAGCACTTCGCAAACGTTGACAAGGCTGCAAAGGAGAGCGGTCATCTCGCATTCATTTCACTGGGCTGGGATCCGGGTCTCTTCTCGCTCAACAGACTCTATGCTGAGTCCATACTCCCCAACGGCAAGAGCTACACATTCTGGGGCAAGGGCGTAAGCCAGGGACATTCCGACGCTATCCGCCGTGTTGAGGGCGTTAAGAAGGGCATACAGTATACTATCCCCGTAGAGTCGGCTATGGAAGCTGTCCGCAGCGGCAGTCAGCCGGAGCTCACTACCCGTCAGAAGCACGTCAGGGAGTGCTGGGTAGTTCCCGAGGAGGGCGCTGATCTTGCAAAGATCGAGAACGATATCAAGACAATGAAGAACTACTTTGACCAGTACGATACAACTGTAAACTTCATCAGCGAAGAGGAGTTCAACGCAAAGCACAACAAAATGCCTCACGGCGGCTTCGTAATGAGAAGCGGTCTCACAGGCGACGGCGAGAAGACTCATCAGATGATAGAGTATTCACTCAAACTTGAATCTAATCCCGAATTCACGGCAAGCGTGCTCATCTGCTACGCAAGAGCCCTTGCAAGACTCAGGGCAGAGGGAGCTACAGGCTGCAAGACAGCTTTCGATATTGCTCCTGCATATCTTTCAAAGCTCAGCGGCGAAGAGCTGAGAGCTTCAATGCTTTAATAGTTTACCAACTCCCGGAGGAGCAGCAGCTTCTTCGGGAGTTTTCTGTTACCAGCGCCGGGAACGACGTCCCCGGCGTCCGGGTCCTTAGGCTGAGGCAGGCACCGGTCCATACAGTAATCCGCGAGCGTCCCTAACGGCTAAAGGCTAAGGTCTAACGCTGTGTGCAGTTCGTACAATTAGCAGTAAATCCCTCTGTGTATTTTGTGAGTTTTGCTTTGAATTTATTGACAATTACAGCAACAAGTGGTACAATTATTATATAAAATATGACATATTCAGGGGGGATAATATGGCATTTACCAACGCAATATGCACTAACTGCGGAAAAACTGTTGAAGTCGATAAGAACAAGGACGCCTGGGTGTGTCCGCACTGCAGCACTCCATTCATCGTAAGCAAGGCTGTGAACAAGTACAAGTCACAGCATAGGGAAGTGGCTAAAAAGGTCAAGGCTGTCAAGAAGCAGAGCAGCGATTTTGAAGTTCAGGACGGCGTTCTGACCGCGTACAAGGGGAGCTCCGAGGACGTTACTATCCCGGGAGAGGTGCGTAAAATAGCCAACCACGTTTTCGAGAACAATACCACCTTGAAGCATATCACGTTCCACGATAAGGTGGAGGTCATAGGCGGCTACGCTTTCCGCGGCTGCACGGCTCTTGAGGAGATAAATTTCCCTGAGAGCATAGTTTCCATTGATATATGGGCATTCAGAGGCTGTTCATCGCTCAGGAGCGTTGTTCTTCCGCCTCATCTCCACGCCATTTCCGACGCCCTGTTTGCGGACTGTACAGAGCTCACCTCTGTGGAACTCTGCGAGCCTATAGGCGAGATCGGAGCATTTGCCTTTTCGGGCTGTAAGAAGCTCACGGATATCGAGATAACAAAATATGTCTCACAGATCGGCAAATACGCCTTTTCGGGCTGTGAAAAGCTTGAAAAGATCAATATTCCCGAGGGAGTTACCCATATCCAGGAGTGTACATTTGCCAACTGCACCTCTCTGTCAGTGGTCGGTATCCCCCGTACCATAAAGAATATCGGTGCGTTCGCATTCCAGAACTGCACATCTCTCAGGAATATCGAGATACCTGCAGGAGTCCTCAGTGTTGACGGCTTCAGCGGCTGCACAGGTCTGAGAGCTGTCGAGATACCTGCCGGAACTACTTCCATAGGCGATTTCAGCGGCTGCGAGAACCTCGAGAGCATACGTATCCCTGCGTCCGTAAAAAAGGTAAACGGCGGCTTCAACAACTGCCCGAACCTTCTGACCATAAACTGGCCGAACCTCGCCGAGAACGCTTCAAACTTCCCTGCGTACTACGAAACTGTGGTCGCAAGCCGAAAGACTGCAGGAAAGTGTATGCACTGCGGCGGCGACTTCAAGCTCATCTCAAAGGTGTGCAAGGTCTGCGGAAAGAAAAAAGACTATTGACGAAAACGGGTTTTAGAGCTATAATATTATAATGTATTATGTAATATAAGGAGAATCATATGAAGCTCTTGACCCGAATCATCACAGTTTTTGCAGTTTTATCGGCAGTTACTGCCGCATGGGGATGCGAAAAAAAGCAGTCGGAGGGAGGCAGGTCCGACGTATCTGCCACGGCTTCTTCCACTGCCGCGATATCCTCTGTATCGACTGAAGAGAATAAAGCTGCCACAACTTCTGCCGTATCAACGGAACCTGCCGCTGTTACTTCTGCTGAGACAACTGTCAGCACTACTGCGGCTGAAACGACTGCGGCAGCCGAAACTACCACAGTTACCACCGTCACAACAGAACAAAAGGAAACAGAAGCTCCGAAAAAGGGCTTTGATACCTGCATAGACGCGGCAAGGGCTTACTACGACGCTTATCTGCGCGGAGACCCAAACGCCGTCTACGATATGTTCTGTGAGGACGAGATCGAAGGCTATCACGCTTATCTTGACACCGAGCAGTCCGACCTCCTCGAGGGAAAGAACGCTCAGGTAATGTTCAAGCGCTCAAAAGTCATAAGCGCTATAAATGATTCTATCAAAAGGATTCATTCCATTATGTCCGAAAAGTCAAGCGTTCCGCCTGAGCAGTGGACTACCTCTGTAGCAGAGCAGACTCTGAAGGCAACAGGCGAAAACGAGCTTAAGGACTTCAATAAGCAACTCGGCACACACTTTACAAACGCTTCGGGCTGCGGCTATGTCTACTACAAGGACGGAAATGAGGAGCACGACTTCCTCGGCAACAGCTGCGGATTTGTTGAGCTTGACGGAAGATGGTACCTTTCTTATTCAACTGTTATGCACGCCGAGCTCCTGACGTATATGGATATCTACAGATGAGAGGGGCGGTAATACCGCCCTTTTCTGCTAAAAAAAGCAAAGGAGAGTTTTTATGTCTATACTCGAAAAAATATCTGTTTGTGCCACAGGTTTTCTCCTTATTGCAGTTTTAGCCACAGAACTTGTCGGTCTTGCGGCAAATCTCATATTTGCCCCGTTTTTTGGCATGAGAGTCACCACTATCTCTTTTTTCGGTCTGGAATTTACGATCTCAGACAACAAATGGACGAAAACGTTCCATAAGCTGAGCCCTATCATACAGTATGACGTGCGCTTTGACAGCCGCAAGCCTGTTGAGAGCTTCAGCGACAAAAAAGCGGATATGCTGCAGCTGGTAACAGTTATCGCAAAATTCACAGCTGCAGGTCTCATATGCCTGCTGTTCCGCGGAGTTTTCGCAAAAGGAGCATTGAATATGCTCAACCTGCTTATAGTATCTTTCGCCGCAGGAATGGTGTTCCACGCCCTGTTTTCGCTGGGTATCTATCTGTATACCAACCTTGTGCTCATGAAAAGGCTGGGCGGATACATAAATACTCTTCTCAAAAGGCTGAGGCAGGGGGAGAGCTTCGCTTCCCTCGATATGAAGCCCGTTGAAGAGCTTGGCTACAAGAACCCCACAAAGACCGAGCGGCTGCTGTACTATCAGATATATATGGGCTACCTTGCAGCAGTCGGGAATTATGACGGTATGCGCGGTCCCTCGCACCAGGCGATGAATTTTCTCATGGACAGGGAATACTTCGTACAGGATACGGGCAGCTATTACTGGCTGATATTCTTTTTCTCAGAGATAGAGCCGAATATCTCTCTCACGGATATGCTGCTCAAAAGGCTGGGAGATGTTATAAAAAGCGACAAGGACGCCAATGCAAAGCGCGTTCTCGCCTACTATTTCTTCAATATAAGACGGGATTTCATCAGCGCTCAGCAAATGGTGGACGCAGGCTTCAAGGCACTGGATTCCAATTCCGGGCTTGCTACCGAGCGCGAGCTGGAAAGACAGCTCCTCAACGATCTGAATGAGCGTTTACAGCTGATAAACCAGCCTGTCAGCCCGTCACTGCTCAGTCAGAGCTGATACAACAAACCACGGAGGCTCTCCTTTATGGACAACAAATTACTGAACGAAACAACTGACGCCGTAAAAAAAGTCATAGATCACTTCGGCATTGATATACTTTCCGACCATAAGAAATTCTGCTCGGCATTTTCGGACTTTGCACCGAAGCTTTCCAAGGAGAACAAGGCATTTTTCGTCGCGCTCAGCGAGGACATCGGCGTTATGTTCATACGCGAGAACGAAGCCGTTCTTTCGGGCAGCAAAAGCGCCGATGAAACTGTTCAGCGCGCTGCTGCGGAGATAAGCGAGTACCTCAACGCCGAAAAGGCGGAGCTAGTCACCCAGAGTATCGCCGCTTCTCTCGGCTGGAAGCTGAGAAGCAGCGCTCCCGAAGCTTCGTCCGTGTCATCTGCGGGGAGCAGCTCCTCAAACTCTCTCATTGAAGATCTCTTCCGCCGCGCACAGGGCGGCGACAATGACGCCTGTTTCAATCTTGCGGAGCGCTTTTTCTACGGAAGAGGCATTAAACAGGACTACGCAAAGGCTGTGAAATGGTACGCTCTTTCCGCCGACCGCGGTGATTGCAGCTCACAGAAAAAGCTGGCGGACTGCTATTACCTCGGACAGGGTGCTGACCGAAATATCAGAATGGCGGCAAAGTATTACGAGCTTGCCGCAGAACAGGGAGATTACGACTCGCAGAAGGCTCTTATCCGCTGCTATACCGTCGGCGGAACAGGTTTCCCTGTAAACAGGGCCAAAGCAAAGCATTTTTCCGAGCGCTATGGTATCTCCGCAAGCGCCGGGACCTCCGACGGACTGCTGAAAAGCGCCCAGAACGGTGACGCAGAGGCGCAGTTCAAGCTTGGAAATATGTACCTCAGGGGCGTTGGAGTCGAGCAGGACAGTGAAAAAGCCATTTACTGGCTGAAACTCGCGGCTCAGCAGGGAAACTCCGCAGCTCAGTACAACGTTGCCTGCTGTTATCTGTCGGGGATAGGCGTGCCGCAGGACAAGATAACGGCTGTTATGATGTTCAACGAAGCCGCTAAAAACGGAGACCTCGACGCTCTCAACAACCTTGCGGGCTGCTGTATGCGCGGCGAGGGAACGGCTAAGGATCAGGGACTTGCAGCTAAATACTACAAGCAGGCTGCTGAACAGAGCCACGCAAAGGCTCAGTACAATTACGGCGAATGCCTTTTCAACGGCTACGGAGTCCCGAAAGATCAGGAAGAAGCCGTAAAATGGTTCAAACAGGCTGCTGAACAGGGCGATCCCGACGGACAGTACTCCTACGGGTGGTGTCTCCTCAACGGAACAGGAGCTCCGCAGGACCCGGTGACCGCAAAGGAAATGCTGGAGCTTGCCGCAGAACAGCACCACACTGCTGCCGAAAAAGAGCTGGGGTACTGCTATACCAACGGTACGGGAACGTTCAAGAACTTTGCAATTGCTGCAAAATACTTCGGCAAGGCTGCTGCCGACGGCGATATGGAAGCCGCTGAGGTGCTTGTTGCCTGCTATAAATACGGCGGCGAATACCTCGCCGCAAACGAGGCAAAGGCTCATCGCTATGCGGAGCAGTACGGACTTGATTACTATGAGATATAATGAAGAGCTAAGTCATGGACTTCGTCAGTGAGCAATAGGGACGCCCAAATGGCGTCCCTGCTAATATTTAATCACTATTCACTAATCACTCGACCGGCCTGTGTTTCACATGGTTAACAGGAGTTGCAATTACAGGAAAGCAGTGATATAATATACTTATTCGATAGGTTAAATATAAATAAGGAGAATAATATGGAAAAAAGGTTCATATATGCCGATAATGCCGCAACTACGGCGGTCTCGGAGGAAGTCCTGGAGGCTATGCTCCCCTACTTCCGCGAGGGCTACGGCAATGCTTCGAGCATTTACAAGCTGGGACGCGACGCACAGAGAGCTGTTGAGAACGCCCGCGAAAAGGTGGCAAAGGCGCTGGGCGCAGAGCCGCGTGAGATATTCTTTACAAGCTGCGGCTCGGAGGCTGATAACTGGGCTATCAAGGGTACAGCGGAGCTTATGGCCAAAAAGGGCAAAAAACACATAATAACCTCTGTATTTGAACACCATGCAGTGCTCCATACTACGGAATATCTCGAAAAGCACGGCTTTGAGGTAACATATATCCCCGTAAGCGACAAGGGTCTCATCGACCCTGAGGACATACGCAAGGCTATCCGCGAGGATACAGCTCTTGTGACTGTCATGTACGCCAACAACGAAATAGGCACTATCCAGCCAATAGACGAAATTGCTGCTATATGCAGCGAAAAGGGCGTACTTTTTCACACTGACGCAGTTCAAGCTGTGGGTCATGTGGATATCGACGTCCACAAGCAGGGCATTGATATGCTTTCGCTCTCGGGACACAAGATACACGGTCAGAAGGGTATCGGAGCCCTTTATATCCGAAAGGGACTTGTACTGCCGAATCTTATACACGGTGGCGGTCAGGAGCGCGGCAAGCGCGCAGGCACGGAGAATGTTCCTGCAATAGTTGGTCTCGGAGTCGCTATTGAAGCTGCAACTCGCAATATTGCCGAGAAGAACGCAGTCATAATCCCGCGCAGGAACAAACTCATCGACAATATCCTGAAGCTCCCTTACACTCGTCTCAACGGCGACAGGGACAAGCGTCTCCCAGGCAATGTCAATATCTCTTTTGAGGGCATAGAGGGAGAGTCGCTGCTGCTCATGCTGGACATGAACGGTATCTGCGCTTCATCGGGTTCAGCCTGCACATCGGGCTCTCTTGACCCGTCACACGTTCTGCTCTCAATAGGTCTGAAGCACGAAGTCGCTCACGGCTCGCTGAGGCTTTCTATCGAAGATGATATCACCGACGAGGATATCGACTATATCCTCGAGGTCATACCGAAAGTTGTGAAGCACCTCCGCGATATGTCTCCTGTGTGGGAGAAGATGATGAAGGGCGAAAAGTACGAATAAAGGAGTAAAATTATGTTATACAGCGAAAAGGTCCTCGACCATTTTTCAAATCCGCGCAACGTCGGCGAAATTGAGGACGCAGACGGCATCGGAGAAATAGGAAACGCCAAGTGCGGCGATATCATGAAAATGTACCTCAAGATCGACGATAACACTATCACAGACGTGAAGTTCAAGACCTTCGGCTGCGGTGCGGCAGTTGCCACATCTTCAATGGCTACCGAGCTCATCAAGGGCAAGTCCATCGACGACGCTCTCAAGCTGACAAACCAGGCAGTAGTTGAAGCTCTCGACGGTCTCCCTGCGGTAAAGATACACTGTTCAGTCCTTGCCGAACAGGCAGTCCGCGCTGCACTTTCGGACTATTACACACGTCAGGGCATTGATCCCGTGCCGATAGTGGGCGAAATAAAGGAACCTGAGGAATAAAAGCCGTCAGCTTTCAGGCGCTTATGACTGATATATATGTTTTTAAAGCGAGTGATTTTTTGTCACTCGCTTTTTTTATGTGCAAGAATTTAAATAAGAAACAATATATTTATCACTTTTCGTTATTTCAGATATTGCTTTATAAGCTGAAATATGTTATAATAAAACCAACAGTTTTACAGAGCATTATACAAATATTTCAGTAAGAGGTGAACAAAAACATGAAGATACTACTCGTCGGCGGCACAGGAACTATCAGTATGGCTGTTACGAAGCTCCTTGCTCGGCAGGGACATGAGGTCATACTCCTCAACCGAGGCTGCCGTAACGATGATCTTCCGGAAAACGTAAGAACTATACAATGCGATATCTCGGACGAGGCAGACGCTGCAAAGAAGCTTGCGGATATGAGCTTTGACTGTGTCGGTGAGTTCATTGGCTTCGTTCCGTCACAGGTCGAACGTGATTTCAGACTTTTCAGCGGCAAAACAAAGCAGTACATCTATATAAGCTCCGCTTCCGCTTATCAGAAGCCCCTTGCGGACTGCGTTATCACGGAGAGCACACCGCTTTCCAATCCCCACTGGCAGTACTCACGGGATAAGATAGCCTGCGAGGAATACCTCATGAAGCAGTACCGCGAAAACGGCTTCCCGATCACTATCGTCCGTCCCAGCCACACCTACGACGAAAGGTCGGTGCCGCTCGGAGTTCACGGCGACAAGGGCAGCTGGCAGGTGGTAAAGCGCATAATGGAGGGAAAGCCCGTGATAATACACGGCGACGGAACTTCCCTGTGGACGATAACCCACAACAGCGATTTCGCAAAGGCTTATGCAGGGCTGGTGGGAAATATCCACGCTATCGGACAGGCTTTCCATATCACATCTGACGAAAGCGTCACATGGAATCAGATATACTCGATAATCGCCGATGAGCTGGGAGTTGAGCTCAAAGCCTGCTATGTGCCGTCATCGGTGCTGAACGCCATAGGTCCCTATGATTTTGAGGGAACTCTCCTGGGCGACAAGGCTCATACGGTAATATTCGACAACTCGAAGATAAAACGCGCAGTTCCGGGATTTACGGCGACTGTCCGTGCAGACCGTGGCATCAGGAACACTGTCAGGTACATTCTTTCTCATGAGGAATGTCAGACGGACGATGAAGAGTTCGACCGCTGGTGCGATAAGGTAGTAAATGCTATGAATAATATAAAAATATAACAAGGGAGGATACATAATGGATAATTTTCAGTTTTACAGCCCCACTGAGTTCGTTTTCGGAAGGGACACAGAAACAAAGGCAGGAGAAATGGTAAAAAAATACGGCGGAACAAAGGTGCTCATACACTATGGCTCAGGCTCTGCCGTAAAATCGGGACTTATCACAAAGGTAAGGAATTCCCTCAGCGAGTGCGGTATCGAGTTTACCGAGCTTGGCGGAGTTCAGCCAAATCCCCGTGATACGCTTATTTATAAGGGAATACAGCTCTGCCGCGATGAAAAGGTCGATTTCATACTGTCGGTCGGCGGCGGCTCATGTATAGACTCCTCAAAGGCTATCGCTCTCGGAGTACCGTATGACGGCGATTTCTGGGACTTCTACGGTACAGGCAAGGAAGTTGAGAACGCTCTTCCCATAGGTACTATCCTCACTATCGCTGCGGCAGGCAGCGAGGGTTCGGGAGCTTCCGTAGTTACAAAGGAAGAGGGCAGCTTAAAGCGTGATGTGGGCTCGGACAAGCTTCGTCCCCGCTTCTCCATACTCGACCCTGAGCTCACCTGTTCGCTCCCTGCATATCAGACAGCCTGCGGAGCTACGGATATAATGGCTCACGTTTTCGAGCGCTATTTCACAAATACCCACGAGGTAGAGATAACAGACCGCCTCTGCGAAGCTGTTCTCCTCACCATGATAAAGGAAACTCCCCGTGTTATCGCTCAGCCCGACAACTACGAGGCAAGAGCAAACATCATGTGGGCAGGTACAGTTGCTCACAACGATATTGTCGGAGTCGGCAGAAGTCAGGACTGGAACAGCCACCGCATAGAGCATGAACTCTCGGCTCTGTACGACTGTGCTCACGGTGCAGGACTTGCGGTCGTTATGCCTGCGTGGATGGAATTTGTCTACAAGCACAATGTTATGCGCTTCGCTCAGATGGCGGTAAGAGTATGGGGATGTCAGATGAACTTCGAGAATCCCGACGAGACCGCTCTTGAGGGAATACAGTGCTTCCGCGGTTTCCTCCGCAGTATCGGTATGCCGATAAACTTTAGGGAGCTCGGTGCAAAGGAAGAGGATATACCGCAGCTCGTTGAAAAGCTCGGTATCGGCGACGGCAAGACAGGCGGATTCGTTCATCTTTCCGCACAGGATATCGCTACGATATACCGTATCGCCGCTCATGCCGAGTGAGCTATCTGCGGATATCGCCTATAAAAAGCGCGACTGAAGCTATCAGCAGCGGCACTGCGGCTGCACCGCACAGATATGCCGCAGCAGCTGCACATATTACAAGAGTGAGCTTTACGGCATTCAGTAAAGCATTGACGGCACGCTCAGACGCCGTGCCTTCAGTCAGAAGAGCTATTACAGCTCCTCCGTCGAGACTGCGGTAGGGCAGCATATTGTAGACGGCTGCCATAAGGTCGATGAGGGGGAAATCTCCTCCGCAGCCTGAAAGCTTCACTATTAAAAATACGATAATATTGGCGGCAGGTCCCGAAAGCAGCACGAAAAGGCTGTTTTTCACAGGGACTATGCCGCCTTTCCGCATTATTATGCAAATCCCTGCGCCGCTCAGCTCCACAGCATTCACCCGGCCTCCACAGGTGAGCAGAGCGATGATGTGTCCGGATTCGTGTACGGCACAGGCAGTATAAAACGCAAGCATGAGCCGGCTGTCACGGAGCATGAAGATAAGCGCATTGAACACGAAAAACGAGAAATAAATGCGGACTGCACAGCCTTTTACCCTAAAGCTTATCAAAATATCCCGATATAATATCTATTGGATTCGGAATGACTTCGGAGCTGTCCGACGCAAGGCTCCGCACTATCTCAAGGACCTCTCCCGTGAGCTCTGGGCGGAAAATGCTGCCGCCGATAAAAAGCAGGGCGAGAAGTATACATATCACTGCCTGTGCCGCGATAACGTCGTCCGCTCTGTTCCTGCGCTTTCTTTCGTACTCCTCCATGAGTGCCTCTGTGCTTTCGCTATCCGTTTCTTCGCAGACTTCTTCGTTTTCCATAACATCACCTCATTAATCAATATGCGGAAAAATGCGAAAAATGCAAAAAAAGCCATGTTTTTTTCGCTTTTTCGTGTTAATAATATATTTGCGGAGCGATCCGCAAAACAATCAGAGGTAAATGCTTATGAAAATAAACGCTTCCGCTGCATTGCTGACTGCGGCTGTTCTGCCATGCACGGCAGTTTACGCTGCCGACAGCACGAAGATCGGCTACGGTCAGGGAACGGCTGTCGATGAGAAAAACCGACCCGTTGACGCAGTGCAGTTCAACAGCCGATTCGGCGACCTTGATGCCTTCGCCCTGTCGGGGGACGATAAACGAATAATCATCACCTTTGATCAGGGCTACGAAAACGGCTATACCGCCAGGATACTCGATACTCTCAGGGAAAAGAACGTACAGGCGATATTCTTTCTGACAGGTCCTTACGCAAAAACGGAGAGCGCTCTTGTAAAGCGTATGATAAACGAGGGACATATCCTCGGAAATCACGGCATGACCCATGCAAGTCTGCCGACTCTCTGTGATGAGGACGCAAAGAAAGAGATAATGTCGCTGCACGACTATGTAATGAACAATTACGGCTATCAGATGCAGTACTTCCGCTGTCCCTGCGGAGAATACTCCGAACAGGCACTGGAGACCGCGAAAAACTGCGGCTACAAGACACTTTTCTGGAGCAGCGCCTATGTGGACTGGAATACCAACTGTCAGCCTGACCCTGCCGAGGGGCTCAGAAAGCTCACCGACGCAGCGCACGGCGGAGAGATACTCCTTCTCCACTCTGTATCGGCTACGAATGCCGAAATACTGGGGCAGCTCATAGACAACTTCCGCGCCGGGGGCTTCGAGGTATAAGAAATGGGACACTTTCGTGTCCCATTTTTTCATCGGAGCGGCAAAGCCGCTCCCTGACAGCTAATGGCTAAAGGCTGACGGCTTTATCAAGCAAGTCTGCCCTTGATAACAAGGGTGCTTACGCCTGCCTGTGCAGTCCATTCGCCTGTTCTTGCGGTCTGCGAGAACTGTGCCGCGGGTACTGTCACCTGACCGTCGAGACTGGTGAAAACTCCCGTATCAGGGTCGTAGGCGTAGTTTGTGCCGGATACCCATGGAGTACCGTTGAACTCTGCAGTAAGTCCGCTGAGGGCAGGTGTGAAGGTATCACTGAAAATAACGTTATCAGCGGCTTCCGCAGGGACTGTTCCGAAATTCTGGATAATAAAGGTGTAGGTCACCTCGCCGTTCTCCTCGACAGCCGCAGGACTGAGCGACTTGCTGATAGCAAGGTCTATCTCGTCGCTGTAGGGAACAGTTTCCGAAGCTGTTATGGGCTCAAATCCTGTGCCGCTGACGGTAACTGTATTCACGATCTCAGCGTCGTCGCCCATAGGTGCAAAACTGTTCGCTTCAGCTGCATAGGCCAGCATTGCATTGCCGCCTGCAGGTACGTTTATACCTGTAACGGTAAGGGGCGAAAAAGAGGTTATCGTCGGAGCTGCCTGCTGAACGCCGTTTACATAGTACGCAAGGGTGCCTTCCTGATAGGTCAGCGGAACTGCCGAAGTTTCGTCCTCGCCGAAGCTGTACGCTCCGAGGTTGTCTGTGACGGTGAGTCCGTTGTAGCAGACAGAGCCTGTGTTCACTATGCTTATCATATAGACGTTCTCGCTGCCCTGTGAGTAGCTGTCGGAAACAGCGCTCTTTTCAACAGAAAGCACCTCGAGTATCTCGCCGGATGTTATATTTGAGCTTGCTACTGTTCCGTTGTAGGAAAGAGTAGCCTGATTATAGAAAGTTGCCATATACATTCCTCCATATGGCGGATATACCGCCGTATTAAGGGAGGGAAGTCTCCCTCCCTCGGTATATTATATGACAGCCCGGAGCATTGCGTGATTTCAGATGATGATACCGCTGAAATGGTCTATCTCATGCTGTATTATCTCAGCTTCAAAGTCGCGGAATATATCGCGGCGGCGTTTGAACTTTTTATCCATGTATTCCACGGTTATTATACGATGACGTGTTGCCTGACGGACTCCGTTCAGTGAAAGGCAGCCCTCCTCTGTATCATAGGTCTCCTTTGACCTGTCAACTATCTTCGGGTTTATCATTGCAATGTACTCGTCGCCGATAAGTGCAACGAGTATGGTCTTATGAACGCCTATCATATTGGCAGCCATACCCACACATCGCTCCTCGTTTGCCTTTACAGTGTCGAGAAGGTCGCGGACTGTCTGCATATCGGCTTTTGTGGCAGGCTCCGACTTAATTGCGAGCACTGCTTCGTCCCTTACTATGTCTTTTACCATAAAAATCTCCTTTTCAAAGAAAAACGGGACAAAATGTCCCGTTAACGCTCATCTGAGTTCAAGAAATTCCTTGAAGTTGTCTGCAAGTATCATCTGGTTTTCCTTTTCCGTAAAGCCGAGCTTCAGGAAGCGCATGAGCTCGTCCTCGTGGCTCCACATAGGAAAATCCGAACCGAAGAAACAGTTCTCGATACCATATTTTCTTATAATTCCTGCGGCTCTTTCGGGAGTAAGGAATGCAAGTGAGCTGCTGACGTCAAATCTTACGTTCTCAAGCCCCGGAAGCACCTTTTCTGCCGCGTCCCACTGCTGATAACCGCCGAGATGTGCGGCAAGGATCTTCAGCTTCGGGAAGTTGTCGTGGATACGCTTTATTCGCTCGGGGGCGGAATAATCGTACCTTGCGTCGCCGCAGTGTATGAGCAGGGGAAGCCTTCCCTCCATGAGCTCATATATCCTGAAAGCCTCGGGCGAATCAGCGTTGAACTTCTGAAAATCCGGGTGAAGCTTTACTCCGTGAAGTCCGAGAGAAAGTATCTGGTCAATATCGGCTTCAAGGTCTGAGGAATCGGCATGAGTAGTGCCGAAGCCGTAAAAACAGCTGTGCTTTCCGCACTCTCCTGCTATATATGTATTGATATTACTGGTCTGTCTCGGTGTGGTGGCTGTCGAGCAAACAAGGTATTTCTTTACGCCTATCCTGCTGCCAGCCTCGATGAGCTTCTCACTGAAGCCTCTGTTGTTCATCGGGATACCGTAAAACTGACCTATGCTGTCCGTCGCAGTATCGGCTATCTTTTCGGGGAAAATATGGGAATGAGCGTCGATTATCTCATATTTTCCGTAAACCTCGGGGTTCATATATCCATCTCCTACATACAAATTCATTGAACATTATACCCCAAATCCACATAAAAGTCAAGACAGTTTATTATACCATTATTCAATAGGCGGATATCACCTTTCCTCAAGCCGACCCTTTGCAGCGCTTTCCTTTTCGATGTCTATACGCTCGAGAACTATCTCGCGGCCTGCGATACGGAAACCTATCTCCTGATAGAAGCTGACTCTGACATCAAGTGCAAGCAGATATGCTCTTTTTCCGAGACCGTTGAAGAATTTCGCCAGCCATTTGAGAAACTCCCTGGCGTAGCCGCGGCCTCTTGCAGCCTTATTGGTAGCCACCTGTCCTATGAGAACGGTGCTGCCGATGTCAAATACCGCCGAAGCTGTGGTGGAATCACGGTAGGTGAAAACTCTGCTTATACCGTGACGGCAGCGGTGTGAGGTATCGGTGTACCAAAGCGAGAAATCAGCGATATTAGGAAATCCCTCGCTGAGTATCTTGTATACGTCGGGGAGACTGGGGTTGAACTCAACGTGCTCCTCGATGGCTTCAAGGGGAGTATCATCGGGGATAAGCTCAAAAATAGTACGGTTCAGCACCTGATAGCGCTCGGGAATGGTTATACCCTCCAGTATCTTCTGGTCGCCCTCGATCCGGAAAGGCAGATTCATGCTGACAAACAGGTCTATCTCGTCATTTGGCTCCAGCTTTCCGTCGCCGCAGATTATCAGCGTGGAATTGATTATGAACATGAAGCCCGTTCCAATGCCGTCGGTTATCTTGTAGAAACGGCAGAATTCGTAATTAGGGCCGTAGGCTCTCATGTATGCAAGCATTTTTTTGCCCGAGAGCGTCTTGTTCAGCAGCTCACGGTCAAGCTCATGCTCGTGTTCGATAAGTTTTATCATATCTCATGTATCCTTCCGATGAGAGTTTTTACCAGTTTGTATGAGTTTTCCAGGTCTGCATAGTCAATGACGCACGACGGGGAATGGAGATATCTGCACGGCAGCGATACTGCCATTGTACGTACTCCCCTGCCGCTTATGTGAACAGCTCCTGCGTCGTTTCCGCCTGCTATCATGGTCTTTGTCTGGCATGGAAAGCCCTCTTCCCCTGCGATATCAAAGGCAAGGCGGTACAGCTCCTTGTCGTACATGGTATGCCTGTCCATGAACGATACGACAGGTCCCTTTCCTACCTCGCAGACCTTCTTTGCGCCTGAAGCTCCGTCTATATCCGCAGCTGTGGTAGTTTCGAGCACTATGGCATAGTCGGGGGCGACAGAGTACGCGGAGGCAGTTGCACCGCGGAGACCTATCTCCTCCTGTACATTGAAAACAAAATATGTATCGTATTCGAGTTCCTCGTGCATAAGCTCTATCATCATAGCGCAGCCTGCACGGTCGTCGAGAGCCTTTGACTTTATGCGGCTGCCGCCCAGCTCTGTGAATCCGGAGTCAAAATAAGCGCAGTCCCCTGGAGAAACGTACTTTTCGGCTTCCGCCCTGTCAGCAGCGCCTATATCTATGTAAAGGCTGTCAGTTTTCGGAGCTTTCTCTCTCTGCTCCTTGCTGAGATTATGGACAGCCGTAGAACCCACGACTCCGATGATATGTTCCTTTCCGACATTTACCTGTCTGCCGATGACTACAGACGGGTCGATACCGCCCACATTTCCGAAGCTGAGAGTGCCGTCGGGGCGGATATACGTTACTATAAAGCCCACCTCATCCATATGGGCGCATATCATCAGCTTCTTTTCGGGAGTTTTCTTTCCCTTTCTGAAGCATATTATACTGCCGAGGTTGTCCACACTGTACTCGCAGACATCCTTTATCCTGCTGATTATAAGCTCGCGCACAGCGCTCTCGTCACCTGAGACGCCGTCTGCAAGACACAGCTCTTTAAGAAGTTCCTTCATGGTCAGCTCTCCTTTATAAATTCAGCAAGCAGCTTTGCTGTAAGCTCCACATCTGCAAGGTCTATGACCTCAACGGGAGTGTGCATATTTCTCAGTGGTATGGACACCGTACAAGCCTTTGCACCGCAGCGGTTAACGGAATAGCGGTCGGCATTGGTTGAGGTAAGTCCGCTCATTACCTCTGTCTGATACGGTATATCCGCCTTTCTGGCAGCCGCAAAAAGTCCGTCGCTTATCTCCCTTGAAAGCGAGGGCGAAATGCCTATCATGGGACCTTTTCCGAGATATCCGCACTTGCTCTCGTCCTCGCCTATGGCGTAGGCAAAGCTCACGTCAACTGCAAGAGCAATATCGGGGTCTACTTCAAAGGCGCCCGTCTTTGCACCGCGCTCGCCGACCTCCTCCTGAGAAGAGAAAACAACAGCCACATTGTAGGCTAATTCCTTGTCCCTGAGCAGCTCCAGCGCATAAAGCACAGAAGCGACTCCGCAGCGGTCGTCAAGTGCGCCGCCTGTGATACGGCTGCCGATGAGGTCACGGCAGGTCACGTCGAATGTAATGCTGTCCCCTGCGCTTACAAGCTCGTCAAGCTCAGCCTTTGTCATTCCCGTATCTATAGCCACGTCGTCAATTTCAAGCACCTCGCTGCCGCCGTTTGTAAGGTGAGGCGGAACAGAACAGATAACGCCTTTTATATCGCGCTTTCCGTGTATCACAACAGGCTGCGCAGGGAGAAGTCTGCGGTCGATACCGCCTATATTTCCGACTTTTACAAAGCCCTCCCCAGTGATATAAGTTACTATGAAGCCTATCTGGTCTATATGAGCGTCCAGTGCAAGGAGAGGAAGTCCCTCTTTATGAGCACCGAAGCGTCCGATAACGTTCCCGTTTATTATCTCAGCGTCGGGGCAGTACTCCCGAAGCATGGAGAGAGCAAGCTCTGCCGCACATTTTTCGCTGCCCGAAGCTCCGGCAGCTTCCGCAAGTGCAATAACCGTCTTTTTTATATCCATTGCCTTTGTCCTTTCGTAAGGTGTAATGAGTTCAAACTATATTATAGCATACTATGCGAATAATAGCAATGATTGCAGAGAAAAAACTGATGTTTTTCAGTGAGCAGCCCCTACAATAATGCTTCATATTGATTATCGTGTAGGGCACTGGCGGATAATATCCTCCTCCCGCTGTTGTATCAGTGAAACTTTCTTGCATAAATATAAGAAAAATGCTATAATTATACTATGATAACAACAGGAGGTACTGTATGAATATAAATGATATCATTCACGGCTTTAAGGTCACAAGGATAGCTCCTGCGCCCGACTGCGGTTCGGAGCTCATCGAAATGAGCCACGAAAAAACAGGTGCAAGACTGGTCTGGCTTAAAAACGACGGCGAGAACAAGCTCTTCTCCATCGCTTTCAGGACTCCCCCGTCTGACGATACGGGTATTTTCCATATCCTCGAGCATTCCGTACTCGGCGGCTCCAGGAAATATCCCGTAAAGGAACCATTTCTCGAGCTCATGAAGGGTACCATGAACACCTTTCTCAACGCCATGACCTACCCCGACAAGACCGTTTTCCCCGTTTCAAGCAGAAACGATACGGACTTCATGAACCTCACAAGGGTATACCTCGACGCAGTTTTCGACCCTGCCATATACTACAATCCCAACATATTCTATCAGGAGGGCTGGCATATCGAAATGCGGAGCGAGTCCGATAAACCCGTGTACAAAGGCGTTGTTTTCAACGAGATGAAGGGAGCTATGTCATCTGTCTACAGCCGCATGGAGTCGGAAATAATGAACGCTCTCTATCCCGACAGCTGTTACCGCTTTGAGTCCGGCGGACTTCCCGAGGCTATCACCGACCTTACCTATAAACAGTTCATCGACGGTCATAAGACCTACTACCACCCGTCAAACTCCTACATATACCTCGACGGTCCGGTGAATATCGAGGCTGTGCTGGAACTTATCGACGGCGAGTACCTCTGCCGCTTCGACAGGCGTGAGGTCATGAGCGATATCCCCGTACAGAAGCCCATTTCCTCCTCTGTCAGAAAGTCGTACTACGAAATTTCCGCGGACGAGGACGAAGCCGCTCATACATACTACGTTATCGGCAAGATCCTCGGCAGCTGGGAAGAACGCGAAAAAATCACCGCTGCAGCTGTTCTCGGCGAAGCTCTTACAGGCTCGAACGACGCGCCGCTGAAACGCGCAGTCCTCGATACGGGGCTTTGTCTCGACGTTTCACTCGACCTCAGCGACGGTATTTCCCAGCCTTTCGGCTGTCTCACCATAAACAACACAGACGAGGAAAGCTGCGGAAAGCTGAAAGATACTGTCCGCGCCACAGTTTCCGCGCTCTGCAAAAACGGTATCGACAGGAAGCTCCTTGCAGCAGCTATCGACCGCATGGAGTTCAGATTCCGTGCAGGCGGCGAGCCAAGAGGTCTCACAAGGAATATCTCTGCCCTCAACGCATGGCTCTACGGCGGCGATCCGCTGTGCTATCTTGAGCTTGGCGAGGTGTTTGCGTCGCTCCGCCAAAAGGCTGACAGCGGCTATTTTGAGGAGTTGCTCAGCGAATGGCTCCTCAATGAGGACGGTAGGGCGGAGCTCTGTCTCCTTCCGTCAAGAACTTACGGCGAGGAGCAGAAAAAAGCCGAAGAAAAGCGTATTGCCGCCGTTGTGGACGGTCTTGCCTGCGAGGAGCGCTCTGTGATCGTTGAGCAGAACAAAAAGCTTGACGAGTGGCAGCACTCCGTTGATACTCCCGAACAGCTGGCAACTATGCCCCACCTGGCTCTTTCCGAGATAGGCGAAAAGCCCCTCCCGTTCGAGACTGATACCGAAAATGTAAACGGTGTGACAGTTCTCCGGCACCCCGCCTCAGATACGGGCATAACCGCTCTGAACCTGTATTTTTCCCTTGCCGACTGCTCCGAAGCCGAGCTCTCTGCAGCTGCAGCCGCTTCCGAGCTTTACGGTGAGCTTCCGACGAAAAGAAGCTCCGCCGCCGAACTCCAGCGCAGGATAACAGGAACTCTCGGCGAGATATCATGCACTGTAAGCGTTTTCTCGCGCAATGGCGTTACGGACAGATGCTGTCCGTACTTCACACTGAGCACACGTTTCCTCGATAAGAACACAGCTGCGGCACTCGACCTTATTTCCGAGATACTCACTGAGACGAGCTTTGACGATACAGACGCTGTCCGCGAGCTTCTCATGCAGTCGGACGAGAACTTCAAGCAGTCCATTATCGCCAACGGTCACACCTACTCTATGGAGCGCGTCCGCGCTGCTCTTTCGGCAGAATCCGCAGTCTCCGAGCTCGTTTCGGGATATGAGGGCTACAAGCGCCTGCATGAAGCGGTAAAAGCTCCCGAAAAGCTCATAGAAACAATAAAATTCCTCAGCAGCCGCATGATATGTACCTCACGCCTTGTCGCAAGTGTTACCAGTACAGGCTCCGCTTCCGTTGAGCAGCTCCTGAACGCCCTGCCAAAGGGTGAAAAGCCTGCCTGCGAGGAGATGAGCTTCAAGCTGGATATTCCCGAAAAACAGGGTATCGTCATTCCCTCGGGAGTATCCTACTCAGCAATGGCTTTCCCCGATAATTCGGCTGATAAGGCAGTCCGCAGCGTGCTTTTCCGCGCACTTTCCCTCGAATACCTGTGGAACGAGGTCAGAGTAAAGGGAGGAGCCTACGGAACAGGCGCTTTCATGGCTCCAACGGGCGAGCAGTCCTTCTACTCGTTCCGCGACCCGTCACCTGCCGCAACTATAGACATTTACCGCAAGGCCGCGGATTTCATCAATGATTATTGCAGCGGCAGTCCTGATATAACCCAGTACATAATCAGCAGCATTGCCAAGGACGAGCCGCTCATGTCGGACGGCAACAAGAGCCGCAAAGCCGACGGTCTGTGGTTCAGAGGCATTACCTGCGCCGAGCGAGCCGCCGAGAAAAAGCGTATGCTTGAGGTTACTCCGGAACAGCTCAGAGAAGCCGCAGAAAAGCTCCGCAGCTTCGGAAATATCTGTGTTATGGGCAGTGAAGCCGCAATGGACGGACTCGGACTGACCATTGAGACCCTGACCTGATAATGTCAGCATTAAGAACTAAGATTAAGAGCTAAGAACTAAGAACTAAGTTACGGGCGGCTTTGCCGTCCGTAATGAATAACATAAAACGCCCCGAAGCTAAAGCTCCGGGGCGTTATCACTGCATAGATTTAAAAGAGTATATCCTTAAAACAGAGCTGCGGCTTATGACTGTCGAAGTCCCAGCTGTGATAGGAATCACCGTGGCAGAACTCTTTCTGGTCGCACTTGGCGCAGGTAGGATTATCGTCGGAAAGGTCGCGGCGGAACACACTGAACTTATTCTCCCATACCTCGCTGAAGCGGTCGCGAAGTATATTGCCCTGCACGAACTCAGGTCTGCGCTCAATATCGAGACAGGCTGTTATATCGCCGTTTGCACTGATACTTGCCGTGTAAAGTCCGGCTGTGCAGAGGAAATACCAGTCGCGCACCTCGCGTTCATACTCCATTCCGAGATAGTGGCTGCAGCCGTAGGAAACAGGCTCGCCTGCTATCCTCTTATTGCGTATGAACTCCATGAGCGTTCTGTAGTCGTCGTCCGTGAGGAGAAGCTCAGGGTGAGTTTTTGCACGTCCCATGGGCTCCATATTTACAACTCGCCATGAGTCTATATCCATTTCGTTGAATATCTTGTAAAGCTCGTCAAGCTCGGTAATGCTCTTGTGAGTTATGACCGATGTGACCTGTATATGCTCGAAGCAGTCTAACCTTATGAGGTTCTCGATGCCCTCCATAGCCTTTTTATAGCCGCCGGGAGTCCTTCTGAACTCATCATGGGTCGCTTCAAGACCGTCGATACTGATGGAAATGGTCTTCATTCCCGTTCTTTTCAGCTCTTTTGCCACATATTCGTCGATAAGGGTGCCGTTTGAAGTCATTCCCCACTCAAAGCCGAGCTCATGAGCAGCTCCGAGGATATCGAAGAAGTCCTTCCTGAGAAGCGGCTCTCCGCCTGTAATATCCAGCATTTTGCCCTCTGTGGACATATCCTCTTTCAGCTGTGCAAGGAACTGACGGTACTGCTCTACGGAGAGCTCCTCAGAGCTAACGTCGCCGCACTGGCTTCCGCAGTGGAGACATCTCTCATTGCAGCGCAGCGTGAGCTCGAGGAAAAGGTTGCGGAGCTCAGGCTTTTTCATGAGCAACCTGCGGTAGTCATTCATCTGTTCAAGATGAGTGCGTTTCATGTTGACGTCGAGCATATTACTTGTCCTCTTGCTGCTCTTCTTCAACAGCTTCTGCCATTTCCTTGATATTATCGAAGGCGTTGCCTGTAATCTCCTTTATCTTGTCGATAGAAGGCTTTATACCGTAAAGTGTTACTACTATATCGCTTCTCGGATCGTATGAAGTTGTTACAACCGCAGCAGTAGTAGTTGTTGTTGACTTGTTCTTATCCTTTGTAGTGGTCTTGTTGCTGAGACCTGAAGAGTTATACTCCTTGAAGTCCTTTATAGCTCCGAGGAGGAACCTGTGAAGGAGAACAAGGTCGGTAACGTCTATCTTTCCGTCGGAATTGATATCGCTGAGGAGCTTTGCCCTCTCGCTCTTGTACTCGTCGAAGAGAATAGCTCTTCTGAGTGCGATAGCGTCAAACGTGTCGATTATCTGGTCGTCGTTGACGTCGCCCTTCAGCTTCATGAGACTTTCATTGAGTTCCTTGTCTATTGTGGTAGTCGTCAGAGGCGGTCCGTACAGGAGAACGGGCATTGTGGTAGTTGTTGTTGTGAACATCCAGGGCGGTCCGTAGAGAGTAACTATAGAAGTTGTTGTAAGCCTTGTCAGTTCCTGTGTAGTAATTGCAGCAGTGGTAGTTGTGACCTTCTGCTCACCTTTTTCTTCCTTGTTGTTCCAGTTCTGATCGCTGATGGTCACAGTCTCAACAGGATCGACCTTCGGGCGGCTGCTTCCGCCGTTGTCAGCTGCGTCGGCAGGAACAGCAGAAAGATTTGCCGCTGCAAACATAGCTGCCGTCATAACGGTAAAAATACTTTTTTTCATGTCTGAACTCTCCTCTCGCATAAAACAATAATTTGAATCGGATACAGCCATGCTGTATCTGTTTTTATCTGATTGTAGTTACTATTATTTTACTCTATTTCTGCTCATTTGTCAAGTCAAAATCGTACAAAGGCTATAATTAATGTGCACTCAATAACCGCCGTTAGGCGGTTATTGCCCTGAACTATGTTCAGGGAGCGCAAATTCTTTTAAAATTTGGAATTTGCGCTGCACATTTCTTTATTTTAAGTTGTTGAGCAGACATTAATTAAAGCAATAAAAAAGCTCCTGATAAACAGGAGCAAAGATATTAGTCATCGTCTTCTTCGTCATAGAACACGTTGTAGTTCACGGCGCGGTGGCTGTAGATGCTTAAAACAAGTCCGATCATGGCGTACATACTTATCATGGCAGTACCGCCTGCGCTCAGGAACGGAAGCGGAACACCGATAACAGGCGCAACTTTCAGTACCATGCCGATATTCATGATACAATGTGTGAAAACCAGTCCGAAAGCGCCCATACATATGAATTTTCCAAGATGATCGCGGCATACGCGGCTGTCGCCGAATATCTTCAGGCAGACATAGGCAAGAACGATGATTATTCCGAGGGTGCCTATAAAGCCGAACACCTGCCCTGCATAGGTGAAAATGAAGTCGTTGTGTATCTCGGGAACGGTTATATAGTCATCGGGCTTGCCGAAGAGTCCCTTTCCGAAAACTCCTCCCGATTTAAGGGCTGCAAGTCCCAGATCCTGCTGATACTCGATATACTCGGGGTCTGTTCCCGGGTGGAAGAGTATGAGGATACGCTTCTTGTGGAACTCGCTCAGTGCAAAGAACCACATACCGATAAGTCCTGCCGCAACGAAGAACGGAGCAGCTACAAGGTATTTCCACGATATTTTCGCGGAGCATATCATAAACGCGAATATTCCGGCGAAAACGATAGCGGTTCCGTAGTCGCCCTGCATAGCGACTATACCAAGCGGTATCATGCCGTGTATCACGATGAACAGCATATGCAGGGGCTTGTTCATTTCCTCCTCGTCACGGGAAAGGTGATGAGCAAAGGTAAGTATGAACGCAAGCTTGAGGACCTCAGACGGCTGGAACTGTATAAATCCGAGATTCAGCCACGCCTGGTCGTCCGCGCCCTCTCGCCTGTAACCGAGGCCCGTGAAGGTCAGAGCGGTCAGCACAAGCGTTACAGGTACGAAAACAACCCAGAGCTTTACGAGTTTGCGGTAATCTATGAACGATATCACGACTGCCGCCACTATGCCTGCTATCATGGAGAATGCCTGTGTTTTCCAGTAACTTGAGCCAACGGTATCAAGTACATGATTGTAGGTTATTGAGTATATTAGCAGTGTGCTTATGGCAGCACAAAGCGTGACTGCAAAAAGCAGTCCGCCGTCGATACTGTGCTTGTCCGACGGTAATTTTTTGAATGCTGATTTCATTGTTTCTCCTTTGTTATCTCTTTCTTTTTTGCAGGAAATTATCAGGGAGCGCCTTCACTTGCAAAGCGTTCCATCTTTATTCCGACCAGTACTTGCGGTCAAGGCTCCTGAACTGTGCCGCTGCCGCAACATGAGCTTTCTGTATAACTTCCGAGCCGTTTATGTCCGCGATAGTCCTTGCGACCTTCAATATGCGGTCGTAAGCTCTTGCGCTCAGTCCGAGCCTGTCGAAAACGCTCTTCATAAGCAACTCAGCCGCGTCGTCCATAGGACAGAACTCCTGCAATTTATCGGGAGTTATCAGTGCGTTGCAGGTTATGCCCGTTCCTCTGAAGCGCTCCTCCTGTATGGCTCTTGCCGCTACTACGCGCTTTCTTATCTCTGCGGAGCTCTCCTCCTTCGCCTTTGACGAGAGGTCGCCGAACTCCACGGGAGCGACCTCGATATGGAGGTCGAATCTGTCAAGCAACGGTCCCGATATCTTTGAAAGATAGCCCGTTACCTTATTCTTAGGGCATATGCACCTGCGCTTCGGGTGGCCGTAATATCCGCAGGGACACGGGTTCATTGCGCCTATGAGCATAATGGTACAGGGATATGTGACAGTTCCCGAGGCGCGGGCAATAGTCACCTTTCTGTCCTCCAGCGGCTGACGTAGTATCTCCAGGGTCTTGCGGTCAAACTCCGCAAGCTCGTCCAGAAACAGCAGTCCGTTATGAGCAAGGGACACCTCTCCCGGGTGTGGAACTGTTCCGCCGCCTGCAAGCCCAGCCGAGGATATTGTATGGTGCGGAGCGCGGAACGGCCTTTTTGTTATTATAGGCATTTCTGAGTTGAGTAATCCGGAAATGGAGTGAATTTTTGTAGTTTCAAGAGCTTCCTCAAAGGTCAGGGGCGGAAGTATGGACGGCATACGCTTTGCGAGCATACTTTTTCCGCTTCCCGGAGAGCCTATGAGCAGGGCATTGTGGCCGCCTGCCGCAGCTATTTCCAAAGCCTTTTTCGCGGACTGCTGTCCCCTTACGTCGGAAAAGTCCAGGGTTTCGTTATATGCAGTCTCCGGCGGAACATAGTGCTCGCAGGGAGTAAGCTTCTCTTCGTTCCTGAAATGGCGGATAAGCTCCTCGGCGTTGCTGACTGCATATATGTCAACTCCGTCGATAACAGAAGCCTCCTTTGCGTTGTCAGCAGGCACAAAAACTGATTTAATACCTGTTTCACGGGCAAGCATGACCATAGGGAGAACTCCGTTGATACGGCGTATATCACCGTTGAGGGATATCTCTCCTATGAACGTACAGCCCTCAAGCACATCGTCTATCATTCTCATTCAGCGCAGGATAGCCATGAATATTGCCATATCATGCACGGAACCGCTCTTTTTTGTATCGGCAGGGGCAAGGTTTACCATCACCGAAGCAACGGGAAAGCTGATGCTGCACGAACGAAGTGCAGCACGGATACGCTCTCGGCTCTCCTTAACCACGGTATCGGGGAGTCCGACCACTTCAAACTGCGGATTACCGCGGCTTATGTCGATCTCAACGTCCACAGGGAATGCGTTCAGTCCGAAAAGTCCGAGACTTGATACCTTTGCAAACATATTATATCCCCCTTATCTGAATTTCATGCCGCTGTCGGAAATACGTCCTGCCTTTCCCGACTTCGGTCTGAACCTGTCGGGAGAAGCGGTCATATTCACATTTTTGTTTATCTTGAGCTCGGGCATTCCTGCAACGCCCTCTGTCGGGTCATGCTTTTTGACCTCCTGCCTTACGGGAGCCGCTGCAGGCGGCGAAGTATGAACGGGAGCACTTACAGGCGCAGCCCCCTGAGAACCGGCGTTGCGGCGCTGTTTATTCCTTGCGTCGTACCAGTCGTTGAAGTCCATCGACCGCTTCTTCTTTTCTTCGTGCTCCGCGAGGATAATGCTGAACGAGGGAAAGCCCTCTGTTTCGCTGAGCTGCTGATAGTCCATATAGTTTTTCGGAGCCCTGTAGCCGTATATAACGCCAAGTCCGCCGATTATGAACGTAAACGCGTCAAAAAGCGAGAACATATGGAATATCGGTGTAAGGAACATCAGCAGATATATCCAGAAGAGGATAACGTGGAATAACTTCTTTTTTCCGCTGCCGAGAACACCCAGTACCGCAAGCGACCAGCACAGAAACATCTGAAAGAAGCTCATGCCTACGGTCAGCTCCTCGGCACTGTCACCGAGAAGTATAGGTATCCAGCCGATGACCTGCAGGGGATTGCCTGTAAAGGAAATTATCGAAAGGCAGAAGCTCGAAACCAGCGAATAAAGGAACAGATATGTCCCCTGCTTGGTTATCGCCTCGAGCCTTCCCAGACACGCAGGATAGTGGCCGTGATTGGGTTTCTCCTCAAGAACAGGGTTTTTATAGCTCATAATATATATCTCCATCGACAGCCGTAAGCCGTCTGAACACACAAAAACTTATGCAGACGCACTGCCTGCGTTTATCGTTATACAGTATTAGTATACCACTTTTCGGCGGCAATGTAAATATATTTTTTCGGATTTTCAGCAGTAAAAAAGAGCCGTCACTGCGGACGGCTCTGCCTTATTTTCTTCTTGTACCGTTTTTTCTGTCTGTACTGCGCTTCAGGTCGCACATACGCTCCTCGCTGGTCTGCTTGAAGCGCGACATCATGTCCTCGAATGTCATTTCCGACTGAGGGATCGGCTTTTTGGGCTCCCATACAACGGGTTTGCTTCTCTGGGGACGTTCGCTGTTTCTCTCGCCCTTGTCGAAGCCGTGATCGCCCTTGTCGCCTTTATCGAAGCTCTTTTCGCCGTTTCTGTCGAACTTGCCCTGACCCTTGTCAAATCTTCTCTGACGGGGCTGAGCGTCGCCGTTCTCGGAAGCCTTCTTTATGGAAAGGCTCACCTTTCCCGCCTCGTTTATGCCTATTACCTTTACCTTGACCTCCTGATCCTCGGAGAGGTGCTCGCGGATGTCGCTGACATATGTATTTGCGATCTCGGAAATATGTACCATACCCGTACCGCCGCCTTCGATATCGACAAAAGCGCCGTACTGCGTTATTCCCTTGACCTTGCCGTTATAGATCTTACCAATTTCCAGCTGCATATTTATTTATAACTCCTTTTTATGGATCTGTCTCCGCAGACCCGATTAGTCCCTGGTGGTGTCGTAGAATCTGCGCTCGTCAGGATAGGCATAGCCTCTCTTCTCAAGTGCGACCTTTTCCATGTAAGCGTTGAGATCGTCGCTGCCAAGAACGCGCTGCAGCTCGGCATTTTCAGTCTCATAAGCATTTATCTTGGTCTGTATCAGCTTCATCTGCTCTTCCTTTTCCCTGCAGTCCTTCTGAGTAGACGCAATGAGAACGCCGCAGCCGACTATTGCAGCCACAGCAGCAAGCTTGACGAGCCCCCTGTTGAACAGACCTTTTTTATTCTGCTTCTCATGTTTCATTTTTTTCGACAACGTTTTTCACGTTCTTTCTCTTTTTATTTTCCATTTTATTATACAACATTGACGGACGTTTTAGCAATACTATTTTTATTTTTTTAAATCGTTTAACGACAATTTGGAGATTTCTAACAAATTTAACATTCACTTTTTTATACAACGGTGCAAAAATCAGCCTGACAGGACGGAGTATCAGTCCGAAGCAAGTGCCAATGGTCAGAAAAAGCTTTCTCAGCGTCTTCATCACTATACTCCCGAGGGTGACGAAATATACTAGAAAACCGAGGATATTGCCGATAACGAAATATGCCCTCAGGTCTCCGCGTGCAGCTGCGGCGGCAAAGGCAGTCAGCGCCATACTGTAAAGCAGCAGAAAAACGGCGTCCTCAACAGCGACAAGGAACCTGTTATGAGGCAGTATCAGTCTTATCGCCCTCACGGCGTCGAATGCAGCTCCAACAACTGCGCCCATAGCGCAGGAAAGCCCGAAAAGCCGCAGCTCCTCGCTGACGGCGAAGTAGGTCTCGGGAACTATCCTCATCGAAAAAGCCTTCCCAGCGCCGAGATCGGCCCCTTCTTGTCCCTGTCGCCGTATATGAGCGCCCATATATCGCCTGTTATGGTCATATCCCCGGTTTCAACGCTCATGGCGTCGATATGGAGTTCCCTCCCCTGTATGGTGAGCTCCCCGAGCTGAGTATAAAGGCTTATCTCCTTCTCGTCAAAGCTGTCAACGTCGGTTATTCCTGAAATACTAAGGCTTTTCCTGTTTTCGAGTATCAGGTTGTGATTCTGCTTTACGGTTTTCTCCTGCATGACCGCACCTCCCATGATTGATACTTAAATTCTATTCGGGCTTCCGCGGATTTATGCGGAGCAAGCCGCATAACTGCCAAATTTCTCCATTTGTGGTATTTTCATTGCTTTACAGCCTGTTCTGTGGTATAATTAGTGTGTACTCAATGACGCCCTATCGGCAAAACAAAGTGCAAGAAAACATTCCGAAAGAGGAAAATGCCATGAAAAAAAGGTACAGCATTCCCCTTATTATCATAGCGATAATGGTTCTAATCAACGTTTTAGCGCGTTTCTGTCACCCCTTTGCTGATTTTTACGTAAACAATATTTTCCCGTACATATCGACAGCCGTTTCGTTCGTAACAGGGCTTCTTCCCTTTTCACTGGGAGAAATGCTCACTCTCGGAGCTGTTATAGTCGTTATCGTCGGTATACCGCTGTTTCTGCTGCTACTCATATTCAGAAAAGGCAAACGCAGGAAAACAGCAGCCTTTGCAGGAGCTCTCACGCTCTGGTTACTCTGCTATATAACGACCACTGAGACCATGAACTGCTTTATCATGTACCAGTGTACGCCCCTTGCAGAAAGGTATTTTCCCGACGCTCACGGGCACACTGACGAGGAGATAATATCGCTCCACGGTATGCTTGTCGAAAAGTGCAACGAGTTAGCCAAACAGGTCCCCCGTGACGAGCACAACAGATTCGTACTCACCTGCGACTTTCAGACTGAAGCAAAAAAAGCCATGAAGCGCGCAGGAGAGACATATTCCCAGCTCAGCGGCTACTATCCCGATGCAAAGCCGATACAGTTCTCATTTTTCATGAGCCAGACCTATACTACGGGGATATACCTCCCCTACACCATAGAAGCCAACTATAACGACGACATGGTAAAGACAAACCTCCCGTTCACGATCTGCCACGAGCTTTCACACCTGAAAGGCATAATACAGGAGGACGAAGCCAACTTTCTTGCGTATGTCGCGGCTACAGGCAGCGATAACACGGAGTTCAGGTACGCAGGATACCTCGAAGCCCTTGAATATGTGGACAGCGCTCTCTGGGAGAACGGATTGTACGACTCAGCGGCAGGTCACGAAATATCCGTAGAAGTTCAGAACGACTGGTACAGATTTCTCCCCGAGAATTACTGGGAAGAGAACGCCGAAAAGGAAATAATTCCCACAGAAGCAGTCAGCGAAGCTACCGATACTTTCCTCGACACAAATATAAAGATGAACGGCAGAGAAGAGGGCATAAGGACCTATAACCTCGTAGTTCAGCTGCTCCTCGACTATTATTACCCATAAAAAACGGGCGAACATCGTTCGCCCGTTCTTGTTTTATATGGTTGTAACAGCCTCGGCTCCGGAAGATGTTTCCGTTGTTTCCGCTGTTGTTGACTGCTCCGATGATATTTCCACGGTCTTCACCTCAGTAAACCGCATTTTCAGCTTATTGTTCGGCATTTCAAAGCTGCTGAGGAGACCGTTTCCGTCAACGGTGAGGATATACTCGCCGCCGTCAAGGTTTCCCCTGATACCGAGCATACCGTCGTTTTCCACCCCTGTGAGCTCCTCCGCCTTTGCGTTGTCGTCCACAGCCTTTATGAGATTCAGCATCATTGCCTTTACAGGAACAGCCGACTGAGGCACTGAAAAGCTCAGTCCCTTGTATGAAGCCGCCACATTTCCCTCGCTGAACTCCAGCTTAACGCCGCTGAGGGTGTTCGGCTCGGAAAACTCTATCTCCCACACGCCCTCTCCGAAGCGCTTTACCGAACCCTCCGCTTCAAGGCGGTCAAGGGATATGCTCACCTCAGAGGAAAAGCCGCAGCCCAGGGAGTTTTTCCGTGAGGAGCTCCCCATTTTTGTGACCGAACAGGCTGTAAGGCATATAGCCGCAGCCGCCGTGAGTACGAATGCAAAAATCCTTTTCATAATACCAGCTCCAATCAAAGTATCGAAAATACATTTTCACATCCGACCGCAGCTTATACGGTCATATTATTCTTCTTTTCTCTTAGTATGCCGAAAGCGTCGGGCAGGTTCGCGATGATGTCGCGCGGAAGCATAGCCTCCATGCCCAGCTTCTGAGCTGCCGCGTCTCCTGCGAGACCGTGCATATACACGCCGGCACAGGTTCCGTCGAATATTCCGCAGCCCTGCGCGATAGCAGCTCCTATCATGCCTGCGAGGACATCGCCGCTGCCGCCCACGCTCATACCTGCGTTGCCCGTATGATTTGCAGCTGTTGAATGGCTGTCAGCTACGACAGTGCCTGCGCCCTTGAGCACAACGGTTATGCCGAACTGCTCCGCGTACTTTTCAGCTGCAATGAGCCTGTTTTCGGCTATCATCTCGGTGCTGCAATTCAGCAGACGAGCCATTTCGCCCATATGGGGAGTGATGATTATGTCTGTCTGCTTCTTCATTAGAATATTTATGTCCTTTGCAATGCAGTTTATTCCATCTGCGTCGATAATTACGGGGCATTCTGCTGTCTGAGCCACAAATTTCGTGAGCTCTATGGTATCGGGAGTCACTCCCATACCGCAGCCGATAACAACAGCGTCCGCCTTTTTCATAGCCTCAGCAAGGACTTCCCTGCTGCTGTCATAGAGCATGAAGCCGTAATCGTCGCTTTCCAGCTCTATGAACGTAGCCTCGGGAGCCAGCACAGATACCGTATCTATGCACTTTTCCACAGACGCGAGCCTGACCAGACCTGCTCCGCTGCGGAGAGCTCCGAGAGCTGCAAACGCTGCTGCCCCGCGCATTGAGGAGCTTCCTGCGATAATGAGTACATTTCCGAAGCAGCCCTTGTGTGCGTCCCTTTCGCGCTTGGGAGGATAAGCCGCAAGGAAATTCCTTTCGATACGGATATACTTCCTTTCGCCATCAAGTATATCAAGTGCGCTCCTTGGTATGCCTATATCTGCGATAGTCACCTTTCCGCAGAACTTTTTCAGTGGGAACTGCGACATTCCCGACTTGATAAAACCGAATGTAAGAGTCTCGTCAGCCTTGAATATGCCTGCGGAAGCTGTTCCCGTAGTGCTGTTTCCGCCGCTGGGCACATCTACTGCAACACGGTAGGCTCCCGAGCCTATACCGAATATTCCCATAGTGTCCTTGTCAAGCTGTCCGTGGAAGCCTGTTCCGAAAACTCCGTCCACAAGCACCTGTGCGCCGACTATGGCGCCCTTGATAAGTCCCATTCTGCGCTTTTCCGCAAAAAGGATATCGTCGAGAGGATTGCGGTCGTGGCTGTCATCGGAACCGTCGCCGCTTCTCGGCTGAATGGTCATATAATCGAGCTCTGCCGCTTCGATAGCAGCTTCGACATTTCCGCTGCGGAAGCCCTCGATGAAGCTTATGCGTTCTCTCGGCAGTCTGCTCAGCATTTCCTGAGCAAGAGGAGATTTCGGAAGTCCGCCTATATGGATAACAGTTATCATATAGCCCTTATAGACAAGGATATCCGCTGCGGCAAAGCAATCGCCGCCGTTGTTTCCTGTACCTGCAAGGAACACTATGGAGCATTCCTCGGGCGTCAGCTTTGCTTCACTGCGGCAATAGCCGTCGATGAGCCCGGCAAGCTTCCTGCCTGCATTCTCCATGAGCTGTCTCCTGGTAACGCCCAGTTTCTCTGAGCGCTCCTCCAGTCTGCTCATCTGCTTTGGTGTAACGATCTGCATATATATGACCTCCCCTTTTAGCGTTTGACGCTGAAATAAAATTGACTCAGTTAAATCACAGCTGCTTTGTTCTCAGCTTTGCAGGAAGAAACTTCCTGATATTCTCGAGCATTCTCTCGTCGGGAACGAATATGAGCCTTGCCGAGCCCACTGTTTCGTCGGTAAAATCCGCATAATACTCATGAGAAGCTATATTGTCCGTAGCCATTATAACTGTCATATCCGCTGACTCTTCCATACCGTCCTCGTATTTGCCGAAGTCGGTGAACTGTCTTATGCTTGTGGAAAGCATTTCACGGCGTTTCTTCTTTGCGATTATCTTGTCCACGTCGAGATCGCCGTTGGTAAATGTATATTCGTACTCAACATAGGTGTTCTGCACGAAATGATAAGTTCCGTAGCCTGAAGCTGCCGCAAGTGCAAATCCGAGGAACATCACCAGCGGACGTCCCGCCAGAAGCGCAAGGAGCAGAAGTGCCAAAGTAAACAGTATACCAACGATAAGCATTGCTATCCTTCGTGTCTTATCGGCGTTTGTTTCGTTCTTTTTTACGAGCTGTTCAGCAAAATTATCCATTTTTTATTCTCCGTTTCCTTTTTATTGGTCATGCAAATATATGATAACACATTTTCCGTCAGATTGCAACAAATCCGTTCAAAATTTTCAATTGCTTCATCTTTTTTTCACAAGTGTATCTCCCCCGTGGAAAAAATTTCAAAAAAGCTCTTGATTTTTTCTGAAACGGCGTATATAATAAGTTTATAACCCGATGACTGAGAGAGTAAGAATGCAGGAGTTTCTTCAGAGAGGAGCGAAAAGGTGAAAGCGCTCCGTAACGACGCATTCCGAAGTTCACTCACGAGGGGCGGAACGGAAGCGGCTGTTTTCAGCTGTTGTAGGTTGCCGACGTATGTCTGCGTTAAAGACAAGAGAGTGTCGGCTCTCCTGACAATGGGTGGTATAAAAGCAAGGTTTAAGTCTTGTCCTGTTGGACAGGGCTTTTTTTAATTCATAATTCAGAATGCATAATTCATAATTATCGGTAATTGCCCCGGCATTGTGCAGAAATACGCAGAATTGAAGCACAGGCAATGATCATGTTTTTTTCAGTATTCTTTTGATCTGTCCGCGAAGCGGACACCGCAGTTATGCATTATGCATTAAGGATTAAGCATTATTATGAGGTGAAACAATGAAAGAACAGCTTGAAAAGATTGAAGCGCTGGCTAAGCAGGAACTGGAATCCTGCACCGAGATCAAGGCGCTGGACGACCTGAGGATAAAATTCCTCGGAAAAAAGGGTGAACTCACTGCCATACTCAAACAGATGGGACAGCTCTCCGCAGAAGAAAGACCCGTTATCGGTCAGCTCGCAAACAAGGTAAGAGCAGATATTGAAGAGGCTCTCGGCAGCAAGCTTACTTCACTGAAAGCAAACGCACAGGCTGCAAAGCTTGCAGAGGAAAAGATCGACATCACTCTTCCGGGCAAACACGCTCCCTTCGGCAAGCTCCACCCGCTCACAAAGGTGGAGAATGAGATAAGAGAGATATTCATCGGAATGGGCTTCAATATCGCCGACGGTCCCGAGATTGACGACGATTACCACGTATTCGAGGCTCTCAATCTTCCTCCCGATCACCCTGCAAGAGATACTCAGGATACATTCTACATCGAGGGCACTGACGAATCCGTACTTCTCCGTACACAGACCTCCTCTGTACAGGTACACGTTATGGAGAACCAGAAGCCCCCTATCCGTATCATCTCTCCCGGAAGAGTTTTCCGTTCAGACGCCGTTGACGCCACACACTCCCCCCTCTTCCACCAGATAGAGGGACTTGTAGTTGACAAGGGCATAACCATGAGCGACCTCAAGGGCACTCTCGAAATGCTCATGAAGAAGCTCTACGGCAACGACTGCAAGCTCCGTTTCCGTCCTCACCACTTCCCCTTCACCGAGCCCAGCTGCGAGGTGGATATAAGCTGCTTCAACTGCGGCGGAAAGGGCTGCTCAATGTGTAAGGACGAGGGCTATATCGAGCTCCTCGGCGCAGGAATGGTACACCCGAAGGTACTTGAGAACTGCGGTATCGACAGCAGCGAGTACTCGGGCTTCGCATTCGGTCTCGGACTTGAGCGTATGGTAATGGGCCGCTACGATATCAACGATCTCCGTCTCCTCTACGAGAATGACGTAAGATTTTTAGAGCAGTTCTGATGAAATTCCTATATAATGTCTGCGTGATCTCAGATGCTGCATTAAGGTATCACCATAGAAGAACTATGTCCAAAGAAAGTGCAGCATTGATATTTATCATATTTGTACTGACCGCATTGGCAATTTATATATATACACTTTCTAAGAAGTCGGAAATGGTAAAAAAGCTTGGTTTTTCAACAAGAGCAGAATATGATAAGTATAAGCAGAATTGTCAACTTAATTTTAAAAATAAATTCTGTATATCTGATGAATGGGTGATAAACGAATATTCACTGAGGATATATCCTTCAAAGGACATTAGAAATATCTCACAGGTGAATACAGGCTACGGAGCTTCCGGTGTGAAAAGCGGTTGTTTTCTTATGATAGGCTATGTAGGCGGCAGTGATAAATTCTGTGTCAACAGCCGTGAGGATATGGAGTATCTGCTTAAAGCCGTGAATGAATACATCAGATGCAGAAATAACGGTACTGTATTTATACAGGAAAAGCTATAATTAATCGAAAGGAATTAGAGATATGAATTTATCTATGAAATGGCTCGGCGACTATGTAAAAGCCGATATGCCTATAAAGGATTTCTGCCATGCCCTCACAATGAGCGGCTCAAAGGTAGAGTGCTATGAAAAAGAGGGAAGCAATATCTCCAATGTAGTAGTCGGTAAGATTCTCTCAAAGGGACCTCACGAAAACGCAGACGCTCTGTTCGTTTGTCAGGTGGACATCGGTGCAGAGGCTCCCATACAGATAGTAACCAACGCAAAGAACGTCAAGGAGGGCGACCTCGTTCCCGTTGCTCTTGACGGAGCTGTTCTCCCCGAGGGCAGTATAAAGAAGTGCAAGATGCGCGGAGTTGAGAGCTTCGGTATGTTCTGCGGACTTGATACTCTTGGTCTCACAGCTCACGACTTCCCCTATGCAGACCCCGAGGGCGTTTTTGTCATCGAGGAGGACTGCAAACTCGGCGAGGATATCCATACAGCTATCGGTCTTGACGATACTTCCGTTGAGTTCGAGATAACCTCCAACCGTCCCGACTGCCTCAGCGTTATCGGTCTTGCAAGAGAGACTGCCGCTACCTACGGCACGGAGCTCAAGGTAAAGGCTCCCGAGTTCAAGGGCGTTGACGGCGATATCAACTCAATGCTGAAAGTAGATATCCACAACACAGAGAAGTGCCAGCGCTACTGTGCAGGCATCGTAAAGAACGTAAAGATAGGTCCCTCACCCCGCTGGATGAGAGAGCGTCTCCGTGCAAGCGGCGTCCGTCCCATCAACAACTTCGTTGATATCACAAACTACGTAATGCTCGAATACGGTCAGCCTATGCACGCTTTCGACCTCCGTTATGTTGAGGGAGCTCATATAAATGTCCGCAACGCTAAGAACGGCGAGAAGATAATGACTCTCGACGGAGTTGAGCGTGAGCTCACAGAGGATATGCTGGTTATCGCCGACGAGAAGAAGCCCGTTGCAGTTGCAGGTATCATGGGCGGCGAATACAGCGGTATCATGGACGACACCACAACAGTTGTATTTGAGTCCGCGTACTTTGAGCCCACACAGGTCAGACGCACATCAAAGGCTCTCCGCCTCAAATCCGACGCTTCTTCACGCTACGAAAAGGGTGTTGACAGACTTATCTCAATGACCTGCTTAAAGAGAGCTTTCCAGCTCGTTGAGGAACTCGGCGCAGGCGAAGTTCTCAACACAGTCATCGACTGCGACTACACCGACAAGACTCCGGCTACAGTAGATTTCAGCGCAGAATGGATAAACAATTTCCTCGGCACGGACATCTCCGAGGCTGACATGATAAAGTACCTCGAGCGCCTTGACTTCAAGGTAGAGAACGGTAAGGTGATAGCTCCGTCGTTCCGTATAGACATCGGCTGCAAGGCTGATATCGCGGAGGAAGTTGCACGTATCTACGGCTACAACAATATCCCCTCAACTGATTTCCGCGGCGTAGCAAGAGCAGAGTTCACCGAGGAGCAGAAGTTCGTCCGCACACTGAGAAACGCGGCAGTTGCTCTCGGCGGCTGCGAGATTGCTACCTACTCATTCGTATCGCCCAAGTACTTCGACAAGATAAAGCTCCCTGCCGACAGTAAGCTCCGCAAGGTAGTAAGGATAGTTAACCCTCTCGGCGAGGACACCAGCGTTATGAGAACTTCAACTATCCCCTCGATGCTCGATGTGCTCTCATTCAACTACAACAACCGCAATGAAAAGGCCTGCCTCTTCGAGATAGCTAAGGAGTACCTCCCTGCACAGGAGGAAAAGCCTTTCATAAACGGCGATACTCTTGCAAACAGCGGCAAGCAGAAGCACAGGTACAGCTACTCTCTCCCTGATGAGCCTCAGAGACTTACAATAGGTATGTACGGCGGCGAGTCCGATTTCTACACCCTCAAGGGCATGGTTGAGCAGCTCCTTGCAGAGCTCAGGATAGATGACGTCGAGTATGTACGCGCAGGCGACTGCGAGGTATTCGACGAGAAGTACGCTCTCCACCCCGGCAGAAGCGCAGTTATTCTCAAGGACGGCGTTCATCTCGGCATTATGGGCGAGGTTCACCCCGAGGTACAGGAGACCTATGAGATAGGCGTAAAGACCTATGTTGCAAAGCTGAATATCCCCGAGCTCATGGCAGCTGCAGCTGAGAAGATAACCTATCAGCCCCTGCCGAAGTTCCCTGCAACTACCCGTGACCTCAGTCTCCTTGTGGACGAGGATATGCCTGTTGCAGAGCTCGAAAAGGCTATCAAGGGCGCAGTCGGAAAGATACTTGAAAAGGTAACTCTCTTCGACGTTTACCGCAGCGATGATATGAAGAAGAGCGGCAAGAAGAGTATCGCATACTCTATCTCAATGCGTTCGCACGAGGGAACTCTCACCGACGAACAGGCTGACGGAGCTATGAAGCGCGTTCTGAAGGCTCTCAGCGCTATCGGCGCAGAGCTCCGCGGTTAAACATAATTTTAGTCTGGAACTAATATTCAAATTAAAGGCTGCCTTTGACAGCCTTTGTTTTTTGCACAACTTCAAAGATGCATTTTTGTGTAAAACGCAGAATTGCAAAATTATTTTTTTCTTATTAAACGGTTTTCCGTTTAATATGCCCCGGTTTCAGCCCCCTTATAGAAAGGTGGTTTGAAAACGTCCGAATTACAGAAAGTCCGCAAACGATACAAAACCGTCTGCGGACTACATTACAATATGAAATTTTCAGAGCTCAAAGAAGTGTTATTCCGTTCTGAGCGCACTTCTCTATCATCTCGTCAGACCATATCGAGGACTGTACCTCGCCGATATGAGCTTTTTCAAGCATGAACATACAAAGTCTTGACTGACCGATACCGCCGCCGATAGTGAGCGGAAGTGTGCCGTCGGCTATCATCTGGTGATACTTGTACTGCATTCTGTCCTCAGCGCCGCACTCAGCCAGCTGCTTTTTCAGTGACTCTGCGTCAACACGGATACCCATAGATGATATTTCGAGAGAATCGTCAAGTACCTCGTCCCAGAAGAGGATATCGCCGTTCAGCGACCAGTCGTCATAGTCGGGAGCTCTTCCGTCGTGCTTCTCGCCGCTTGCGAGCTTGCCGCCGATACCCATAAGGAATACAGTCTTGTGCTCCTTGGTGATAAGGCGCTCGCGCTCATGGCCTGTCTTATCGGGATACATATCCTCAAGCTCCTGAGTTGTGATGAAGTAAGGTTCGTCGCAGACCTTAGCTGCAAGCTGAGGATAGCGGAGGCTTACCTTTCTCTTTGTATATGCAATAGCCTTGACTACAGACTTTACAGTTTCCTTGAGGAAGTGGATATTTCTCTGATCGCGTGTGATGACCTTTTCCCAGTCCCACTGGTCAACAAAGATAGAGTGTGTATTATCAGTATCGTCGTCGCGTCGGATAGCGTTCATATCTGTATAGATGCCCTCGCCCGGGTTGTAGCCGTAGCGGTAGAGAGCCATACGCTTCCACTTGGCAAGTGACTGAACTACCTCTGCTTCTGCGGCGATCTCTTTTATGTCGAAGTCCACCTTGCGCTCAACGCCGTTAAGGTCGTCGTTTATACCGCTTCCCTTTTTAACGATCAGGGGAGCCGATACTCTGTCAAGAGTAAGAGCAAACGAAAGCGCCTGTTGGAATACGTCCTTGATGTATTTGATAGCGTGCTGAGTTTCTCTGAGTGTGAGAGCTGACTTATAGCCCTCGGGGATATACAGCTTTTTTGACATGATAGATCACTTTCCTTTACATTAAGATATAATTGAACAGAAAACAGCGCCATTGATGTTTTCTGTGCTGTACTTTTCAAGCCGTCAGCCATTACCCGGGCGGATAATATCCGCCCCTGCAAAAAAGCTAAAGGCTAATGGCTTATGGCTAAAGGCTGGATAATTTAACGGCAAAGCCGTTAAATTATCTTATAGAGCCGACTGTTCTCGGGAAGAGTATTACGTCGCGGATATTTGCCATACCTGTTGTATACATGATAAGTCTCTCAAAGCCGAGACCGAAGCCGCCGTGAGGTACCGAACCGAACTTTCTCAGGTCGAGGTAGTCGCTGTAGAGTTCGAGATTCATCTTCCTCTCGTTCATAGCAGCAATAAGCTTATCGTAATCAGCCTCACGCTCACTTCCGCCGATTATCTCGCCGACTCCGGGAACAAGGAGGTCAACAGCCGCAACTGTTTTTCCGTCGGGGTTCTGCTTCATGTAGAAGGACTTTATCTCCTTCGGATAGTCTGTTACGAATACAGCCTTCTTGAACACCTTTTCGGAGAGATATCTCTCGTGCTCTGTCTGAAGGTCGCAGCCCCATTCTACAGGATATACGAAGTTCTCGCCCGACTTCTTGAGGAGGTCGATAGCCTCTGTATAGGTAACTCTTGCAAAGTCGTGGGAGATGAGCTCTTCAAGACGAGCGATAAGTCCCTTTTCAAAATGAGCGTCAAAGAACTTCATATCATCAGGACAGGTATCAAGAAGCTTGCGGATAACGTATTTAAGCATATTCTCAGCTATCTCGATAACGTCGTCAAGCTCTGCGAAAGCCACCTCGGGCTCGATGTGCCAGAACTCGGCAAGGTGCTTTGGAGTATTGGAGTTCTCTGCTCTGAACGAAGGACCGAAGGTATAGATCTTACCCATAGCCATTGCAGCCATTTCACCCTCAAGCTGACCCGATACCGAAAGTCCTGCCTTCTTGCCGAAGAAGTCGTCAGCGTAGTACTCCTCCTCGTTCTTGTAGTCCTTGCTGTAGCCTATAGTTGTTACCTGGAACATTTCACCTGCGCCCTCACAGTCGCTGCCTGTGATAAGGGGAGTATTTACGTAAACGTAGTTGTTCTTCTGGAAGTATTCGTGTATTGCAGCTGCAAGCACGGAACGTACACGCCATACAGCGTTGAATGTATTCGTTCTGCCTCTGAGGTGAGGGATAGTACGGAGGAATTCGAGAGTATGTCCCTTCTTCTGGAGAGGATAGTCCGTGGGAGCGTCGCCCAGTACAGTTATGCCCTCGGGAGCAGCGTTTATCTCGACAGTTTCGTTTCTTCCCTCAACAGCGGTACCTGTTACCTTTACTGACATACCGACTCTCGGCTCCTTGAAGTCGCTGTCGCCCTTGTCAACTACGACCTGTATGTTCTTGAGTGAAGTACCGTCGTTGACTTCAACGAAGGCAACGCTCTTGGAGTTACGCGATGTACGCACCCAGCCGCAAACAGTTACCTCCTTGCCGATATAGTCCTTAGTGGTTATGATCTCCTTGACATCAATGTGCTTCATAATAATTTTCCTTTCATTATTTAATGTGCACAGGACGAGCAGGAATACAAAAAGCCCCGTCCTGAAAATACAGGACGGGGCGCAATACCCGTGGTGCCACCTGAATTACCGCAAAAGCGATCACTTTTGAGCCGCTGTAACGTGCGGAATACGTCGCCCCTACTCAAGTCTTTAAGAAAAACATACGCTGCTCCTTAAAGAACATACGCTGCCCTGTTCTTCAGACACTCTTTCGGTTTGCTGCTCGGGAGTGTTATTCACACAGACTCTGATATGCGGCTCACACCTTTCCCGCACTCTCTGAAAACGAATTTCTGCGCTACTTCTCTCTGTCTTCGCATTTATTTGTATGTATTATATCACTTAAAAATAGTTTTGTCAATAGTAAATTTTGCATAAATCTGAGTTTTTTTCACAGACTTATCAGATTCCACGTCAGAAATTCCACATTACGTGGTTTTCTCACACAAAGCTTTCCGACTCATTTCACACTGTCTTTCTTAAATTTACAAAATAATGGTGTATATTATAACCATAGAAACAAACCACACTCCAAAAATAAGAAAGGGTGCGTATTTATGAAAAACACTTTAAAGAAAACCGCGGCAGGTCTCGCAGTACTTATAATGGCTCTCAGCGCTTTTACAGGCTGTTCGGATAACAGCGGAAGTCAGGAGCTTCTGAAAAAGACCGTAAACACAGCAGCTTCAGAGAGCGGAAGTGACGTGACCGAAAAGAGCACAAAGTCTGAAAAGGCAGAAAAAACAGCTTCAAAGAGCAGTTCCGCAGCTGTTATAAATACCGTAAATATGTTTTCTGACCGTGATCTTTCGCAGACTGCCGATACCTCAGAGGCGAAAAGCATAACTGTTTCCGACGGAAAGACCATTGATATCACTGACGAGGGAGTTTATATCATCAGCGGCAGTGCAAAAAACTGCACTATCAGGATAAATGCGGACGAAAACGCTAAAATACAGCTCGTTCTCGACGGAGTTGAGATAGAAAACGAAGACTTCCCCGCAATCTATGCAGTTTCAGCAGACAAGGTATTCGTCACCACCACAGATAAGGGCAGTTCACTTGCGGTAAACAAGGAGTTCACAGCTGACGGCGATACCAATACCGACGCTGTCATCTTCTCAAAGGAAGACCTCGTCCTCAACGGAACAGGTACTCTTACGGTATATTCTGCATACGGAAACGGTATCTCAACTAAGGACGACCTCAAAATAACAGGCGGTACATATAATATGACAACGGCAAAGGACGCCTTTGAGGCTAACGACTCTATTTCAATATATGACGGAAGCTTCACAGTAAAGACCAACAAGGACGGATTCCACTGTGAAAACAGCGACGACGACACTCTCGGTCAGATCTGGATCGCAGGCGGAAACTTTGACATAAACGCCAAAAGCGACGGTATACAGGGAATTACCTATGTTCAGATAGACGGAGGAACGTTCAGTATAACTTCTTCCGAGGGCATTGAAGCCACATATGTGCAGATAAACGGCGGAAATATCACTATCGACGCCTCTGACGACGGAATAAACGCTTCACAAAAGAGCTCTGCCTGCGATATCGTTGTGGAGTTCAACGGCGGCGAGACCACAATAACCATGGGTCAGGGCGATACAGACGGAGTTGACTCCAACGGCAGGATAATCGTAAACGGCGGAACTATCGACGTTACCGCACAGATGTCCTCCTTCGACTATGAGACCTCTGCAGAGTTCAACGGCGGAACTATCATCGTTAACGGCGAAGAGGTCGACGAGATACCGCAGTCCATGATGGGCGGTCACGGCGGTATGGGAGGCATGGGAGGCTTCGGCGGCAGACCTGACGGTAATTTCACGCCTCCCGAAGGATTTGCTGACGGCGATCTTACACCTCCTGAGGGCTTGCCCGACAATTTTGACGGAGAATCTGGCGCGACTGAAAAGTTCGGTGAGCGCGGAAATTTCGGCGGCAGAGCCGGCGGCTTTAAAGGCGGTCAGAACGGCGGCTTCGGCGAAAAGGATAAGTCCGAAACAGGCGGATTTATCGAAAAAACATGACTTTTTTCATCATTCCCCCCCTTAATAATATATAAAAACAGGAGCTTAAAAAGCTCCTGTTTTGCTGTCATATGAACAATGTGCTGAAACCGTGTTCGCGGGCATAACGCTCGGCTTTTTTACGGTTTACCTGCTTGAGTATCCTTATAGTCGCTTTATGACCCTTTCTTATAAGGTCAAGCGGTATGTTTTCATCGTCAAATTCGCTTATATTGATATTACAAAGGCTCTCGCAGCCGCAGAATGCGTCTTCCTTGATGTCCTTTGTGTACATACTTATCTTCAGATCCATAAGATTCTGACAACCGTAAAATGCCCAGTTGCTTATGGATTTGACCGTATCCGGAATAGTTATCTGCTCGAGAGATCTGCACCACGAAAAAGCACTTTCGCCGATAGATATTACCGAGTCGGAAATAATCACCTTTTTAAGGCTGTAGCACTCGGAAAAAGCTGCGTTACCTATAGATTCAACAGAACCCGATATAACTATTCTTCTCAGGCGCTTGCAGGAGAAGAACATCAGGTCGCTTATCTTCTGCAGATACGCAGGGAGAACCACGCTTTCAAGTCCGTTGCAGCGTCCGAAAGCACCCTTGCCTATACGCTTCACAGACTCGGGGAAGTTAAGCTCCTTGAGATTAAGGCACTTCAGGAAAGCATTCTCGCCGATAGACTCGAGAGTCTTCGAGAAAACTATCTCCTCGAGATTGAAACAGTGACAGAATGCGAATTTATCTATCGTGCGGACGCTGTCCGACATAACTATCCGTTTTACGGTCTCATTGCCGCGGAATGCATACTTTCCGATAACGCTGACCTTGTCGGGAATGGTTATGGACTCGGTAGTTCCCACGTACTTTACGAGAGTTCCGTTCTTGTCGATAGCCATGTTGTTGACGTCGTCAATCTCGATGTTTTCATCGTGGATAAGGTCGCCGTATTTCTCGTAATCGCCTTTATTTTCAGCCTTTTTCGGCTCCTCAGTTTTCTTTTCCTCTGCCTTTTCCTCCTTTTTGGGAGCTTCGGGCTTCTTTTCTTCCGCCTTTTCCTCCTTTTTGGGAACTTCGGGCTTCTTTTCTTCCGCCTTTTCCTCCTTTTTGGGAGCTTCGGGCTTCTTTTCTTCTGCCTTTGTCTCTTTTTTGGGAGTTTCGGATTTCTTTTCTTCCGCCTTTGCCTCTTTTTTCGGAGGTTCGGGCTTCTTTTCTTCTGCCTTTGCCTCTTTTTTCGGAGGTTCGGGCTTCTTTTCTTCCGCCTTTGCCTCTTTTTTGGGAGTTTCGGGCTTCTTTTCTTCCGCCTTTGCCTCTTTTTTCGGAGGTTCGGGCTTCTTTTCT
>NZ_JAFYYT010000023.1 GCF_017549005.1 Ruminococcus sp.
ATTCGTACTCGCAGTTGAGGAAGAGGGCAAGACACTTGCAGGCGTAAAGGTAAACGGCGGCACAGCTCTGGGCGAAGTAACAAGCACAAAGTTCACAGGTAATAATACACAGTTCGACGGTCTGAAGGACGGCAAGTACAGTCTCGAAGAGACAGCAGCTCCCGACGGCTACACAACTGTAACAAAGTTCACATTCACAGTCAAGGACGGCAAGGTTACAGACGTAAGCACCGTAACGGACGGCAAGGCTTATGTTGATGAGAACGGTCACCTTGTAGTTGAGGATACTCAGTCAGTTATCACCATCGACAAGCTCTCACTCGGCGGAACACCTATCCCCGAGTCAGCAGGAAAGGCTAAGTTCACACTCAACGCTAAGGGTGAAACAAACGACCTCGGCGGCGTAACAGTCGGTGAGGGAGCAGCTGCCAAGACTGCTGCAAAGGGCGCCAAGTCCATCGAGTTCGAGGGCAACAGCGCTAAGCTCACAGGTCTCAGGGACGGCGTTTACTCACTGGTTGAGAATGCAGCTCCTACAGGCTATTCAGTAGTTACCGAGTTCACATTCACAGTTGAAAACGGCAAGGTAACAAAGGTAGACACAGTTACAAACGGCAGGACCTCTGTATCTGAGGACGGAAAGAGCTTCAAGGTAGAGGACGCTGCATATGTAAGCATAAGCAAGAGCGATATCACAGGCGAAAACGAGATCGCAGGAGCTACTATCCAGATCACTAACGCTGATATAGACTGGGCTCCTATCCTTGAAGCAAACAAGGACGGTGGATTCATAAACGTTTATGACAGCAATGACAAGGTGATCGGTATCGAATGGGTATCGGGAACCGCTGCAAAGATCGTTCAGGCTCTTACAGACGGAAAGTACAAGCTCAAGGAAACAGGCGACAAGTTCGAGGACGGCGGCAAGACATATGATATCATTACCTCCGAGCTTGAATTTACTATCAAGGACAGCAGGATCGTTGACGCAAGCGGCAAGGATCTCAAGACTGAAAATGATAAGGACGCCGAGAACGGATATTATGTAGTTGACAAGAACGGCAACACCATTGAGGTTTGCGATGCGGAAGCTGTAACTACTACAACTACCACAACATCAGCTACTACGACCACTACAACTACAACGACTTCGACAACTACATCAACAACAAGCACCACAACTTCAACAACTACATCAACAACAAGTACTACAACTTCAACAACTACATCTACCACAACAAGCACTACAACTTCAACGACAACATCAACTACAACAAGCACTACAACTTCAACAACATCAACTACAACAAGCACCACGACTTCAACTACATCTACCACAACAAGCACTACAACTTCCACAACAACAAGTACCGCAACATCAACGACTACGACCGCTGTTGCAACTGCAAAGGTCAATATCAATAAGGTTGACGACATTGCAGGCAGCGAGGTCAAGGGCGCTAAGCTCACTCTCACAGGTAAGACTGCAGAGGGCAAGGCTATCACCTTCAAGGACGGTCAGCTTGAGGTCGGCAAGGACGGCGAGGCTGTAAACAGCGTCGGCAGCGCACTTGTATGGATCTCAGGTACAGAAAAGACAATTGTATCAGTTGAGGACGGTACATATACCCTTGTTGAGCTCCAGGCTCCTGCTGAGTATGAAAAGGCAGAAAGCATAGAGTTCACAGTAAAGAACGGCAAGGTAGTAAAGGGCGGCGAGTCTGATGATACAGTCGTAATGACGGATAAGCGTATCGTTACGACCACAACAACGACGACTACTACATCTACTACAACTACGACCACCACCACAACAACAAGCACTACGACCTCAACAACTACATCTACAACAACAAGCACAACAACTTCCACAACAACACCTGCTACTACAACTACAACATCTACAACAAGCACAACGACTACTACAACCACGACAACCACAACAACTTCTACCACGACCACAACGACTACAACAACCACAACTACAACTACATCTACAACAACAAGCACCACAACTTCCACAACAACAACTACTACTACAACGACTACAACTACGACCACCACTACTACAACAAGTACAACAACTACATCAACGACCACGACAACAGCTACATCAACGACTACAACAACTACTACAACGGATCAGAAGGGTCAGGAGCTGACTGCTACTACAACAACAGTCACCGACGACAGCAGCTCTGTTTCAAGAACGACTACAACAGAGGCTTCAACCACCACAACTGAACCGACAACAACTACAACAACGACAACAACTACTACAACAACCACGACAAAGTCCAACGGAACTGCTACAAAGAGCTCTTCCAATTCGCCTAAGACAGGCGTCAAGGGCATGGGAGCTGCATTTGCAGTCATCTTCCTTGCAGCAGCAGGTTCGTTCGCAGCACGTTCAAGAAAGCGCGACGAGGACTGAGTTTAAAATGATATGAATCATTTCACAGCTGTCAGACATTATGTCTGACAGCTGATTTTTTTGAAAAAATACTTGTAATCGGTACGGAAAGTGTGATATAATAATACTGCATTATGAATCAGGAGGTGCATTATGAGTTCTGACCCTTATGGGAATTTGAATAGTATTCCACGCTTCGGCAGACGATAATGCTCTCGTCCTTTTGCCGAAGTGAATCTCGGTGAAAGGAGCAAGTCTTTCCGCAGTATGCGGAGGGCGAACGACATGATAAACTTTTATAATTACGAAAAGGGCGTGCTTACGCAGTGCGACGCTCCCGTTGCAGGCTGCTGGGTATCCGTTGTTGACCCAACGCCTCAGGAGGTAAAGGAGCTCATCGAGGACTACGGTCTCGACAGCGGCTTCGTAAAGTCCTCCATAGATGAGGAGGAGTCGTCGCGTATCGAGCGCGAGGACGATCAGACCCTTGTTATCATAGATACGCCTGTCTCGGCTATCGACGACGACAAGACCAAGAACTTCTATACCCTGCCTATGGGTATAATAGTCACGGCTGAGTACGTATTCACTATCTCGATCCGTGAAACCCAGATAATCAACGAGGCGACAAGAGGCGGCATACGCAATCTCCGCCCCGATTTCAAGACGAGATTCGTGCTGCAGCTGCTTCTGAGGATATCGGCTCTGTTCCTTACTTACCTGAAACAGATAGACAAGATATCATCGGCAGCCGAGCAGGAGCTCCACGACGCCATGAAGAACGAGCTTCTCATGCAGCTCCTTGCGCTGGAGAAGTCTCTCGTATACTTTTCCACATCCCTCAAAGCCAATGAGGCAACTATCGAGAAGATATTCCGCGGCAGAGTAATAAAGCTCTACGACGAGGATCAGGACCTTCTTGAGGACGTGCTCATAGAGATGAAGCAGGCGATAGAGATGTCAAGTATCTACTCGGGTATCCTGTCCAGTATGATGGACGGTTTCTCGTCGATAATCTCCAATAATCAGAATACTGTCATGTGGAGACTTACTATCGTCACTATCATACTTGAGATACCGAATATCATGTTTGCTTTCTACGGTATCAATACTGAGGATATACCGTTCAATTATACGTGGGTGGCGCTTACGCTGACCGCGCTCCTGACGGGAATAACAGCCTTTGCGCTGCTGAAATGGAAGAAAAAGTAGCTGAAACAGTGCCTTCGGGCACTGTTTTTTAGTTTTTGGCTCTTAGTTCTCTGTTCTTCACACGACAAGGCAAAAAATCATTTACAATCCGCTGTAAGTGTGCTATAATAACTATGTATAGATTTTTATGTAAAGGACGGTCCTTTATCATGTCGAAAAATTATGATGTTATTATAGCAGGCTGCGGAGCAGCAGGACTTTACGCGGCTATCAACCTCCCTAAGGAGCTCAATATACTCATTCTCTGCAAGCGCGACCTGCCGCTGTGCAACTCCTCCCTCGCACAGGGAGGTATCGCAGGAGTTTACAACTCTCCCACGGACAATATCCAGTATCACCAGAACGATACTCTCATTGCAGGCAGCTTCAAGAATAATGTGGAAGCTGTTCATACCCTCGTAAGCGAGGCTGCACAGGATATCGAGAATATCATCAGGCTCGGCGTTGAGTTCGACAAGAACCCCGACGGTACATATCACCGCACACTCGAGGGCGGTCACAGCCACCACCGTATCTTCCACCATGCAGACGCTACCGGCAAGGAGATAACTTCGACTCTCCTCGAAAACGTTCAGAAGCTCAGCAACGTGACTATCATGGAAAATACCATCATGTGCGCTGTCAAGCAGACAAAGACTGGTTATTCCGCATTTCTCAAGCTCCCCGACGACAGCTACGAGACCTGCAACTGCCACTTCATGATACTTGCAACAGGCGGTATCGGAAGAGTTTACCAGTTCACGACCAACTCCGCTATCGCAACAGGCGACGGTATCACCTTTGCCTATGAAATGGGCGCAAAGATAAAGAATCTCAGCTATGTGCAGTTCCACCCCACAGCCTTCAACAACCGCGCCACACGCGAGTGCTTCCTTATCTCGGAGGCTGTACGCGGCGAGGGAGCTTACCTCCTCAACTGCAAGAAGGAGCGCTTCATGCACAACTACGACGAGCGCCTTGAGCTCGCTCCGAGAGATGTTGTATCACACGCTATCGTCCTTGAGTCGAGAAAGCAGAACTCCACTGACTTCTACCTCGATATAAGCTACAAGGACAGCGAATTTCTCAAAAAGCGCTTCCCGATGATATACAAGAACCTTCTCGAGCAGGGCTATGACCTTACAAAGGAGCCTGTACCGATATTCCCGTGTCAGCACTACCTCATGGGCGGCATAGACGTTGACAACAACTCCGAAACGAGCCTGCCCAATCTCTATGCCTGCGGAGAATGCTCGCATACGGGAGTTCACGGCAGCAACCGCCTTGCAAGCAATTCGCTCCTTGAGGCTCTTGTGTTCTCACGCCATGCGGCAAACAATATCGCTTCAAAGCTTGCGGACGCCCCAAAGGATTTCGAGGAGGCTGAGTTCGACGCCCATATCGGAAGTCCGAAGATACCGAAGGGAGTCCGCACGGAAACAAGAAAGATACTTCAGAACTGCTATTTCGTTATCCCCGACAAGAAAGCGGCAGCAGAGGGCTTCAGGCGCGTAAAGGAGATACGCGAGGACCTTATAAACGGCGGTTATCTTGTTGACGCGGATTTCGTTCTTGCTAAGTCGATAGTTACTGTTGCATATATAATTCTCGGTGAGGTAATGCAGTAAAAAAACGGCAAAAATATTTTGCCTTTTCAGACAGGAGGGGATATGTATGACTGATATAAAAAAAGCTGCTGTCTTTGTTGCTGTTCTGAGCAGTATTGCGGCTTTTCCGGCTGCATATCCCGCTTTTGCCGCGCCGGTAATGCTGAAGGGCGACTTAAACCGCGATGACATTGTCTCAGTCAGCGATGTTGTGGTTTTCAGGAACTTTCTTCTCGGCAGATACGGGCTGAACGAAACACAGACCATAGCCGCCGACGTAAACGGCGACGGAAATGTTGATTCTGCGGACCTTCCGGCTTTGCAGGATATTATTCTGCGCAGCAGGGATAAGCTCCCAATTGGTACGTGGATAGGGGACTGCGGCGGCGCGAAGCGTTATTTCAGCTTTGACAGCGGAACTGTCAGCATTGTCGACCCGAACAGCGGAAGTTCACAGTTTTTTACAGTCGAAGATGTGGGAGACCTCATGGTTTTCAGAGTCGGAAGAGCAGAAATGTCCGCGTTCGTGACGTGGGACAGCGAGCTCAGCTTCATACTGAAATGGGAGAACGGCAGCACTGAGACTTTCAGGTACTTCTGCGATAGTAAAATAGAAGCCACGGAGTTCCTCACGGGCAGGTGGGTGACTTCTCAGGGGCGTACCTTTGAGATAAACGGTCTCAGTGGAAAGCTCACCGGCAAAAACGGAGATGTGAGCCGTTTCGAATACGCTCCCGACGGTGAAAACATCACATTCCGCTTCGGCGGTACGGAGAACTCCACGGCAGGTAAAAAGACGGTCAATGATTCCATGCACTTCACTGTGACATGGAGCGACGGGACTGCTGAAAGGTTCACACGTCAGGAGATAGAGGTCCGCGGCGGTATCACCTATGTGAACGGCATACTCATCGCAAACAAGACCTATTCCCTGCCTGCGGACTACGCTCCGGGCGGCATACTTCCCGAGGCGCAGGCAGCCTTCAATGAAATGCAGGCTGACGCGAAAAAGGCTGGATACAGCCTGAGTATCGTTTCGGGTTTCCGTTCGTACTCGTATCAGAATCAGCTGTACACTAATTACGTCGCCCGTGACGGAAAAGCTGCTGCGGACACTTATTCCGCAAGGGCAGGTCATTCCGAGCACCAGACGGGGCTTGCAATGGATATAAACTATGCAGGCACCTGGTTCAACAATACGCCCGAGGCAAAATGGATAGCCGAAAACTGCGTCAGGTACGGATTTATCATACGCTATCCTCTCGGCAAGGAGGATATAACGGGATATCAGTACGAATCGTGGCACGTCCGCTACCTCGGAAAGGAGCTTGCAAAGGAGGTCGCCGATTCGGGGCTAACCTTAGAGGAGTTCCTGTGCATTGACTCCAGATATAAATCATAATTTATATTTGTAGGGGACGGCGTCCTCGACGTCCCGTGGGGAAACGTAATTATTTTGGCGGGAGCCCGAGGGCGGGCTCCCCTACACAGCTCGGCGTCCCGATGTAGGGGCGGATATCATCCGCCCGCGGTATAATAAAAAAACGACGGGGCGATGTGGGCATCGCCCCCTACAAACGGCTAAAGGCTATTAGCTAATGGCTAACGGCTTCAAAATTAACGGCAAAGCCGTTAAATTTTGATTTGCATCAGAAAGGAAGATATGATATGAAGCTTTTACAATGCTATGTTGACAATATAATCACCACTGCCCTCATGGAGGACATAAACTACATCGACGCGGCTGCCGATAACCTTATCCCCCCCGAGCACAGGAGCTCCGCTTACTACGTTGCAAAGGACACGGGAGTTGTCTGCGGTATCGAGGTGGCAAAGCGCGTTTTCGACCTTGCAGGCGGCGATGTGGACTTTAAGATACTCCTGAATGACGGCACAAAGGTTAAGAAGGGCGATATCATCGCAGAGCTTGAGGGAAGTACCCTTACTCTGCTCAAGGGTGAAAGGACTGCCCTTAACCTTTTACAGCATATGTCGGGTATCGCAACTGCCACAAACAAGTGCGTTGAGCTTGTAAAGGGAACAAAGGCGGCTGTTACCGATACAAGAAAAACTCTCCCGGGACTTCGTGCCATTCAGAAGTATGCCGTAACTGTGGGAGGCGGAAAGAATCACCGCTTCAACCTCTCGGACGCGGCTATGCTCAAGGACAACCACATTGATGCATACGGCGGTATCACCGCAGCTGTTACGGCTCTCCGCGAGAAGATAGGTCATACAGTAAAGATAGAGGTGGAGGTACGTACACTTGACGAGCTCCGCGAGGCTCTTGACAATAAGGTGGAGATAATCATGCTCGATAATATGAGCTGTGATGAGATGAAGGAGGCGGTTGCCATAACCGACGGCAGGGCAATGCTGGAGGCTTCGGGAAATGTCACTGCCGAGAATATCCGCTCCGTTGCGGAAACGGGTGTGGATATCATTTCCCTGGGAGCTCTTACCCATTCCGTCAAGTGCTTCGATATCTCAATGAAGATAAAGAAATAATTGTTGTGGACGCCGTTTCCGGCGTTACGCATGGGCGCACAGTGTGCGCCCTTTTTTCATATGCAGGGTACGGTTTTCCCTATAGGTATAATCATGCAGATACGGCACATACTACCTCCGAGGTGAAATGTATGGAAAAAAGCGGACTTCTGCCGGTTCTTGACAGCAGCATTAATGAGATACGACGTATTTCGGGGGGCTCCTCGGACGTCCTCATAAACCGCTTCGTTACAGGCGGTATACACTGCGCCCTGCTATGCTGCGAGGGCATGGTCTCCACGTCTGTCATAACCGAGCTTATCTTCGAGCCCATTACCGATATCCCCGAAAAGCACAGCGCGGCGGAGCTTTTTCACTATATAAACGAGGAGCTTCTTCTCTCCACGGACCGCCCAGAGGTCGGCGACTATGATACCCTTTTCAGGCTTATGAACTCTGGCTTTGCGGTGCTTCTTGCGGAGGGCATGACAACGGGACTTGCTTTCGGAGTGCAGGGCTATGCGGCAAGGGGAGTCGATGAGCCCTCGGGAGAGGGCAATATCATGGGCGCTCATGAGGGCTTCACGGAGACTGTCCGCGTGAATATGTCGCAGATACGCAGGCGCATAAAAAGTCCCGAGCTTGTCATGGAGCTGTTTGCAAAGGGCAGCAAGAGCTATACGGACCTTTGTCTGTGCTATATGAAGGACCGCGTGCCGGAATCTCTCATTGAAAAGATAAGAAGCTCCCTTGACGACGTGGAGCTTGAGGCTGTACTCACCACGGGGCAGCTCCGCCCTTTTCTCGAGAACGGGAGCTTTGAGATATTCGACTCTGCGGGAACTACCGAGCGCCCCGATGTGCTGTGCTCGAAGCTGATAGAGGGCAGAGCCGCTCTTTTCGTTGACGGAGTGCCCTATGCCATAGTTGTTCCGCGGCTGTTCTGCGAGAGCTTCCAGACCCTTGACGATTACGCATTCAAGCCTTATTATTCCACATTCATACGCTGGCTGAAATACGGCGCTTTTCTTGCGGCTGTACTTCTTCCGTCGTTCTATGTGTCTATAGTCATGTACCACCCCGAGCTTCTCAACAGCACTCTGTTCATGCTGCTTGTGGACGCGGAGAAAAAAGCTCCCATGTCAATAGTTACGGAAGCTCTTTTTGCACTGCTGATGTATGAGATAATACGTGAGGCAGGAGTGCGCCTGCCGAAGCCTGTAGGCGGAGCTGTCAGCATTATCAGCGGACTTATCATAGGTGACGCGGCAGTAAACTCGGGACTGATAAGCACGCCGCTGCTGACCATGACTGCGCTTGCGGTTCTTGGCGGACTGGTAGTCCCCGAGCTGAATCCGCAGATAACCGTGCTGCGCTTTGCGTTCATCATCGCAGGGGGAGCTCTCGGACTTTTCGGAATAAGCCTTCTTGCCTGCGGAGTACTCGTGAACATCTGCGCTACTGAGGATTACGGATTCCCTTATACTGCGCCTCTTTCACCGTTCAAAGCCTCCGGCATGAGGGATACTGCCGTGCGGAGCAGCGTGAAGAAAATGCAGAGCCGGGGATTTACTGTGGAGGAGTACCATGAATAGCATATCAAGGTATCAGCTCGCCGCAATGCTGATAATAACTGACGTTTTCGGGCTTTTCTGCCTGAGCGTCAGCATTTCCCTCATGACGCTGTACGGACTGTTGTCGGCTGCTGCCATGCAGTTCCTGTTATCGCTGATATCCGTGCTTCACGGCGGCAGGAGCGCAAAGTGGCAGCATATAATCTACCTGCTGTACGCGGTATTCTGCGGCGGAGCTGTTTTTGCTTCGCTGTGGCGGACAAGCGGAGTCATATATATCCCCTACGAGGACAGGAACGGCATATGGGGGAGACTGCTAACGGCAGGTCTTATCGCACTTGTGTGCCTTTACAGCTCTTCAACGGGGCTGAGGGCGGTTTCACGGGCGGCGGTGATAGCTGCGGCGGCAGGACTGCTGTGCATAATCATCGACTTTGCGAGCGCGGCTTTCACTGCCGACTGGGAAAATTTATTCCGCCCCGAAAAGCAGGGATTTTTTTACGGGTTTGCCAGGGGCTTTGCAGTAAGCGGCGGTCTCGGAAGCTTTTTCGTGCTCCTTGAAAAGACGAGGGGAGAGCGGAGCCGTGCGGCTGTTTTGTATTTCGGAGCAAAGGCTGTGCTGACAGCAGTGATCGTACTGACTTCTCTTGCGGTCGCAGGCGGTATCGTCAGCGTTACGGAGTTCCCTGTGATAACGGCGGCACAGCTCTCGCAGCCCTTTGAAGCGCAGAGGATAGACTCGCTCTTCCTTGTGATATTCATTTCATTTGCAGCTTTTTCCGTGACGCTGCAGGTCATGACGGGAGCTTACCTGCTGAAGCGTATCTTTCCTGAGTTCAGCCGATGGAGGAGCTGTACAATGACAGTTCTTATACTGGGAGCGGCTCTGCTCATTTCGGGACGGGAGCTGATAATGGCAAGGGCTGCGGCAGCTGCGGCAGTGCTGATAGTTTCGGCGGCAGCAAAAAATCCGCTGAAAAACTCAGCGGATAAGTGATCGTTTTTTATTTTTTCTGTCTCAGCTGCCTGAAAAACTCTGACAGTATCTCCGAGCATTCCTTTTCCATTACTCCTCCCGTTACCTCGGGGCGGTAGTTATATGGCAGATCGAACATCTTCTGCACGGAAACGGCAGAGCCGCTTTTCAGGTCATACGCGCCGAAGAAAACATCGTCTATGCGCGAATTGATAATAGCTCCGCAGCACATGGGGCAGGGTTCGAGAGTTACGTATATAGCGCATTCGGGAAGTCTCCAGCCTCCGAGGGTCCTGCACGCCTGGTCTATGGCTATGAGCTCTGCGTGAGCAAGTGCGTTTTTAGCTTTCTCGCGCATATTCCTTCCCTCGCCGACTATTTCGCCTGTGGTCTTTTTCACCACGACGGCTCCCACAGGGACTTCGCCCTCATCGAATGCGAGCTGTGCAAGCACAAGGGCACGGTGCATATATTTTTCCATTTAATCTCCTATGATCTGACTTATTACCTGTATGGCAGCCACAAGCAGGCAGAAGCACACAACAATTGATACGGGGAAAGCCTTGAACGCGACGATCATTCTTTCCTTCATGGTGAGTTCTGAATTATAGTGGGCTATCCTGTGGAGTTCCTGGTGTCTTCTTAACAGGTAAAGCATACTTGCTCCCATAGCTCCTATCAGGAACACTATGAGGATAAAGCTGTTTCTTCTCAGGTGGAGAGAATCCTTTACGCCTGCGTCCGTAAGAACTAGAGCTAGACGATACATCTTGAATATTGCCTGTACAAATATGGCGGTGAATATTGAGCCGCTCCTCAGCATTCCTATGGAGGCTACTGCTGATATCATTATAGCCGCAGGCATTTCAAGGAAGTCCTGAACGAGCAGTCCCGACATTACAGATGTGATTATAACTGCAAAATAGTCGCCGAACTGTCTGAGAGCTCCGAATACTGCGCCGCGGAAGAAAAGCTCCGAGATGACGGTGACTACTATTATATCGAAAACGGTGTACACAACGAACTGGTCCTGACCCCATACAGAAGCGTCGGCATTTATGGACTTGAAGTAATCGAATACCTCTCTCATTCTGTTTGTGTAGATACTGGGGATACTTGTTATTGCGCTTACCGAGAGAGCCATGAATATAGCTCCGAACATATCAGACGCATGGTTGAGCGTGGTCATGAACTCAACGCGCATTGGCAGCCTGAGCTTTCGTCTGAGGTAGTAGGCCGGAAGCAGTATTTTCAGTACGGATATGAGTATCAGAGTGGTGATTATCTCTGTGCTTCCGCCGTAAAGAGCTTTATTGAAAAAAGATGTGTGTATGTCAAATCCGAAAAGATCGAAAGCTGCAACAGCCAGACGGCTTACGAGATTGTCTACAAATATCCATATGAGCATCGCTATGCCCGTAACGTTCATTATCTTGCTTATCGAATCCTGTTCCGCAGCAGCGAAAGACCTGTTTTCAAAGCCTTTTCCCTCTACGAAAACGCTTTCACGACGGTTGCGGCTGAAGTTGAAGGCGTATGGGTTGTCTATCTTTCTGCGCCATGTGACGAAGCTCTCATTATAGGCTTCGTTCTGCGTTGAATAGTCGAATTGTTCAACAACATCCACAACAGTATCTTCTGAGGTGTCAGAGATTTTCATTGGTTCACCTCCCTACAATTTCTCAATTTATATAATAGCATATTTCAGGGGAAACAATGTAGATTTTTTAGCACATTTATATGAACAATCAGTTAACACGGTAAAAATATTATTTAAGGAGCAAAATGAATGAAAAAAGCTTTGATTTCGGCAGTTCTTGCGTTTGCGGCAGTCTTCACCACAGGCTGCGCTTCAGGCAGGATACATGAGAAAAGCTACCTTAGAGCGGCTTCCGTGACGGGGAGCGGTGAAAAGGCAGCAGTTTTTGCACTTTTTGGCGAAGAAAAGACCGTTTCGGGCATCGGTGCGGACATAGACCGGGCTAAGTCCGACGCGGAACTGAAAAACGGCAGGGAGCTGTTTACAGGCTATACCGAGCTCATTATCGTGGACGGCAATGAATGCAGGGAACTTCTCGGGCATATGCTTAATAAATGGAAGGTCTCGCCTTCGTGCAAGGTTGTGTACTGCGAAAACGGGGGAGAGCTCCTTGAAAAGTACAGCGCCGAGCAGCTCATCGGCATATCCGAACAGGCTGTAAAGCAGGGGATAGCACCCGAATGCGGAGTTATAACCGTACTTGGGGAGCTGTGCGAAAACGGTTCTGCATCAGTTGCGGAGCTGTGCGCTGACGGTACTGCCGAAAGTCATGTCATATATTAGTTCTGGTGGCGGACTACGCCGTATTCGTCATCGAGGCGGTAGTAGGGACAGGCGTAGTTCGTACCTTGCAAGAAGCGGTACATCTCGTCCTCGTCAAGATTGACCATGCAAACGTAGCATTCATAGTCCTCGTCGTATACGTAGTTTGTGCAGGTCTCGCAGTTTGTTGCCTTTTTCTTTGTTTCCATCTGATCCTCCTTATGTAAATCAAAATTTAACGGCTTTGCCGTTAAATTTTGAAGCCGTTAGCCATTAGCCGTTTGTAAGGGAGGGCGCCTCGCCCTCCCGTGGGGAAACGTAATTATTTTGGCGGGAGCCCGAGGGCGGGCTCCCCTACATTGGGACGTCGAGGACGCCGTCCCCTACAAATATAAATTATGATTTATTATATCACATTCAATCGGAAATATCAATCGTACAGTGCTATTGACAAAAATATAACAACGTGCGTTTTTTTATATATCACATTTACGGTTTACCGCTTTATACTGCTCCGCAAATATCCGGAACCGCAATAATTGCAATAACTTTAGGTAATATTGCTATTCCTAAAAAATACCGTAACTGACTATTGACACATTGACAAAAAACAGATATAATAGTATTTGAGGAACGTTCGGTTTTTTACTGACTTTCTGTTTGCGGAGGTTATTTCCGCATATTATCTGATAATCTTTTAGGAGGTATTATACAATGTCATTGACAAAAAATCCCAACGTATTAAAGTGGGTTGACGAGATGGTTGCTCTCTGCCAGCCTGATAAGGTAGTATGGATCGACGGCTCAAAGGAGCAGATCGACTCACTTATCGAGGAAGTTACTTCGCTCCCCGATGACAGCTGGGACAAAATGTACAAGCTCAATCCCGAGAAGTATCCGAATTGTCTCTATCACAGAACCCGTGCTAACGACGTTGCACGTGTTGAGGACAGAACATTCATCTGCTCCAAGGAAAAGAAGGGTGCAGGTCCTACAAACAACTGGATGGCTCCCGATGAGATGAAGGCTCTCCTTACTCCTATGTACAAGGGCGTTATGAAGGGCAGAACAATGTACGTAATCCCTTATTCAATGGGCCCTATCGGTTCTCCTCTTGCTAAGGTAGGCGTAGAGGTAACAGACTCTATCTACGTTGTACTCAATATGAACATCATGACACGTATGGGCAAGCAGGCTTTCGAGAACCTCGGTGATACTTCCGACGATTTCGTAAGAGGTCTCCACTCAAAGGCTGACGTTGATCCCGAGAAGAGATACATCGTTCAGTTCCCTGAGGAAAATACAATCTGGTCTATCAACTCTGCTTACGGCGGAAACGTTCTCCTCGGCAAGAAGTGCTTTGCACTCCGTATCGCTTCATTCCAGGGCAAGAACGAGGCATGGATGGCTGAGCATATGCTTATCCTCGGTCTCAAGAAGCCAAACGGCGAAGTTAAGTATATCACAGCTGCTTTCCCGTCAGCTTGCGGAAAGACAAACCTTGCAATGCTCATTCCGCCTGAGGGATACAAGAAGGACGGCTATGAGGTATTCACAGTCGGCGACGATATCGCTTGGATGAAGCCCGGCAAGGATGGCAGACTCTACGCTATCAACCCTGAGAACGGCTTCTTCGGCGTTGCTCCCGGAACAAATGCAAAGTCCAACTACAATGCTCTCGCTTGCACAAAGAACGGCGCTATCTTCACAAACGTTGCTCTTGACAACAGCGACAACACTGTATGGTGGGAGAAGCTCAACGAGAATCCGCCTAAGGACGCTACAGAGTGGACAGGTATCAAGTGCGACGGTGAGGCTTGGGTAGCTGAGGGCAAGAAGCTTGCTCACCCCAACTCAAGATTTACAGCTCCTGCACAGAACTGCCCATGCATTTCTCCTGAGTTCAACAATCCTGAGGGTGTTCCTGTATCTGCTATCATCTTCGGCGGCAGACGTGCATCAACAGCTCCTCTCGTATATCAGTCATTCGACTGGACACACGGTACATACATCGGATCAGCTGTATCTTCCGAGACAACAGCTGCTGCTACAGGCGCAGTAGGCGTGCTCCGTCACGATCCTATGGCTATGAAGCCTTTCATCGGCTACAATGTTGGCGACTACTGGGCACACTGGCTCGAAATGGGCGCAAGACTCGGTAGCAAGGCTCCTAAGATCTTCAATGTAAACTGGTTCAGAACAGACGACCAGGGCAACTTCCTCTGGCCCGGCTACGGCGAGAACATGAGAGTTCTTGACTGGATCATCAAGAGAGTTGACGGCGAAGTTGACGCTGTTGAGACTCCTATCGGATACCTTCCTAAGCCTGAGGACATCAACCTCAAGGGCATCGAGGACGAGGTTCCCGCTTCTGCACTCCAGCAGCTCCTCACAGTCAATAAGGACGAGTGGAAGAAGGAGATCGCTGAGATGAGAAGATACTATGACGAGGACATCAAGGCTAAGGGCGGCAATATCCCGCAGGCACTCTACGATGAGCTCGACATGATCGAAGCAAATCTCAACAAGTAATAATATCAAAAGGCGTGACTTGTGTCACGCCTTTTTTAGTTATTAGTGATTAGTGCTTAGTAGGGGACGGCGTCCTCGACGTCCCGTAATAGTTTTTATAAGTTCAAAGCTCCCCGTGAGGGTAATGTCATTAAGCTAATTGAATAATGAAAAGGAATCAGGAGTATGTTTGAAAATAAACGAGCATACTCCTGATAGTATTTATTAAAAAAAGGCAGCACGAAAAGACAGATCAGAGATCTGCCAGAAAAAATATTGACACA